>JAZGDW010000277.1:0-24562 GCA_036478295.1 Candidatus Krumholzibacteriia bacterium
ATCAAACCCACGAGGGCGCGTACGCGAAGCGGCGCATTGCTCCGGCGGGTCGGCTTTTTCTTGCGCTTTTTCTTTGGCATTGTTCTACGGGGAAATGCGGCGCGGGGAGCATAACGGGAGCCACCGAGGGGCGACAAGGGAAAATCCCTCGCGGATCGGTGAGCGCCCCGGGTGACGCCGGGGGTGCAGGCGCGAAGTGGATCCGTGCGCCCAACGGACGCCGGGGCCGCCGGCACCAAGCGGATCGGTGCACGCTCCGCGGACGCCGGCACGAAGTGGTACAGGCGAGCGTACCGTCACCGGGGGTAGTACAGCGGGGTACCACAAAAAACCGCCCGGCGCGCCGCCGGGCGTCTGTGTACGGGTGTCTACTAGAGATCGTCGCGCCAGGAGACCAGACGGTAGATGCTGTCGCCCTCCAGCTCGGTAAAGTGGATCACGAAGGACGCCTGCAACGTTGTCGCATTCTGGAAGGTGAAATCGCCGCCGGCCCTGACCACGAGTTTATAGTCCACTGTTTTCTCGTACCATACCTCGCCGGGGTGGACATTGTCGTCGATCTGCTGGTTCCACGCAACGTCTCCGGGCGGAAATTCCATGGTGAGCGAGATGCGGCTGATCGGTCCCGGATCGGTGATCGATCCGTCCGGGTTCGTGTGCGGCGCCGGGTCGAACGTCGGGTCGAACATGTGCCCCGTCGCGAGCAGCTCGGACGCGCGGTCCCAGTTCGCGGACTGAACGTTGCCCGAGGTGACGTCTTCTGGCGAGAAGAAGAACGTAAATCCGAAGTTTACGTCCAGCAGCTTGTCGTACTGGTTGAGGTTACGCTCGTTGTAGGCCTTCTTCAAATTGGAGAGAACGTGGTCCTTTTCCTTGAGCGACTCGTACGGCACCCTGGGAGGTGGGTCCCCCCCGGAGCCCTCTTCCGCATTGAAGATGCAGGCGTTGAACGCCAGCATACCCAGTGAGAGTACGGCCAATGTCAGTGCATTCTTGAGGCTGATTCGGGTCATGGCGACCGTGGTCCTTTCCGGTGTGTAGCGACACGTTCCGGTATGGGAAATGTAGCACATCCGCACCGAAACGTCAAGACACCCGCTTGGTTAACTTGTTTCATTCCAATAAACTACTACTCTCCATCTCACGAATCACCGCTGCATGCTCCTACTGCCGCAGCGACCCCCGCAAGAAACCCCAGGTGGCGAAACCCGACACCCGCTCGATGTCCTCCCAGCGAACCAGCTGCCACCCCTTGCTACCATCCTGCATATCGAACTGGGCTTTGCCGCGGATGGTATCCGGGGGCGCGGTCGGACTGGTCACGATTAATTCATAATCCACGCGAAAATCGGCGAATGGATTTTGATCACGAATCTGCTCCCGGTTGCTGAATGAGACCTGGAGGCTGCTCGACTCCGAGGTTAGCCTGTCCACGACAGTCTTTTCCACATCCGCGGTCCAGTTGTCGAACTTGCCCGTCAGTGTCGGGTTGTTGGCGTCTTCGGGCAGCGGCACGAAGGTGAAGTTGTCGTGAATGCTCCGCGTATAATTGACGCCGTTGAGCTCTTCGAGGCCGCTCACCATATTGAGAAATACGCGGCTGGGGACGCTGGGCACCTGCCACGTGGACGGGTTCGCGCCCGGGTCCTCCGCGTCCCGCGTGTCGAACAGGCAGCCGGACAGCAGCCCCAGGGTGAGTGCCGCCGCCACCGGGAACAGCCGTCGAATTATTGTCTCGAGCCGGGTATCCATGATGCCTCTTTAGAATGCGTACTTCACGCTTGAATCCATGATCCAGTAGCTCTCCTGCTCCTCGCTATTGAACCGCCCAAAACGGTTCACCTTCCGGAGCTTGACGTTGAGGTTCTTCTCCGTACCCCACCGGTAAGCACCCTCTATGCCGATTTCCAGACCGCCGTCGATAAAAACCGTGGCGTTGCCGGCGCCGAACTGGTCCCGGCGCCGGCTGTACTCGTTCTTGCCCAGCAGCGTCAGGTGGGAATTTATCTTGTAGCGAAAGCTGACGTTCATCTGATCGCGGCGGTCTTCCTGCTCGATGTTGAGCAGGCGCTCCTCACCGGGCGCCGGACGAAGGTAGCTGCCCCGGTCGTGCAGCAGGAGCTGATAGTACAACTCTGTGGAGAGCGCCTTGCTGAGCCTGGAGCGGACCGTATTGCTGAATATGAAGTTGCGGTCGAGAAAGTTATTATTCTCGTCGAAATCGAACTCGGTCAGCTCGAGGTTCAGTCCATAGGTTTGTTTGATCTGGATGCGATCGTTCAACGTGTACGTCAGCTCCGGCCGAAAGTCGTACGTCGTCTCCGCTCGGTTGTTTTGCGAGAGACTGCCGTCGATATTCACAAAGTCCGTCTGGTTGAGCGCCAGATAAATCGACGCGGTAATCTTCGGAAACGGCTTCGAGTTTATCTTGAGGTTCATGAACTGGTCCAGCTGGTCGCGGTCGCGCGGGTTGATCTCGAAATCGAGGAAAAACGCCTGGCTGATGGAAGCCCCGGTCTGGAAGTTGAACGTGAACGTCGGGGTGAAGCTATGTGCCAGAGTCAACCTCGCCCCGCGACGCTCGTCGCGAAAACTGCCCAACGACTGCGGCCCGAGGTCATTCAGCACCTCCCGCCTCTCTATCCGCGCGTCGACATTCGTCGCCCGCCCCATCTTATAACTGACTTCTGCGCGCAGGACGTCGGTGACCCGCCGGTTGAAGCGCGTTTTTGCCACGAGAAAGTCGCTGACGCTCTCGTTGTGCTGACCGGTGAGCTTAAGTTCCACGGCGTCCAGGGGGTGGGTTGTGGCGTTCAACGTCAAATCGTCCAGGGTTCGTGTCTCGACCTCGCGGTTCAAGTTGTCTCTGAACTGCACTTCCTGAAATACCCCGCGGGGCAGGTCCATGAACTCGTTGCTCCGCGTGGCCTGGCTGTAATCCACCGAGAAGAAGGCATCGTCCGTCAGCGTGACATCCAGCCTGGCCACGAGACTGTCCTCGTCTACCCCGAGGCCCTTATTGGTACGCCCCCCCGTGTCCGCGGAGTCGTCGCTCTTGCTAAAAGAACCACGCCCCTTTAGTTTTACGCGGCTGCCAAAATTGTAGCCGAGCTGACCGTGGACGGAACCCCGGCGGCTCTGATCTTCGAGAAAAGTCTGCTCGCTTTTTCTTACGCTGGCCGACGTCCCTCCGGTGAACGCGACACGCCTGGGGAGCATCCGCGTATAGGTAACGGTCGCCGCCGCGGTTTGCGAATCGTTCTTGAAATCCTGGATATCATTCGAAAACGTCACCAGCCGGTTGAAGAACCGGCTGTCGGAGACCCTGCCGTTCACGGCAAGGCCGGTGGCAAGCGGCATCGTTACGTTGAAGCTCAAGTTTCTGGAGTTGTCCGCGCGGTCCTGCAGGCGATAGGTGGTTTCGTTGACCCGCAGGTTGGTGCTGACGACCCAACCGTTGCGCAGCAGCACCGTGGAACCGACCTGGTTCGTCATGTTGATCGAACTGACGTTGCCCTTGATGGAACCGTTGTACGAGTTCTTGAACTTGTACCGGGGCCTGGTCTCCTGCACCGCGCCGGATAGCGAATCGAGCTGCGCGTGGGCCTCTGACGTGGAGCCCAGACCCCAGAATAGAGCACTCAATAGAACCAATATATGAGGGATACGTCTTGTCATGTCCTGCACTACAGTCCCACCGCCTGCTCTCCCTGCGCCATGCCGGTGAGGGCTCGGGATATTTCCAGGAATTCTTCTTTCGACAACATTTCCGGCCGCTTGTCCAGGTCGATGGCCGTAGATTCCCGCAGCCGTCTCAGCTCGGGCACCGACAGTGAATAGGATGCTCGCAGCGTGTTGTAGATGGTCTTTCTTCTCTGCTGAAACAGGTTTTTTACCACGCCCACGAAATGTTTCCGTTCGCGGGGCGTGACCAGCGGCACTTCCAGACGATCGAACCCGATAACGATCGAGTCGACTTTGGGCCGGGGCGTAAACGAACCGGCAACGACCCTGAACAGCGAGCGTACCGAATACAAACTCTGGAGAATCACGCTGGGTATTCCGTATGTGCGACTGCCGGGCGGCGCCGCGATGCGCTCGCCCACCTCTCGCTGCATCATCAAGCATGCCGAATCGATCATCTCGGACTCGTCGACCAGAAACGAAAACAACACCTCGCGAGTCAAGTGATACGGGATGTTGCCGATGAGCATGCAGCCCGTCAGCCCGCGCTCGGCGAGGAGGCTGGTGAGCGACACCCGTGTGAAATCTTCATTGATGATTTCCACCCTTGTGCCGGACTCCAGGGAGACCGTGGTCTCCAGCTCGGCGGCCAGCTCGCGGCACAGGTCCCGGTCCAGTTCGAACGCGATCAGCCGCACGCCGAGGTCCGCCAGCGGCCGGGTGAGAAATCCCCGGCCCGCGCCCAGCTCGACCACCGTTTGCCCCGACACCAGGTTCGCCGCATTGATCAGTTTTCTGGCAATCCCGGGGTCATGCAGGAAATTCTGTCCGAACCGCTTCTTGGGACGAGATGCCATACCTATCCCGCAGGGAGAGTGCTAAACCAAATTAATATATAGAGTTACGTCTGAGAATCAGACAAGAAACACAACGTTGGTAGCAGAGTCAGCTCGGGGAACAACCTCCAGAAGTCCGTAAGAGTGCGCTAATTATAGCGCAGATACGCGCCCAAGTCAAGGCCGCGAACGGCACCCGTTTGTAGCAAGTTTCGTGCTGCAACCGGTGCCCGCCTGGGGCGCCGCGAGGGTGCCGGCGGCATCTGTCATTTTACCAGCTCGGGGAGCGCCCGCACGAACGACTTCGGCTCGATGTGAAAGGTCTTCACGTAGTGGTCGATCTCGCACACGTTATCCTCGGCGAGCATGCGAAGCTGGTCTGTCGTCAGCGGAAACGCTTCGAAGCGCTCCATAATCTTGACCGGCGGGCGAACCGACCACATGGGAACGTTCAGCGTCTTGATCGGGCGGCCCATCGCCGTGGCTATCTTGTGCACGATGCTGCTGAAAGAGAGCCGGTCGGGGCCACCCAACTCGAAGGTCTGCCCCTGGGTCTCCGGCATGGCGAGCGCAGCGGTGACGCACGCGCTGGTGTCCTCCAGCGCCACCGGCTGAAAGAGCGACTTGCCGCCGCCGATGAGCGGCACAATGGGTTTTTGGATGAGGGAAATAACCTGCCGGGTGAACGCGTCACCCGCTCCGAATATCAGCGACGGTCGAAAAATCGTCCACCGCAGCGGTGATTCCTTGACTGCCTGCTCGCTGGCGTATTTTGTCTGGTGGTAAAACGATCTCGCGCCTTGTTTCACACCCAGGGCGCTCATGTGTATGAACCGCTCGACCCCCATTTGCCGCGCGGCGTCCAGAATATTCGTCGTAGCCACGCTATGGTACTGCTCGAAGGTCACGCCCCTCGATCGATGCTCGCGAATGATCCCCACGAGATGCACGACACCGGCAACACCGTCGCACGCGCGTAAGCACGCGTTGGTGTTGAAGATATTGCCCTGCACGATCTCGTAAGCATCGGAGTTCGTGACCTTGTGCTCGCTTCCCTGCCTCACCAGGAGGCGAACGTCGTGCCCCGCTTCTCTCAACGACTCACGGACCTTGCTACCTACATAACCGGTTCCACCGGTCACCAGTACTTTCATCGCTTCGACTTCCTTTCCTCTGCCGCCCCCGCGCCTGCCGCAAAACTGTTTCTAGTGCTTTGCCTCGTCATCCACGTGCTCGGACTTCACGCCGCAGATCGGACAGGCGCCCAGCCCGGAAGAATACTGAATGTGACAATCCGAACACACAGAGGTATCGTCCCCCGTGGCCGCAAGCATGTCGAACGCATCGTCTTTTTCATCAGCCGGTACGTAAAGCTCTATGTTTTCTTCATCCGTTTCAACAACCAGGGAGGTAATACCGGCGTCCTCGAGCAGGTATCGTCTCTGCGCCAGGGCCGAAGTCTCCGAGTAAAAACCAATGAGCGCCCATTCCGCCTCGTCTTCGAGATCCTGATGGAGGGCACAAATCATCGAGTTGAAAACGTCCCGGTAGCAATCGCTGCAAACGGTCCGTTCACAAATCGCGCATTTGCCGATCGGACTTCCTTCTGTATGTTCGCATCCGTGTTCCATGCTCATTCCGTGACCACGCCGTCCAGGTGGTCGAGCCCCATGGCGTCAGCAAAATTCCGGGTCGTGATTTCTGCAATGGAATCCACTGACCGGCCCGTCGTCTCGGCGATTTTCTCGACAACATAGGTCAGGTAGCTTGGTTCGTTGCGCTTGCCCCGAAACGGCGCCGGCGTCAAATAGGGGCAGTCCGTCTCGAGAACAATGGACTCAGCCGGCAGTCCGGCCACCACCTGCCCAAGGGTTGACTTGCGAAACGTTACCACACCGCCGATCCCAATGTGAAATCCAAGATCGAGAACGGTTCCGGCCATTTCCGCATCACCCGTGAACGCATGAAAAATTCCCTGCCACGGGGGGCCTTCCGCCCTCAATATCGAGATGACATCGTCGAACGCGTCCCGGCAGTGAATGATAATCGGTTTGCTCGCCCGCCTGGCCAGACCAAGCTGTCGTCGGAACACGTCCCGCTGCAGGTCCCTCGGCGAGAGGTCGCGATAGTAGTCGAGACCGATTTCTCCCACGGCGAGCACCCCCGGGCTGGCAAGCAGCTCGGAGAGCTCATCCTCCACCTCGTCATCGTACGTCCGGGCGTCGTGGGGATGAACCCCAACCGCCCCGTCCATGAACGCGTATTTCTTCACCAGAGCCACCGTCTCCCGGGATGAGCCGAGGTCGAAGCCGATGTTGACCATGCGCGTAATCCCCGCGTCGAGTGCGCGCTGGATGATCGAGTCAAAATCCTGCTCGAAATCGGAATGATTCAAATGAGTGTGAGAATCGATCATGGAACGCTCACGTACGACCGTCGCCGCGCATCCGCCGCCGTGGCTTCAGTCCGCCGCTGTGGGTGGCTCGATCTTCGGAAAGAGCACCGACGGTTCGTTTACCTTCTTCCAGCTCTTGTCGCCTGGGCGCTCGGCTTCCTCGAGCGACAGCGCCGTGACATCGGATTGCAATCCCAGCTGGTCGCGCATTTGCGCGGATTTCTCCGGCATAAACGGTATACAGAGAATCGAGCTCAGGCGCAACACCTCCAGCAGGACGCGCAGGACCTCGTCCAGCGCCGCCTGCTCGCCGCCGCGGGCCAGCTCCCATGGTTTCTTTTGCTCTATATAACGGTTGGCCGCCTGGATCGCCCGCCAAAGTGCCGCCAGACCCTTGTCGAATGCCAGCTCATCCATGCCCGCCCGGTAGCCCTCGACCACCCCATCGGTGAGCCGCGCGTAGTCCTCGCCGGCGCACTTGTTCCATCCGGGAACGGATCCCCCGCAGTAACGCTGGACCATGGTGAGGGTGCGCGAGAATAAGTTGCCCAGCTCGTTGGCCAGCTCCGCGTTGTAGCGTGCAATCGATTGCTCGATCGTGAAGTCACCATCGCGGTCAAACGCGATTTCCCGCAGCAAGAGATAGCGCAGTTCGTCCGCTCCCCCGAAGTATTCCGCCATCTCCAGCGGGTCGAGTATGTTTCCCAGCGTCTTGCTCATTTTGGTGCCGCGCGAATACACGAACCCGTGAGCGAAGACGCTTTTCGGCACCGGGACGCCGGCGGCCATCAGCATTGCGGGCCAGATGAGACAGTGGAAACGCGTGATGTCCTTGCCGATGACGTGGCAGTCCGCCGGCCAGTATTTCCGGAACAAGCTGTCGTCTTCGCCACCGTAACCCAGCGCGGATATGTAATTGATCAGGGCGTCGAACCACACGTAGACGACCTGCCCGTCGGCGATGGGGAGCGGCACCCCCCATTCCTTGCCCGAACGCGATATGCTGACGTCCTCGAGGCCGCCCTCGATTACGTTCAACAGTTCGTTGCGCCGCTTGTCGGGCCGCGCGAACCCGGGACCATCGGTCATCAATTGCTTGAGGCGGTCGCCGAACCTGGACAGGGCAAAAAAGTAGTTTTCCTCCTGCAGCCAGGCGGGTTTTTCCTTGTGGCGCGGGCACAGGCCGTCCTCCAGGTCCTTCTCGAGCTTGAACTCCTCGCAAGACACACAATAGTAACCCTCGTAGGCTCCCTTGTAGATGTAACCGTTGTCGTAGATCGTCTGAAACAGTTGCTGGACCGCTGCGGTGTGTTTGGGATCCTCGGTGCGGATGAACTGATCGTATGAAATGTTGAGTCGCGCCCAGACTTTCTCGAACTCCGCCGCCATTTCGCGACAGTAATCCTGGGGAGATTTGCCGAGGCGCTGGGCTTCCTTTTCGACATTGGTGCTGTGTTCGTCGGTCCCCATGAGAAAATAGGTGTCGAAACCGGCCAGCCGTTTGTAACGGGTGAGGCAGTCGGCGCCGATTTTTTCGTAGGCGGTACCCAGGTGCGGCCGGGCGTTGACGTAGTCGATGGCCGTGGTCACGTAATACGTTTTCAAGTCTGATGGCTCCTCAAGCGTGCCGGGGTGGGGGCTAAAGCCCGAGAATTCTAGCACCCCAAATGCTTGATATCAAGAAAGAGCTGGGCCAGGGCCGCGTCCGTGTTCAGGTTGCGGCGGAGGATTTCATCGCGGGCCTGGTTGATGCGATCGACAATGGTGGGTAGGCAACTCGGATTCCAGTGCTCGCTTTGGGCATCGAGCACGTCCGCCTTGTCCTGGTTGACGTACAACGATCTGCTGCCGGTCATCATGTCGCGGTAGGCCAGCGCGAATTCGTGGAGAAACCGGGCCACGCGGTCACGCGAAGCGCCGCGCGAGAGCGACATGGCGCTCCCGATCAGCCATGATTCGGGCGCCTCCTGAATCTTCTCAAGAATCGCATACGCGCTAGCGCGTTCTTCATCGCTGTCCTCGGCGGTGACGCGGCGCGCCCGTGTGATACTTCCCTGCGCCAGCCCCGCCGCCTTCTTCGCCGTCCGCGCCGGCACGCCGTCGTGTGACACGAGAAACGACTCGATCACCTCGGACCGGAGCGGCCCGAAACGAACGCGCTGGCAGCGCGAGCGGAGAGTGTAGAGGATGGCGTCCGGCGAGTGTGTGACCAGGATGAGCGCACTGTGCTCGGGCGGCTCCTCGACGAGTTTCAACAGGGCGTTCTGCGCTTGCTCACGCATGAGATGTGCGTCTACTATAATGAAGACGTTGTAGCGGCTGTTGAACGGCTTGGAGTGTGCCCGCTGGATGATGGCGCGCGAGCGTGCGATGCGGAGTGACGCTTTTTTCTTGAACGTATAGGTGGCGAATATGTCACGCCGTTTTTCTTCAAGAACCTTGCCGATGTCCGGCTCGTCGTCACCCTCTTTCTCACCACTCCCCTGAGTGGGCGTGGGATAAATCAGGTGAATGCCCGGGTGCTCGAGCGCGAGCACCCGTTGGCAACTGTCACACGGTGTCCCTTCCCGCCCGCATGCCGGACTCCGGGTGCAGCAGAGCCTCCTGGCGAAATCGATGGCGACGTACTCCTTGCCGACACCCTCGGGTCCAGTAAAGAGCAGCGCCGGCAGCTTGCCGTCGAGACACGCCGCGAGGAATGACTGCGCGCGTTCCTGCTGCAGGTCGACGGCACGGAACCCCCCGTGCCGCGCGCCGGTATCCGCGATCATACGTTTTTCTCCGTTATTTTCGGAACCAGTCCATGGGGTTCAGCGCCTCTTTGGACTTGCGGATTTCGAAGTGACATTCGTAGCCGTTCAAAGAACCGCTGTCACCGACCTCCGCAATTACCTGGCCGCTCGCGACCGACTGACCGGGCTGGACCAGTATGGTCGCTGCGTGCGCGTAGAGAGTATAGTACCCTCCCCCGTGGTTTAGGATAATACAGTTTCCGTAGCCGGTTATCCAGTCCACGAATTCGACTTTCGCGGCCGCGACCGCGCGGATGGGCGATCCCGGCGCGGCTGTTATATTGATGCCGTTGTTAAAGGTAACCGTTCCGAACTTGGGATGCCGGTCCTGGCCGAACTTCTTCGTCACCTTGCCTTTGACCGGCCTGGTCAGCTTGCCCTTCAATTCCGCAAATTCGCCGGCCGGCGGCACACCGGTGTCACCGCTGAGTCGCCGGCGCTCAAGATCGCCAATCAGGTCTCGTAGTTGTTCTTCGGATTTCTTGAGCTCGTCGATTGCCTGTGCGTGATTGGTTTTCTCGCTGCGAATGCGTCTCAACATGGTCACTCGTATCTTCTTGTTACTCTTTATTTTGCTGCTTTCCTCCACGCGCTGCATCTTGAGCACCACCACGTCCGCCATTGCTTCGGTCAACGAGACTTGCTCTTGTTCCAGGCCCGACTTACGGGCGCGGACCTCTGCAACCAGGTTCGCGTCACGCCCGGCGACAAGCCCGAGAAACTTGTACTTCCGAAATGCATCCTGGATGTTCGCGCTTCCCAGGATGACCCGCCACCGGTAGTCGGGTCCGCGCTTGTACATCTGCCGCAGGCGCGCGGCCAGACGACGCCGTCGCATCTCCAGGACGCTTTCCTCGTAAACGATGCTGACGCGAAGGCTGTCGATTTGCTCTTCGAGGAGCTCCTCCCGCTCTTCGAGACCGGCGACGAGTTTGCCGGAGAGCGAGAGCTCCCGGTCGAGACTCGACAACTGCTGCATCATGCTCTGTTCTTCCCGCCTGAGCTCGCTCGATTTGCGGCGGTGACGCTCGATGTCGCCCTGTATTTTCTCCAGCTGCGCTTGCTGATTTTGAATCTTGCGCGCCAGCGACCTGCGCGGAGCCTGGGCACCGGTGGCAACCGGCTGCGCCAGGCACGTAACCAGCACGGCAAGCAGCACACACGTCCACGATGCCCGTGCCGGTGGCGTACTTCGCGGCGCCGGCCGGCGGGCCGGTTCCGTGAAGCAGCGGACCGGTCGCCCGAGTCGTGCCTTGTCCAGGTTGAGTTTGAGAGAAGCCCTGATCACGGCGGCCTTCGAATCGTCAGAGTTTCAGAAAACGCCTCAGCGCCGCGTAACTGCCGACCGCGCCGAGGCCGACACAGGTCGCCATGTACAAGAGGATCCGGTCCGTACCCAGGAACTGCACGTCAGGCAGGATGTTCCGGCACGCCACGTAGATCCCGGCGAGCAGGCCCAGCGAAAGCACCGACGCCAGACCTCCCTGAAACGCGCCCTCCATTATAAAAGGCGTGGTAATAAAGAAATTGGTCGCGCCGACGAGCTTGAGAATCTCGATGCTCCTGCGGCGGCTGAGAATCGTGAGCCGTACGGTGTTGGCGATGATGAATACCGAGGAGAGAATGACGATGCCCCCGAGTACCGCGTCCACATAGAGAAAGATCCGCGCTAGAAACGAAAACCTCTCTATAAAATCTTTGCCGTAGTTCACCTCTTCCACGGCGCTCATCCGGGCCACCCGGGCCGCAAACGTCTCGATGCGGTCCCTGTCGCTGAAACCGCTCTTGAGCGTAACGCGAAACGATGCCGGCAGCGGATTCGCTTCCAGGGTTTCGAGGATGTTTTGTTCCTCGCCCAGCTCTTTCCGGAACTCGTGCAGCGCCTCCGCCTTTGAGACAAACTCGATCGCCTCGACCTCGTTCATGGCGAAAAGGGTCTGATGGTACTCCTCGATGGTCGCTGGCGACACGCCTTCCTCGAGATAGACGTAGACCCGGAAATCCTTGATCGTCTTGTCGAGCAGCGCGGTCACGTTATCGGTGGCCATAAGAAATACCGCCAGCACGAGCAAGGACAAGCTCATGATGACTATGGACAGCGACATGACACCCTTGTGCCGTCCCAGGGTGTGTACCGACTCTCTGGCCAGGTAGGTCAGCTGATGGAATCTCACGGGTTGCCCCCGGGCCGTTTGTCCCACACCGCCGACTCGGTACCCATGCGTATAGCGTCCAGCCGCTCCTTCGAAAAGCCGTGCACCGAAAGTCGGCGGTCTTCCTCGATGGTGCCGTCGCGCAGAAAGAGGATGCGCTGTCCGTAGTTCTTCACCAGCGCGTGATCGTGTGTCGCCATGAGAACCGCGGTGCCCGCACTGTTTATGCGCAGGAGCAGTTGCAGGATTTCATTGGTGACATCGGGATCGAGATTGCCGGTCGGCTCGTCGGCAAGCAGTATTTCGGGACTGTTTGCCACCGCCCTGGCAATGGCCACGCGCTGCTGCTCCCCGCCGGAGAGCTTGATCGGGAGGTCGTTGCGTTTGTGGTAAAGCCCCACCTCGGTGAGTACCTTCATGACGCGCTTCTTGATCGCGTAGTTGTTTGCCCCCGTCACCCGCATCGCAATGGCGATGTTCTCGAAAACATTGCGGTCTTCGAGCAGCTTGAAGTCCTGGAACACCACGCCGATCTTGCGGCGCAGGTATGGAATCTGCCGCCTGCTTATGGAGGAGGAAACCCACCGTCCCACGACGACCTGTCCCTCGGTCGGGGCCTCGGCCATGTAGATCATGCGCAGCAGCGTGCTCTTGCCAGCCCCGCTGGGCCCCACCAGAAAGAGGAATTCGCCGTTGGCCACCTGACAATTGACGTCGCGCAGTATCACGCGGTCGTCGTAGCGCTTGGACAGGTGGTATATGCCGATAACGTTTCGATGTTCCATGATTGCGGGGCTAGACCCCCATTATACGCCGCTGCGCCAGCTGCTCGGCAAGGCGATAAGCCTGCCGGAGGCTGGTTATGCTCGCAACTCCCTTGCCTGCAATATCATACGCTACCCCGTGGTCTACGGATGTCCGAACCACCGGTAGGCCCACTGTGACGTTGACCCCTCGCCTCCGAGCCACCATTTTGAATGGAATCAAGCCTTGATCGTGATACATGGAGACAAAGGCATCAAACGTGCCATTTCCCGCGTGTTGAAACAAGGAATCTCCCGCTACCGGGCCCGTGACCCGGATGCCCATTTGACGGGCCCGCCTCAGGGCCGGCTGGATGATCTCGATCTCCTCGCGGCCGACCACGCCCCCTTCGCCGGCGTGCGGGTTCAGCGCCGCAACGGCGATGTGGGGATTGGGAATGGCAAATTCCTCCCGGAGTGCGCGCCGCACCACGGCCAGCGCCTTGACAATCCCTTCCGCGGTCAGGGCCGAGCTGATCTCACCGACCGGAATGTGCCGCGTGAGCGGAACGACCCGGAACTTGCGGTAAACCATGACCATCTGGCAGTCGGGGGCATCGAAATAGCGGGCAAACATTTCCGTGTGACCCGTGAACGGGTACCCCGCCAGGGTGAGCGACCGCTTGGAAATGGGAGCGGTCACCAGGGCATCCACCAGTCCGTCTCGGGCGAGCCCACAGGCAATGTCCAGCGCCCGCCCGGCATGCCGGCCGCCGCCGACGCTGTCCCGGCCCACCGCGTAGCGGGCCCGGCAACCCGTGTCGAGCACGAAGACACTGGCAGACCCCAGCGCCTGCTGTACGGACCCCATGTCCTTGCCGTCGAGTACGTGGATGTGGCCTGACCTGCCGCCGCACAGCGGATCCAGGACCTTGCGGGCGCCGATGAGCAAAGCAATCGACCGCCCCGGACGGTGGCGCGCAAACATTCTTACCACTATTTCCGGTCCCACTCCACCGGGATCGCCGGAAGTGACTGCGATTACGGGTGTTCGTCGCTTCGTTGCTTTTGGGGGCATCAGTCTAATGGGCGGTGCTCGGCGGATGGCGGCGAATAGTCCTCGATGACTTCATAATACGAGGGCGCGAGTGTTTTGCTCAACTGTTTCCGGGGTACGTCGAGCAGCTGGATGGTCAGTGTGCCGGAAGGGCTCCCGATTGAAATGCGGTCCCCGACATGGATGGTGGAGGAGGCTTTGGCCGGCCTCGTGTTCACCGTGATCGCGCTGCGTTCACAGAGGGTCTTCACACCCGAGCGGCTCTTCGCAAGGCACAGGTACTTCAGTGCCAGGTCGATCCGCATGAGCTAGTTACTGAGGGTTTCCACGTAAAATTCGCTGCGCAAACCGGCGAGATAGGTGTCATACGCGGTCGCCATCTTCTCTTTCTCAACCATATTTCGCATCTCATCTTTGACTTCCGCGAACTCAAACGGCCGCTCGCCCTCTCGCTCGACCAGCTTGACAATGCGGAAACCCACGGGTTCCCTCAAGACCTGGCTGATATCGCCGGGGTTCATGGTCTCGAGAACATCCCGAAAAAACTCGGGCAGATCGTCGATACGCAGCCACCCCAGGTCACCACCCTTGGACGCGGTCGCCTCATCGTCGCTGTAGAGCATGGCGGTGGAGTCGAACGGGGCGCCTTCGGCCAGCTTCTCACGCAGGTCGTTTGCTTTCGCGAATACCACCTGGATATCTTCGTCGCCCGGCTTGATTCGCACCAGTATGTGGCGCAGCGCCACCTCACCCGTCGTGCTGTCCGCTGCCGTTACCTGAATCACGTGAAAACCGTGCGAAGTCAACACCGGCGGGCTGATCTCTCCGATGGAAAGGCCTGCCGCAGCGTCAGCAAATGTCCGGTCGTTCAGGTCGGCCAGCTTCAGCATGCCCAGGCTGCCGCCGTTCTTCGCGCTCGGGTCTTCAGAGTTTTCCTTGGCAATCCCGGCGAAATCTTCACCTGCGACGACTCGCCGGTGTAGTTCTTCTATCCTGACCCTCGCCTCGGTTTTCGCATTCTCGGATGATTCGAGCGCCACGTAGATGGTTCGCAGGTGTACGACCGCGGGGCGGGGAGGCAACCCGGCCTTTTTCTTCTCGTAGGCATCCAGCACGTCCTGATCGGTTACCCGAAGCGATCCACGGCTGATCTCACTGGCGAGGACGCGATCGACGAGCATGCGGTTGCGGAGTTGTTCGCGGTACAGCCGCCTTAGCTCATCCATGCTCAGGCCTTCCGCTGCGAGCTGCCGCTGGAACGCCGCCTCGCCGCCGAGAGTCTGTTCGTTTTCCTCGATTGCCCTATCCACCGCCTTTTCCACCTCGTCGAACAACACCTCGATGTTCAGGCGTCTGGCTTTGGCCAGCACCAGCTTGGCATTGATGAGTTCCTCCAGTGCCTGTTGCTCGAGCGTCCCGCGTTCACTTGGCGGCAGGTTCGTCAGGCCCCGCTGGACGAGAAACTGTTTGAGTGTTTGTTCGATGTCACTTTGAAAAATCGCGTCGTCCTCCACCACCGCCACCACCTTGTCCACCAATTCCCTCTTGGCACCGGCGGGTGAGAGCCAAACCGCCGCCACGAGGATCGAACTCAATACCGCCAACTTGCGTGTCCTGCCTGTCATGCTTCTTTATCCTTTCACGCGAGCCGTTGCTCACCGCGCGGGGCGTGCCTCACCGGGGCTCGGCCGAAACCGTGTCCGGCACCGTCTCCGTCTTCCAGTCGGGAACATTCATGTACTCTATGTCCGCCGCGGCGTAGAGCGTCGCAACCAGACTGTCGTAGACCGCCACCCGTTTCTCCAGGGTGAGGAGGTTTGCGATCTCGTCCCTGACGTCTTCGAAACCCAGCTTGACCCTCGCGGTCCGGATGTCGGTAATGCGGATTATGTGGTACCCGAAGTCCGACTCGATGATGCCGCTGACGTCGCCGACCTTCATGTCGAAAACGACGTCCTCAAACTCGGCGATCATGTTCCCCTTTGAAAGATAACCAAGATCGCCACCGCCGCCAGAGTGTTTATCGATGGAATACCTGCGGGCAAGATAAGCAAAGCTGCGCTTGCCAATCTGATCTGTAACTTTTTCCGCATCGTCGAGCGTGTTGACGAGGATGTGGCTCACCCGGTAGTCGGTTTTGTACTCGTGCTCGTGCTTCTGGTAGTAACTCCGGACCTCGCCCTCGCTCACGGTTGCGTTTTCCTGGATGACCTTCTGCACGAGTTGATCCGCCACCATGTCCTTTTCATACTGCCTCATCCGCGCCTTGACATCCTCTCCTATCCCGATTCTCGATCGGAGGACCTCGTTGTACAAGAGCTGCGTGGTCACCCAACGGTCGACGTATTCCTTTCGTTCTTCGGAAGTGAGTACTTTCTGGTAGTCTTCAGGCAGATAGTAGTCGAATTCGCGCTTGGTCAGTGCTTTTCCGTTGACCCTCACGAGAACTGGCGACCCGTCCTCCTGCCTGGAGGACACCGGGCGCCGTTCGCATCCCACGACCACCGCTGCCACGAGCGCAAAAACGACAATAGGGAGCGTCAGGCTCCCTACCATCGACCGGTTTTCCATGCGATCCACGCTGCCTACTTTCCTCAATTGAACCTGACGCCTCGCTGGGGCCGCTTGTCGACCTTCGCTTTCTTCAGGTTCTTCTCGTAGATCGTTATTGGCACTTCCTCCCGCCACTTTTGCAGCAGCTCATTGAGCCGTTCGTCGTTTGCAAGGGTTTTCAGATAGTGGTTTATGTCATGCGTCGCGTCCGTCAGCGGCAGGATGCGCTCCGGTCGCCGCTCGTAAAGCTTGAGAATGAGCCATCCTCGCGAGGAATCGAAAGGCTCGGTGAAATCACCGACGTTCTTCAAAGTAAAACCTTGCTCATCGAAATCCTCTTGCTCACCCTTGGTCATGAAACGATCAGTCGCCTGCATTTGTGCGGCCAGCTCCTGGACATTGAATTGCTCGGCGACACGCTCGAAGGGAAGGCCTTTCGACAGCCGGCGGTGGGCAAGCTGCGCGTCGGCGCGGCTGCCAGTGAGAATGATGCCGAAACGCCGCTCCTCGGCACGCCGGAATTGCTCCAGGTTGTCGTTGTAATACTGCTCGATATCCCTGGGGTTTATGACCGCCTGCTTGTCCACCAGGTCCTGGAAGAGTTTGTCGACCATGAGCTGCTCCCGCTTTCTGTTGAGCATCGCCGCTACTTCGGGTTCGTCCTCGATACCGGACTCTTCCAGTTCGTATGTGATCAGCTCGTTCATGATGATGTCGACAAGAAACTTCTTGATATCCCCGAGGCGGCTTTGCCTGCGCGGTCTTTGGAAGAAGGAGGCCCTGTCGTACAGATCGGAGAAATCCTTCATCGTTATGAACTTCTCATCGTACGTGACGAGGGGCTGGTCCAAATCCTCGGGGGCGATGCGCAGGAGCGGGTATACCTCCGTGCTGCGAACGGGCGGGCTGGTCAGCGGGCGGTCGGCCGGCAGATAACTAAACGCTGTCTTTATATTGTCCTCGAAAAACTCGAAACCGTGCCTGGCTCGAATGTCGTCCGACATATCCTGCGTCAACCTGATCTGTTTTTGCATCCGCACGAGTTTCGTCAGGTTTTCCCGCTCTTCCTTGAATGGGTTCGGCGGGGTCCGGCTTTCCTTGACGACCTTGATGACAAACCACCCGTACTGGCTAAGGATGGGGTGGGTGACGTCGCCTACTTTCGTCGCAAAGAGCTCGTTCTGGAAGCGCGGTGGGAAGGTGCCATACACCGCGTTGATGATTCTGCCGCCTTCCTCCGCATCGGGACCCTTGGAGTATTCCCTGCAGACCGACTCGAAATCGCTCCCTTCCTGGAGAAGGTCGTAGACCGCCTCGGCCTCGTCTTTCGTATCCAGCAGGATCTGTTTCACCTGGAGGTTCGTACCGTGCTTTTTGTAATACTCTTTCAGCTCTTTTTCCGTCGGTTCGAGCTTGTCCGCCACCTTTATCTTCAGATATCCGGCCTGCAAGCCGACCTGTTTGAAGGCCTGCATACCCGCAACGACATACTCGTCCTTGTCGTACCCCAGTTCATCTGCCTTGAGCGCCATGAGCTCCCGGTCGATCATGGTCGAGAGAAATTCCTTCAACCCCTCGAGGTCTTGGGTGTCCGGCAAGAATTTCGGATCGACAGTCACGAATGTGTTCTCGTACGTCGAGAGCGAGATGGTCCGGTCCTTGATCTTTGCGACCAGAATCTCATCCCGGTTCTTGCTGCACGACAACATGAACAGCATCGGGATCCAGAGCACAGATGCAATACGCTTGAACCACATAAGAAACCTCTCCTTTGGAACCGCCACGAGTACGGATTGGGATTATTGAGAAATAACCTGCCCGGCAGCCAGGCTACGGGTTTTCCCCGCTACGACCTGGGGCGCCCTCGGATACGCCGGCTGCGGCTCTTGCCGCGGCACCGTACCCGATGGGGTACCGGCAACAGCATATCTGTATAGTATAGTATAAAACGAGCTGTTCAGGAAGCTGCCGGATGTTCGAGACGGTCCGTTGTATCATATTCCCAGGCGGCCTTCAACAGCTTTCCCGTCTCGTCGAAGAGCCGGCCGCCACCCCCACCGGCAAGAGTTAACCCGAAGGCACCTCCAGCTTTAAACAACACCCGCCCCTCAAAAGTTTCAACCAACCGGGCGCAGAGCCGGGGCTCGAGGGATTTTCCGGGCAGGAACTCCATGGCCATACGGTCCGGTTTGATCTGTACGAACGCGGCGCCGAGCGCCTCGCCAAGGACCTTGATCTTGGTAACTTCTATTAAATTAATAGCTTCGGCCGGTGGCCTGCCGAAGCGATCGATAATCTCGGCCTCGAGCTGATCGACGTCCTCCGGGTTCCTCAGCCGCGCGAGCCGGCGGTAGAGGGTCATGCGCTCGTCCTGGTCCTCGACATAAGACTCGGGCAGGAAACACGGGCGCCGTGTCTCGATGCGACACGGCGGCGTCTCTTCAGTGGCCTTTCCCTGCAGGTCCCCGACAGCCTGCTTGAGCATCTTGCAGTACAGCTCAAAGCCCACGGCCAGCATCTGCCCGTGCTGCTCGGTGCCCAGGACGTTGCCGGCGCCGCGGATCTCGAGATCGCGCATGGCCAGTCGATAGCCGCTCCCCAGTTCCGCGAACTCCTCCATGGCCTGCAGACGTTTGCTCGCATCCCGCGTGATGGCAAAATTCCGTGGCACGAGCAGGTACGCGAACGCCTGCCGCTCCCTGCGGCCTACCCGGCCCCGCAGCTGGTAAAGCTCGGCCAATCCGAAGCGATCCGCCCGGTTTATGATGATGGTGTTCACGTTTGGAAAATCGAGTCCCGATTCTATGATGGTGGTGCAGAGCAGCACGTCGAACTTGTGGTCGAGAAACGCGAGGATGGACGATTCCAGCTCTTTCTCGGTCATCTGCCCGTGAGCCACCGTGACCCTCAAGTCCGGCATGAGGCGTTCGAGAACCGCCTGCATGGAATAGATCGAGGCGACCCTGTTGTAGACGAAGAACACCTGGCCCCGGCGGGCCACTTCCGCCGAGATCGCCTGCACGATGGTATCTTCGTCGAACGGCAGCACCTCGGTCCGCACCGGGTGGCGGTTGCGCGGGGGCGTATCGATAACCGATATCGGTCTCAAACCGGACAACGCCATGTAGAGCGTGCGCGGAATCGGAGTTGCCGTCAGCGACAGAACGTCCACCGATTTTTTCAAGAGCTTGAGCTTCTCCTTGCTCTTCACACCGAAGCGGTGCTCCTCGTCGATAATTAGCAGGCCGAGGTCGTTAAAGACGATGTCCTTTGACAGCAGGCGGTGGGTGCCTATGACGACGTCCACGTTGCCCTTTGCGACTTCCCCGATGATCGCCTTCTGCTCAGACGGTGTCTTGAAGCGGCTCAACATTTCTACCCGCACGGGAAACTCACCGATTCGTTCACGGAACGTCTGCTGGTGCTGCATGGCCAGAATGGTCGTCGGTACAAGCACGGCGACCTGCTTGCCACCGTCCACGGCCTTGAATGCCGCACGCACCGCGACCTCGGTCTTTCCGAACCCGACGTCTCCACAGATCAGGCGGTCCATCGGCCGTGGTGCTTCCATATCCGTCTTGATTTCTTCCGTGGACCGCAGCTGGTCGGGGGTTTCTTCGAAAGGAAAGGCCGCCTCGAGCTGCTTTTGCCATTGTGTATCCGGTTGAAAACTATTGCCTGTGGCGATTTCCCTTTCGGCGTAGGCCTGTATCATCTCACGGGCCACGTTCTCGAGCGCTTTCCGGGTCCGGGCTTTCGTGCGCTGCCACTTGGGACTGCCCAGGCGGTCGAGCTTCGGTACCAGGCCCTCTTTGCCCACGTACTTCTCCACCAGCGGCATCTGCTCCAGCGGAACGAAGATGCGGTCGTTCGCGTCGTAGCGCAGGTTGAGACACTCCGTTTCTCCGCCGTGCACGGCGACCTTTTCGAGGCCCACGTAGCGACCGATGCCGTAGTCCACGTGCACGACGAAATCTCCCGCCTGCAGGTGCTCCTGGCGGTGTCCCTGTGAGCGGCGCGTCTTGCGCTTGCCAGTCGGGCGCGGCGGAACACGATGAAAGATCTGATGATCGGTCAGGACCGCGAGTCCCGCCTCTTCCCACACAAAACCCGAGCTGATCCAGCCCACGGGCAGATGAACCAGCTCCTCGTCGTCGGCGAGCATGTCGGCCAGTCGCTCGCGCTGTGTTGGGCTTCCAGAAAAAATCTGGATCTCTATTTTCTTCTCATACAGTTTGCGAATGATTTTTATGAGTGAGTCGAACTTGCCGAGGATTGTGGGATGTTCCGCGGTGTGAAACATCACGACGTCCTTTGGCGGCAACGGGTTCTTCACGGTCGCCGGCGCGGTCGCCTTCTGCAATTCCCACAGATGGATATGCGGAATGTCGAACGACGTGTAGTAATCCGGTGCGTGCATGTATTCGCTCAGATCGAGAACAGGGTATTCCGGTTCGGCCAGCTTGCGGATCTTGTCGAATCCCTCGCTTACGTCTTCCAGCGCCCTGCCCAAACCTTCTTCATTCCAGAAGAAGAGCACCGGCATTTCATGAAAGAAATCCAGCAGGCTGCCGACGACACCCATCGCGGGAGCGTAACGCCGGATCAGGTATGAGAAGTGATGGTGTTCGATTTCGCTCTGGATCTCCGAGACGACTTCGTCGGACAGCCGGCATCGCCGCAGGTTTTCTGCGAGGCTTTCCATGGATTGCTCAGTTACGAGCACGCTGGCCGCCGGCAGGATCCTCAGACTCTCCATGGTGTGAAGCGAGGCCTGTGAGTCAATATCAAACGCGCGCATCGAGGTCAGGTCATCATCGAAGAGCTCCAGACGGACCGGGTGCGTCCACGACGGGTCAAAAATGTCAACGATCGACCCGCGCACGGCGAACTGTCCCAGTTCCTCCACCGTCGACACGGCCTCGTAGCCGACGGACACCAAATGTTCACGCAGTTCCTCCAGATCCACTCGCTGGTTGAGCTCCAGCTGCCTGGAGTTGCGGGCAAAAACGTCGACGGGCAGGGTCTTCCCCAGAAATCCCGGCAGGCTGGTAACGACGATGTCCACGCTGTCCCGCAGGATGCGATCCAGGCACGCGTTGCGTAGTCCGTGGATGGTCAGGTCCTCTTTGAGCTCGAAGCGCTGTGGAAGAATGTCCTTTTCGGGAAACAGCCGCGTGCTCGCCATGGAGATGCCCTGGAGATCGGAGCAGACGTCCTGGGCCGTCTCCGCGTCGGTGCAGCACACTACCACCGCGCGCCCCAGCGTCGAGCGGATCGCCTCGAGGACGAGGGCGGGCGATGACCCGCGCAGACCGCTCAGGTCGACGCGGCGTGTGCCGGCCTCGATGGTACGGATAACGCGTCTTACCTCGGGCTGCTCGAGCACGCGGCGGATGAGCGTGGATGGCCCAGGTTTGTCCGGGTTCGTTCTCGTTTGCGACATTTGGTCCTGTGCTTTACGGTTCTACGCCTTGCGGCCAAGGAGCGCCTCGGCGATAAGGGCGGATACGGCAAGGATAAGAAAGAACGCGTAGATTTCCCTGCCCTGTTTTTCTCTTCGCAGGTTCTCGGCAAAGTCCACAGACGTGTCGACCAGCCGCGCGCTGCCGAGCACTTTGTCGTCGAACACGATCGGGTTGAGGTTCGACTCGCGCGTGTCTACGTTCACCGCCACTCGCGCTACCTGGGCGGTACCCGCAAGCAGCCGGTAAAAGCCGATCTCCCGCGGTCGCTCCAGCATGGCCCGCGTGTCACCGTGTGGCGATTCATACAGCAGCGGTTTGCCTTCGAAGCCAGAGTCGTTCACGACGCGCAGTGATGAACGTGGCGCACCCCATCCCCCCGGAGGAAAATCAAAGAACAAATCGGTGCCGGCGTAGTTTTCCAGGTGAAAACCCGCTCCTTCCCTACTGGCCAGGTACGATACCGTCGTGTGTATAAGCGGCAAGAACATCGGAGACAACGGCAGGTCGCCGCTCGGCAGGTCCGGGGCGGCGGCGACCACTATAATTCGTCCCTTGCCGCGCCGACACTCCCAGATGCCGGGATCGCCGCTAGCAAGATACGCAAGAACCGAGTCCGGTGCAACACCGCTGACGGCAACGTAACTCCGCAGGCGGCTCATCGCCAGGAGCTCCAGCTCCTCTTTATTGAACAGGCTGAACACCGGATGGTCCTGTTCGAAGGAGGAGAAACGTTGCTCCTCCACCCCCTCTTTGAGCACTGCCTTTGCAACGCCCAGGTAGTGCAGAAAACCCTCGTCGCGCCAGAACGCCTTGCGGCTGTGCCCCATGAAAATCAGGGCGGAGCCTCCCCCCTGCACATATCGTTTGATGAGCTCGAATCGGCGCGGTCCGGGCTGTTGCGGGTCGGTCCACACGACGACGCCCGTGCCGAGGAGGCTCGCGGTGGTGATCTCCTCTTCATCGACCGTGGACACGCTGAACTCGCCCTCGCCCGAGCCCCGTGGGTTGAGTGCTTTTTCAACGTAGAAATACGCGGCGGCCTGCTTGCCGCCATCAGCTAACCTGCGGCCACGAATGAGCGTGACGGGGATTTTTCTGGAAACCTCGAGCAAAAAAAACCGGTCGTCGTCCACGGCCAGCCGATCTCTGTTTTTTGACACCCGGCACCTGTACGTGCCCCAATCGTTGATCGAAACCGCGAACGCAACCGTGGCCGAAGAGGCGGGCGACAGGTCCACCACTCTTTCCGCTTTGCGCTTGTCGCCCACCGACAGCTCGAGGGAAAAGTTCACCGCGTTCGTACGAGAATGGTTTGTCAGCGCGACTCCAATGCGGATCACTTCGCCGGGACGAATGAGTTTGCGCGGAATGAACACACGGTCGATGCTGACATTGTCCACCGCCTCTTCGTATACGGGCAAGAGAACCACCCGGACGTCGTCGGGCACACGGCCCGCGAGAACGGAGTCGGCGGGCTCGCGAAAGTCCGAGATGATGTAGATTTCCCCTCCCGCGATCTCGGACGCTTCGACCATCCCGACGGCCGTTTCCACGGCATGGGCCACGGCGGTGGGTTCGTTCGTGACCGCCAGGTCGCCGATCGCACTCTTTGCCGTTTGCTTGCTGCGGGTGCCGGTGTCGAAAAGCACGTCCGCCCGGGATGAGAATGAGATTACGTTTATCAAATCGTTTTCCCCTGCTTCATCGACCACCTGTTCGGCGAGTTCGCGGGCGGCGGTGAAGGCGGTGCCCGTTTCGCGTTCCACTCCCATGCTGGCGCTGACATCCAGGCATATCACCACGTTTCTCGCCGCCTTGGCGGGAATCAGAAGTGCAGCTCCTCCCCGAACAGTCGGGCGCGCGAAAGCAAGCACGATCAACAGAATGGCCAGCGTTCTCAACAGGAGAATGAGCCAGCGCCGCACGTTGATCTTGCGCATGCGCCGTTTGCTCATTTCTACAATGAACTCGAGCGAGCTGAACGCGACCTTGCGCTGGCGGCGCCGGTTCAAGATGTGAATGATTATCGGCAGCGCGATTGCCGTCAGGGCGACCAGAAAGACGCTATTCAGAAATCCCAACCCGAGCACGAAATCAACCCATCCTGTCGCGCTTGTTCAAGAAAGCCATCAGCGCCTGGTCAAACGGTGTCGTCGTCGTCAACTGGTTGTAGTCGATCTGGTGCTCCTTGCAACCCCGGTCCAGACGCCGTATCCACTCGTTGACCCGTTCCGAGTATTCCTTCTTGATAAAAGCGGGCTCGACGCGGACACGTGTGCCGTTTTCGAGGTCCCGGAACTCGACTTCGTCGCGGTAATCAAGGTCCATCTCACGGGGATCGAGGATGTGGAATACCAGCACTTCGTGTTTGCGGTGACGAAAGTGTTTCAGCCCCATCAGGACTTCTTCTGGATCATCCATGAGGTCAGAGATCAGGACAACCAGCCCGCGACGCTTGACCCGCTCCGCAATTTCGTGGAGCGCGGGACTGATGCGAGTGCGCGCCCCGGGTTCGGCCCGGTCGAGAGCCGCCAGGAGATAGAAGAGGTGTTTGCGAACCGAACGGTGTGGCGTCAACTCGCGGATCTGATCATCGAACAGGCTAAGACCCACCGCGTCCTGTTGACCAATCATGAGATAGGCAAGGCTGGCGGCCAGCAAACCCGCGTAGGTCAGCTTGTCCACGCCGCCGTTTTCTGAGGAGAAACCCATCGATCCGCTCTTGTCGACCAGAATGGTGGCCTTTAAGTTGGTCTCCTCCTCGTAGACCTTCATGTAGTAGCGGTCCGTCTTGCCGAAGACCTTCCAGTCGAGGTTCTTTATGTTATCGCCCTGCATATACTGGCGGTATTCCGCGAACTCGACGGAGAATCCGTGGTAG
>JAZGDW010000278.1:0-3010 GCA_036478295.1 Candidatus Krumholzibacteriia bacterium
CGATGCCGTTCCTGTAGGCGGTCACCACCTCAATCGGCACCGGCTTGCCGTTCATGGTTCGATACCCGAGCCTGGAGGGTGGTAACACGTACAAAAAGCGCGCCAGGAGGCCCCGCCCCCGGAATCCAGGTTTATCCGCGAGCCCGCGCAGGACTTCCGGTTGAGGACTGAGTCCCATCGTCAAGGCAGGATGCTGCATATACACGTCCTGACCACTTCTTCGATCGACACGAACCGCCATGCCTGCATGGGCTTGCAGGAAGAGGTCCAGGTTGGGGATACCACCGCTGTATCGTCCTGCGAGAATGTCGAAGATGCCACCTTCATCGGAGAGGATCGCGAGGCGTTCCCCGTTGTCAGCCATGACTTGCCCGAGCTTTTCCGGGGTAATGTCCTGCGCCCAGAGACGGGGCAGGGTCGGCACCTCTGGGAGCGTAGCTTCCAGCTTCGCGATCTCTGCCTTGGTATCCTCAAAATCCTCAGAACCTTGTCTGGCCGCTTGCGAACGTAGCATCTGAATGCGCGCCTTGATGGTTTCCCGTTCGGATTCAATCTGTGCAATTTTTGCCTTGGCGGCCTCGGCTTCCTTCTGTTCCCAGTCCATCACAGGCCGCGTCATCGCCTGCATCACGGCGGTCTTCCGGTTGCCTGAATCCAAGGCCGCAGCGATCCAGATATTCACCGGCTCGACGTACCCCGGTTCAGGCTGCACGACGACGATTCCCTGGCAGCATAGTCCGAGATCGGCCAGGCCTAACATAGCCGCGAGTTCACGCGGGGTCTCGGTGTGCGCGGCGACGGCTTCTACCATGTCATCCATCCAGGGAGGAAACATCTTCACGGGAAACTCTGGGAGGCTGACCGTATCAAGTGGGATGGGGTCCAGCGCAGTAGGCCGCGGCTTCCAACGCGGGCTTGACTCAAAGGCGCCACGGACAGCATCGCGACCTTCTTCAATGAAAACATCGAGCCAATCCCGACCCTTGGCTCCCGCTGGAATCCACCCTTCTGGAAGAACGAGATGGACCTGGTGGCCTTCTTGGTGTAACCGCTCAGCGACCGCACGACCAGCCTTCTGACCAGCGTCGTTGCGGTCATGATCCGCAGCGATATAAACGGGATTGCACTCCTTCGGGACACTGATGTTCTTCAAGCCCCCACTGTTCATGCACGCCCAGACTGACCAGCCTGTGCTCTCATGGAGCGCCAAGGCGGTCTCGATGCCTTCTGCCAGGACCAGCGGCTTGCCGGATTCGTGTACATGGAGCCGAATCGCCGCGCCCGCAATGGTTGCCCCCCCGCACTTGCGCATCTTCTTCGGTTGCGGCACGTCTGCTTTGCCGGTTCCAGCCGGATCTAAGTACGTGAGGTGAAGGCCTACAATTTTCCCGCCTGTGTCCACGATCGGAGCCACCATTGCCGGGTACTGACCGATAGGTGTTGGCGCTTCGGACGCTACGTCCCAGTACGTCAGCCCGGGATGAAGACGCAGACCAACGGGCACATGGCCGGAGAGGCCTCGACTTTTGAGGTAGGCGGCAAGACGGCCATCGTCTGGGAGGGTGGCGCGCCAGATGGCCCGGACTGTGTCGTAGGCGCCGTTGCCCGACGATTTCTTTTGAGCGTTCTCATGTGCCGGCCGTGACCATCCGACTTGCTCAGCCACCAGTGCGAGCGCCTCCGCAAAGTCACAGTGCTTCACATTGCGGATCAAGTCGAACCCGTCACCGGCTTGCTGCGGGCATTGATTACAAAACCACGTCCCGCGCCCGTCCTGGTCATCGAAGCGGAACCGGTCCCTCCCGCCACAAGCCGGGCAAGGCCCGTGCTTCATCGGACTGGGGGAAACCTGAATACCGAGACTCCCAAAGATCATCGGCCACCGGCCCTGCGCGGCCTGCCGGATGGTCGTGGCATCCAATCGGAGCGACGCCACGCCGCTACGCATGACGCGCACCTGCCATGCTCGCTTGATTCCACCAGCGCGAAAGAGTAAGATGATTCTGCGTGGTTTTCATCGCCGCTCGGAGAACTCCCATTCTCCGGGCGGTTTCTGTTTGGGCCCTCATCATTTCACCTCGGGCGCCGGCCGCCGCAGGGCTCCCAGCACTTCCGACCGTCGGAATCTCACACCTGTTTGCTTCGGGCCAACAAGGTAGGAAGGGATGATTCCCTGCTTAGCCAACTTGTAAGCGCAACTTCTCTTTACAATTCCCGCTCGCTCCAGCTCCGTTGCAGTCTCCAACGGTTCACTGGCACCCTCAATCTGTTCATTCAGCATCTCTCGACCTCCCAGTTATCGGTGCCGCACCATGCGGCTTGTGATGGCGAGCCTAATCGAAATACAAAGAGGCGTCACGGACGCGAGAAATAATTCTTCCCGTCCACAAACCGAACGAAAAAGAGGGACCTAAGGAAGAATCTGCGGGGGCGGATTACTGAAGATTAGTAGGGGGCCAGGCGTTCTGTTCCGCTGCGGCAATCAACTTGGCAGCACGTGACACAGCTTTGTTTACGACATCGACAGAACCAGCCGACTGCTCGTTCCCATAAACTTTAGTCGCGATCTCATCGGGAGTTTGACCGTGATGACGCAGCAGGTCATAGCACTGAAAGTATTTCAACCATGCAGGATAATCATTGATGGGAGGTTTCTTCCGCGGATGCCACGGGAACGTGTGCTCTCCAGTACTAGGGTCAATATTGGGTTTCCCCACGTGTATCCTTACCGTTCCGTGCCTCTGACGCAGGAAAGGCCGAAGCCCTTCGATATTTGTCTCGGGCGGGATGGCGCAGTTAATCTTCAGATAGAGAAACAGTTTCTGCTCCTGATGGAGATTGTGGAGTAGGGTTTTCTCGTCAAGTTTTCCCGCCTGCGCGAGGAGCGACAAATCAAGAACTCCGTCACTAATCTCAAATCGAGAATGTTCGGAAGGCTTCACCCAGGGGTCCGGCCTCACGTACCGATGGTGTGCCCCCCACAGCACCAGCCACCCATCGTCAATGAAAA
>JAZGDW010000279.1:0-2196 GCA_036478295.1 Candidatus Krumholzibacteriia bacterium
CTACGAAGTGGCAACGCGATCCATGATCAATACCGACCAGAAGAGAAGCACGCTCTCGAGTACGGACGACTTCAAGAGAAACGACGATGGCTCTGTCGATCTCTATTTCGGCCCGGTGGCGCCGAAAGGCTTCGAGAAGAACTGGATCAAGACGATTCCCAATGAAGGCTGGTTCACACTACTTCGGCTCTACGCTCCCCTTGAACCGATTCTGGATAAGACCTGGCGCTGGAACGATATTGAGCGCATCAAATAATCAAGGAGAACGAAAATGAAAACGCAAATGAAAACGAAGACCGAATGGTTGAAAGGATTTGGAGTTTTAATAACGGCACTGACATTGTCAGGTGTGGCCTTTGCGCAGGAGCCACCGCCGGAGGCCGCGAGCCTCGAGAAAGCTTTCGAGGTGGACCAATTCTCGCCCTACGCCAACCGGAACTTTCCGTCCAACGTTTACTGGGGCGATACCCACCTGCACACTTCGATCTCGATGGACGCGGGCGCATTCGGAGCCCGGCTCATGCCTGAAGACGCCTACCGATTCGCTCGCGGCGAAGAGGTAACGTCATCAACGGGCGTGCCGGCCAAACTCTCGCGCCCACTCGACTTTCTCGTCGTTGCGGATCACTCGGACAACATGGGACTGTTCTCGCTGCTCCTAGAGGGTGATCCCGAAATAACCAAGAGTGACATCGGTCGAGAGCTTTCTGAGAAGGTTCGCGCCGGCGGCAGACAGGGTGTTGAAGCCGCACTCTACATCATTAAGAACTTTGCCAACAACGAACTGGACGAGGAACTCCTTGTCCTCCCGGATTCTAAGCTCTTCAAGGACACCTGGGACACGATCATGGATGCCGCCGAGAAATACAACGATCCCGGCAGGTTCACGGCGATGATCGGCTACGAGTGGACTTCGCTGATCGCCGGCAACAACATGCATCGCGTTGTCATCTATCGCGACGGTGAGAGCTATGCGCGCCAGATGGTGCCCTACACCATGACCCCGCCGTTCGGCAGCCCCGATCCGCGCGACCTGTGGAAGTGGCTGGCGAATTACGAGGAGAAGACCGGCGGCGACATCCTCGCCATTGCCCACAACGGCAACCTTTCCAACGGCATCATGTTTCCGTACGAGAAACAGTACAACGGCCAGTTCGGCGGCAAGGCCCTCGACAAGGACTACATCGAACAACGTATCGCCTGGGAACCCTTGTATGAAATCACGCAGATGAAGGGCGACGGGGAGACGCATCCTTTCCTTTCGCCCAACGACGAATTCGCTGATTACGAAACGTGGGACCAAGCAAATCTCAATTTGAGCGTGCTCAAAGAGAACAACATGCTCGCAGGTGAATATGCGCGGGAAGCCTTGAAGCGCGGACTCAAAATGGAAGAAAAGTTCGGGACGAACCCTTACAAATTTGGCTTCATCGGCGCCACCGACAGCCACACCGGCCTGGCGACCGCCGGCGAGGATAATTTCTTCGGCAAGCACTCCGGCACTGAACCGAGCGCAAAGCGTATCGAGCACGTCGTCGCGCAATTTGGGGAGCGGCGGATCGAGGGTTGGGAGCAGGTGGCCGCAGGACTGGCCGGGGTGTGGGCCCGGGAAAACACGCGCGAAGCGATCTTTGACGCCCTGGAACGAAAAGAAGTATACGGCACTACCGGACCTCGCATGCTTGTCCGTTTTTTCGGCGGCTGGGAGTTCACGGATGAGGATGCCCTCGGTCGCAGTCCCGGATTCGCCGGCTATGGAAAAGGCGTACCCATGGGTGGCGACCTCACCACGGCGCCCTCTGGTAAGTCACCCTCCTTCCTCGTTGCCGCCTTGAAGGATCCTTTGAGCGGCAATCTCGACCGCATCCAGATCATCAAGGGGTGGCTCGACGAGAATGGCAAGACCCACGAGAGAATCTTCGACGTTGCCGTATCGGACGGCCGCAAGATCGGAAGCGACGGACGCTGCAAGACGCCGGTCGGAGATACGGTTGACGTCAGTCGAGCGACCTGGACGAACACCATCGGCGATCCCGAACTCATCACGGTCTGGAGAGATCCTGATTTCGATCCGAAGCAGCGGGCCGTCTACTACGCGCGCGTCATCGAGATACCGACACCGCGCTGGACCGCGTATGATGCGGTGCGTTACGGCATCACCGTGCCGGAAGGGGTGCCGATGAAGGCGCAGGAGCG
>JAZGDW010000028.1:0-4763 GCA_036478295.1 Candidatus Krumholzibacteriia bacterium
ACCACGAGTCTTAGGGGCAGGCGATACCGATAGCGCGGCGACCCCCGGGTTGGGCAGTCATCCGCGGTGCCCTTTCCCAGTACGCCTGCACCACGATTCACCAGGGCCGCCACTCCACCGTTGATGCCTCCATCGATCATGGGAGTACCCCCGAATCCACAGGTGTATTGAGCTTCTCTATGCTCGACACCCGGCTAAGCTCGAAATCGCCCTCAACGCGGAGAGGCACTCGGTGAACCCCGGCAAGTGTTTCCCTGTATGTTCCTCCCACAATGGAATCACCCCAGTTGAGTATGGCCGAACCGTCGGGTGGGTCCGGATCGAAGACAAACTCGACAAACCGCGTCACACGAAAACACTCGCTCTCTACCGCCCCCGGACCGAGCGGCGTACCTTCCTCGTCAAGGCAGTCGTGGTCCGGGTGGAATTTGTGACGGAAAGGATTGAGTGGATGATTCGGATCGATCACGATTGTGCCGCGCAGCGTTCCCGCAAACCCGCCGGCGGATACCATCGTTAAGTCATCTTCAAACGCAAACGCGGCCGTGCTCACGCGACGTGAGAACGATTGCCCGTTGACGATCCACGCACCCTCGTATTGGTCGCACTGCTCGGACGAACAGTCCGGCGTCTGAAGCAAGCGCTGACCGTCCGCCGTGACGCGCATGGTGACTTCCGTCAGCAGCTTGTATTCACCCGTATCGCTCAGGTGGATCAGTACCGGAAAGACAAACTCATCATCGGTCGGCCGCAGCGGCTCGGTGAGCATGTCGGCGCTGCACGCGCCACTGTCCTCGGGGACCGCCGTCTCGCATTGATTGGAATTCGTACAGGACCCGCCGTCGTGGATACCGCCGATGCAAAACCCGGAGCAAACGGCCGGTTCGCCCCCGGGTTGGGTGCCCGGGCAATCCGGCGCGCAGACCGTACCACTTGGACATTCGGTGTCCTCTTCACACACCTGCCGCTGCTGCTCGACGGTGGGATTGCCGGCGCACAACTTGCGACCGGGAAGGCACTCGGCGCCGTCATTATCGCCGCCGAAGCATCGCGTCAAATCGGCGAACTCCGGGTTGTCGGCGTCCGTGTTCGTCCAAACACGCGCCCCGGCGGTCACCCATCCCACACGATTCACATGTACCGTGCCGATGTAGAGACCCGGTCGATCCGTTGACGTGCCCGCGACGGCGCTCGAAAGGACACCGGTCACCTCCGCCGAAACACCGATCACCCGTCGAAACCCCGCGCCGTCCTTGATCTCGAGCAGGCCCTGGTACTGCGACCCTTCCATGTTTGCATCCAGAAACGCCGGCGCCAGTCCTCTGCGCTCTACACCGAGTGTCATCTGTCTGGCGTTAAGGACGTCACTGGCCCGTGCGGGGATCGATACCGTGTTCGCGCCAAACTCAACCCACTGGAAGAGTTCATCGATGCCGGCCGTCCCGGAGCTGATTCGAAGCCACAAAACCGGCACATCGCCGGCGTACGTCGGCTGATCCGGAATCGCCGATGCCAGCGACGAGAGATACGTCACAGTCACATTGCGGCTGGCCGACGCTTCGTTAAACAGCGTCAACCCCAGACTGTCGAGCCGGGTTCCAAACACCACGCCGCCGCCGCCATCGCCGCCGATCCGAATGGGTCCGTCATAAGTGAACTCGGCTGTGGCCGGAACCCAGTAGGCCCGACCGGGGAGAATCCGACTGGCAGCGGATACGGCCGTCAGGGTGCCGTCCGCCTGAAGTATGTGAACGTTGGGTGTTAGCGACGACTGCTTCGGCGCCAGATAGTTGGCCAGCGTCGGTGTTTGCGCCGGGTCGTCCACGACGTGAAACCCTCGAAGGTTAAAACCCGGACGATAGCGCGGCGAAAACCCCGCAGGCACGCCGACGATGGTTAGAAGTGTCGGCGCGCTGGCATTGATGAGGTACGAATTGCCGCCGCGAATGACGCGCAGCGTCGTCATGGCCTCGGCACCGGGACCAGGGCGATACCAGGCCCGCCACAGCGTGTCCTCAATCTCCCGGCAGTTCGGGTCGTCGGGCCCCTGACAGAGAAACCCCTCGCCCTCAATCGGCTCGGGCGCGCGCATCCATACCGACTCGATGGGGAGCGATCCGAACAACTCATCGGCGCCGGCGGGCGCGGCGTCGACCTCCAGAAAGATGCTGTTCCAGCCCGCCTCGAGCTGAAAGTTCTGTTGTGTCAACTGTCCAAGCGCAGGAACAGCGAGTACCAGTACAAATGCCGGCCGCAACACCAAAATGCTGCAGCGTGACCTCCTCTTCCGCGCCGAGGCCGGTATATGCGATGCTCTATGAATCATTCCGCTATTTCCTCTGGTGATTTACGAGGATTAGTTGTCCCAAACGAAGCACCTCGCTTGACAGATGACGTCGGCGTCATTGTTCTGGAGCAGTTGAGCCCGTAATACCCAAGAGGCGCCATTAGAGTAAACTTGGCATCGGGCGCGCTCAGCAAACGCGTCAATATCCTCCATGTCCACGAGCGTAAGCGCGCAGAACGATTTGCTCACCGCTGTCATGACAACGTCGTGGACTCCCGCGCTGTTATGCTTCTCAGCTGTAAACGCACCCCGGTGAATAAAATTGGTCGTATTCCCGGCCACGTGGAGATTCCCCGCGATCACCACATCGCCTCGGGCCGTTACGCTGAAGACACGAGCGCTGTTTTCTGCACACCAAATATGCGTTGACGGCGAGCTTAAGTTCGTCTGGAACTGGGCGGTCCCGAACGGTGCCAGATTGCCGCTGAAGATGCCCACCCCGGACGACCAACGAAGATCGAGCTTTGCCACGGGCGCGGTCGTTCCGATGCCGACTTTGCCGTCATCTCTCACGTAAAGGTGCGTACCGACGGCGTTCCTGACCTGTAAGCCGTAGCGGTCAGAACGATTCTGATTGCCCGTGTTAACGTGGATTCCGAATCCGTCTCCGTGTGAAAGATACGTGTTAGCGCCCCCATGGGTGAAACGGGCCAGCCATTCTGATATGGCTGGTGACTTGACCACGTGGAGGGCGTGCGCAGGTGCATTTGTTCCTATACCCACGTTGCCGTTGGTGTGGACGCGCATGCGTTCGATAAAACTGTCGCTGCGTCCGTGCCCAAAGGCGATGGTGGTGCCTCCCGGCGCGTACATCTGCAGCGTGCCGCCCTGGATACCGAAACCGAAGTGATCCGCGCCGCCGTCCTGGCCCCAAAGGGAAATCTTGTTTCCGAGCAGGTCCGCAAAGTTAAGGGGAACGCCTGGGGTGGTCGTCCCGATGCCTACGTTGCCCTCCAGCGAGACACCCCCGGAAGCGCGGACACGAAACTGATTTGCGGCGGTCGAAGCGAAATCGGCAGCCGTCGAATCGGCCCAGACAAATGAACCGAGATGCAGTGCCTTAGCGCGGCGTCCGGCTGCGAAGCTGTAGTCCGCGTCCGCCGCGTTGGCGAACCCACCCGGAACCGTTGAATACGCTCCAGCCGCGCTATTCTGCTCGCCGCCGCCGATCACTGACTGCGCGCCGCCGGCGGTGTTTGTCGTTCCGCCCGCTACCGTACTCCGGTCACCGTCGGCGGCGTTGGAGAGACCGCCGCCCACCGTGCTGTGCGCGCCCAAGGCGTCCCCACTTTGTCCACCGGAGACTGTACTTCCTTCACCCGTCGCGGTGTTGCCGGAACCGCCGCTCACCGTTCCGAACATGCCAAATGCGTGGTTGCTGCGACCGCCGCTGACCGTACCCCAGTCCTCGGAGACCTGGTTGGCGGCCGTTGGGCTCCCGCCGCCGGCGATGACCGCGCCGGCTGTGAGTGGGACGACGTTGTTGTTCGGTGAGCCGCCAATCACGTTCGGCGCTTCGCTAAAGGCATCGGAATACTCGAAGCGGAGCGCTCGTGTGCCGTTGACGTGGAATTCGAGCGGGTTATTGTCACCGTTGATCCGAATCGGGCCGTCGACAGTAAGGTCACCGCGCACGTCCAGCGTGCTGGCCGGCGTGCTCGTACCGATACCGACGTTGCCCTCGGCGTCCACGAACACCACGTCGATGGGGTCGCCGTCTACCGCGTCCAACGAGTGCCCGTCGATGGGGCCTGCCGTGGATTCTTCTTCGTCAACGATGGTGGTCCGCGTGCGCGGAGCAAACCCGTGCAGCCTGACCTCGGTATCGGTATTGACAATGATTGCGTCCGTGACCGTCTCGCGGGTCGCGATTCTTGACCACGGCGCACCGCGGCCACAGGTGTAACGAGTCTCCAAATACAGGGGCGCGTCGTCACTTAAGGGAATCCCGAAATCGAGAACGACCTCAAACCAGCCCTCCTTGACGGTTAGACGCGGGCGGTCCGCCTCCCAACCGTCAAAGACAAGCGCCCGACCGACGCGTTCACCGCCTTCCGCGGCATCCCACAGCGCGAACTCAAACTCGCACTGCTTGGAGCGGCCTACCAGTTGGCGATCGAGCTCACCGAACTGGAGGAACGACGTTGCAGCCTCCTGGGCCTGCGTGACGCCACAAACCACCGCGAGGGCAACTGTACCGATACTCCAACCCTTGCGTTGCATGACCTGACTCCCGTATCTTGACCCATTGGCAAAGTCTTCCGCATGTATACGGGTTAAAGCGCGCCGACGAGACGACCACCCGCGTATGGGGTGCTCGCCCAAGAGGAGCGCACGCATTCTTGTGAGGTATTGCCTCCGCCTACCACCCCGGTCAAAGCAAACCGCCGGCTAAGTCGCGGCCGGCCCGAAACAG
>JAZGDW010000280.1:0-6921 GCA_036478295.1 Candidatus Krumholzibacteriia bacterium
ACGTGCGCGCGCGGGAATGGGAGGATGACCCGCAATCGTACGTGCTCGACACCTTGGAGCACCGCCTTGTTCGCACACAATCCATTGAGTACAATGGTGTTAAAGTAATCGCTTACCGCAGGCCCGATCCCCGATAAAACACCGGCGTACCCACGCGCCGGGAGGATTTCTTGCATAATCTTGGGGTGGAGTATCGTTGACCCCCGGGGGAGCGCTGGAGCATACCCCACGGGTCCTTGGGACGGCCCGCCGGCGAGTGTGGTGCCCGCAGTTAGGGTCTCGCACAAGGAATCGCATCTTTTGGCTCGTCGAGGAAGGCACATATGAACTCGATACATCACATTCTGCTAATTGGGGGTACGATCGCAGTCTTCGGGTCCTGCACCCACGCACCTCGCTCAACCCATCAAACGGACGCGACGGTGAGTATTCGCACCGAGTACCTGCACGAGCATCCCCGCGGCAAATTCAACGACCGCGTTAGGAAGGGTGAACTGGTCAAGGGTATGAACGTTATGGAGGTCCTGGCGTCGTGGGGAATCCCTAACCAACGGCAATCGACGGACCACGACTCGGAGACCTGGACGTACGCCTCCCGCGACGACTTCAGCAAGGACTTCGTGTCCTACGCGCTGGTCTTCCGGGATCAGGTTCTGAGGAGCTGGCTGGTCGAGCGCACGACAGCCGCGGGTCGCCGCCAGCCGACGGCGGGTATCACAGACCCCGACCTGGCGCAAGAACCGGTGTTGGTGTTGCCGCGTGGGGCCGGGCTGCGCACCCGTGATTCGGCGCCCAAGAAATGACTCGGGCTCTGGCCCCGGACTGTGTCAACTATCTATAGAACAATGGGTTAGGTGGCGAACACACACACAGCAACCCATCTTCTCTCGCCCACCCTACCCAGGAAACCGGGCTTCTGCTACACTATTAGTGACACCGTGCGTCGGACTCTTGGAGGAGGAGGTTCGAGAATGGCTGGGGTGTCGTCGTTTATTGGTCGTAAGAGCGGGGCGCGGTGTATCCACAGCGGAAGCTGTGGATTTTTTTTGTTCGCTCGGCTTTGCCGTGTTCTACCAGGGAGGCAATCATGAGACTCGTTCACAGTATCCCGCTCGTTGTACTGGCGGGGTGTCTTGCCGCTTCCTGTTCTCATGCGCCGCGGTTGGCGAAGGCCCCGGCGGCGCGAGATGATCTCCGCGCGGAGTATCTGCGCAACAACCCGGATGGCAAGTTTAACCACCACATCATAAAAGGGGAGGTCGTGAAGGGGATGGGTACCATCGAGGTCCTCGCCGCGTGGGGGATGCCCAACCTCAGGCGTTCCGGGCGTGCGGAGATCGCGGAGTACTGGTTATACTATTCGCTGGACGATCACACGAAAACCTATACCCTCTACGAGCTTGGGTTTAGGGAGCGGGTGCTTGCGAGACTGGTGATCGAAGATAACATCAATTCGTACGACGCGCTGGTTCAGCGCAATCTGATCGGCATTCCGCCTTCGGGCAGGGAGCGACTGCCGACAGAGGGGAGCGGTGCCCTCAGCGAGGGTGGTGCCGTCAAGAAAAAGCCGTAGCGGCCGGTTCTTCACCCGCCGATAAGAATCTACCTGTCCCGCGGGGCGCCCTCGACCCGATCGGGTCTGCTGGAACCGACGTGTTCATCCAGCCTTGACTTTCCGCAGAGCCTTTTCTATTCTCGCTAAAGCCTTTGTTTTTAGTCCAGTTCCGGGCGAAACGGCCGGATTACAAAGGAGTGATGGACATGATCGAACAAGTGGGTCGCGTCCGGCGCAGAAATTGCGTCGACAAGGAATTCCACAACATCCGAGAGTTGCTCGAGATGTTGATGACGGAGATGTCTCCGACCAAGCACAAACTCAGAATGCGGCCCAATCTCGGGTGGGCGCCGCCGACCGATGTCTACGAAACGGAAACGGAGTTCGTGGTGACCATGGATATCGCGGGCATGGATCGTCAGAATATCGACATTTTTACCGACGGAAAGACTATCACCATTCGTGGCGTGCGGAGCCAGGTTGCCCCCCAGGGCAAGAAGCAGTTCCACAAATTGGAGATCCAGGTCGGACCGTTTCAAAGGTTGATTACGATCCCCGTGCCTATCGATAGTCAGAGCGTGTTCACCGACTACTCCAACGGACTTCTTGAGGTCCGGTTGAAGAGAAAGTTCGATGTTCCAAAGAAACGGCGGATAAAAGTTGAGTAAAAGTCATACTGAGAAGGAACCTCTCTTGGTAACCAGGAAAGCACTCGATTTCGAGGAAGAACTGATTCAAATGAGTCAGATCCCCACGGAACTGGCGATTCTGCCGGTTAATGACGCCGTGGTTTTTCCGCTGATGATGGTGCCGCTTCTGCTCAACGACCCCAACCTCCTGCAGCTTGCCGACGAGGCGCTCGCCGCTGAGAAGATCATCGGGGCGTTCGCTCAGAAGGATCCCGATGAGGGCAAGCCTGGTCCTGAGGATATCTACGAAGTAGGAACGGCCGTCCATATCCAGAAAATGATCCGTTTTCCCAACGGGGAGATGAGATTGCTGGGGCAGGGCATCGTTCGCGTCCGCGTCCTTGAAATAACTCAGTTGGAGCCGTACATACGAGCCAGGATCGAGCTGCTGGACGAAGTGGAGGAGCCGAGCGATCTGCTCAAAGCCTACATCAAGACGGTGACGAATTCGTTTTCGAAGGTTATCGACGAGTCGGAAGGCCTGCCGGAAGAACTCAAAATAATAATGGGAAACGTCAAGGACGGTGGGCGTATCGCGGACGTTATTGCCACCAATATGAACATCGATCTCAAGCGCAAGCAGAAACTGCTGGAGGAGTCGGATGTTCTCGAACGCTTGAAGATGCTGTCCAATTATCTGAGCGATGAGCTCGATGTGCTGCGGCTGGGGAAAAAGCTCCAGTCCGACGTCAGAAAAGAGATGGATCGGGAGCAACGCGAGTATTATCTCCGGCAGCAACTGAAGGCGATCAAGCGGGAGTTGGGCGACGAAGACGACCGCAGCATCGAGATCGACGAACTGCGTGACAAGATTACCACCGCCAAGCTGTCGGAAGCCGCGCGGGAGGTGGCAGACAAGGAGCTGGACCGTTTGTCGCGTATGTCGCCGGGCGCCGCGGAGTACACCGTTTCAAAGACGTACATCGACTGGATTCTAGACGTGCCGTGGGAGACCTCGACCCAGGATAATCTGGATATCGACCTGGCGGAGAGCGTCTTGCACGAGGACCACTACGATCTGGATCGGGTCAAGGAACGTATACTGGAGTTTCTCTCCGTCAAGAAGCTCAAGCAATCGATGAAGGGCTCGATCCTTTGCTTTGTCGGCCCGCCGGGCGTCGGCAAGACGTCGCTGGGTAAATCCATTGCGCGGGCGATGGACCGTAAGTTCATACGAATCTCCCTGGGCGGGATGAAAGACGAAGCGGAGATCCGCGGGCACCGTCGAACGTATATTGGCGCCCTGCCGGGCCGCATCATTCAGGGTCTGCGCACGACGGGGAGCAATAACCCGGTGTTCATGTTGGACGAGATCGACAAGCTGGGGAGCGATTTTCGTGGTGACCCCGCCTCGGCGCTGCTGGAGGTTCTCGATCCGGCGCAGAATAACGCCTTCGAGGACCACTATCTCAATATCCCCGTGGACCTCTCGGGCGTTCTGTTTCTGACGACCGCCAATCTTCTCGATCCCATTCCACGCCCTCTTCTGGACCGGATGGAGGTTCTGGAGTTGCCCGGCTACATCACACTCGAGAAAATCCAGATCGCCAGGCGCTACCTGCTCCCGCGCCAGCTGGACGAGAACGGCCTGCAAAAAGGCGCGGTCAAGATCAACGACGCGGGGCTGCGCCACATCGCCAGCCATTACACTCGCGAGGCGGGTGTGAGAGATTTGGAAAGGAAGATCGGCAGCATCTGTCGCAAGGTGGCCCGCCGCCACGCGTCTGGCAAGCGCCGGCTGGTGACGATTACGGCAAAGAACGTGAAGAAGTACCTCGGTATCGAGGAGTACACGCGGGAAATGGCGCTCAGAAAGCCGGCGGTCGGGGTCGCGACCGGACTGGCCAAGACGTTTGCCGGTGGAGAGATCCTGTTCATCGAGGGCCTGTGTATGCAAGGGAAGGGCCGCCTGAAACTCACCGGCCAGCTCGGCGACGTCATGAAGGAGAGCGCTGAGGCGGCCGTCAGTTTCGTGCGCGCGAATTATCTAGAGAAAGCCAAAAACCTCGATTTCTTTGAGAAGAACGATATCCACCTGCACGTTCCAGCCGGTGCCGTCCCCAAGGATGGCCCCAGCGCCGGGGTAGCGATGGCTGTGGCTGTGGCCTCGCTGCTGTTCCAGAAGCCGCTGCGCCACGACCACGCCATGACGGGCGAGATCACCTTGACCGGCAAGGTTTTGGCCATCGGGGGCCTCAAAGACAAGGTCATCGCGGCCCATCGGGCGGGCATAAAGACCATCGTGTTCCCCAAGGCCAACGCGGGTGAGGTCGACGAAATCCCCGAAACCATCAAGAAAGACCTCGTATTCAAGCCGGTGTCCACGGCCGAGGAAGCCGTCGAGAAAATGCTCATATGGACCTGATTGGCCCTCAACTTGCATCGTCGCCTGTCGTCGTAATTCATGGAGCGATATAACGATGGGCGCAGCCACATTCTCTCCCAGGACTGATATGGCGCTGGGGCTTCTCACGCCTCTGCTCGGTCGTATCGTGACCACCAGCGAGTTTTGTGTCCCGCGAGACATCGGCAACGAATCGCGGGTGCTGGTCATCGATTCCGGCGACCTGACCGAGATACTCTTCTTTTCACCCGTTCTCAAGTTTCTCAAGAATCGATTTCCCGGCATGCGGGTGACATTTCTGGTTCGTGAAGGGAACAGCGAGCTGGTCCGCACCATGCCGCAGATCAATGAGATGATCACGTACGAGCCATCGCACCTGACGCTGTCCTCGACGACTTATTTCGCCCTGGCCAAGCGCCTGCGCCATCGGGACTTCAGCATGGCCTTTCTGCTCGGCACGGAATTCAACCTCGCGCGGTCGTTGCTCGCGCTCGTAACGCAGGCCCCGATTCGCGTCGGCTTTTCGGGCGAGCGCAGTTTTCCGTTTATCAATTGTGAGGTGCGGCTGTCGAAGGCGACGACCTACGAATCGTCCAAAGTGCGGTCCTTTCTTGCTGCCCTCGGCATCCACGGGCACGAGCGGCTGCCCGGCTGGAAGCTACCGGACCAGGACGTACGCTGGGCACGGCAGCTGATCCATTTTCACAAACCGGAGAAGGGGACCCGTTTGATCGCCGTCGACCCCGGTATGGGGAAAGGCCGGCACCGGCTGGTCGATGGATCGTTCGCCTACCTGGTCAATCAACTGGCGGGGCGCATGGACAGCAAGATCCTCGTGTTGTCCAACAACCTCGATCCGAAGCACATCGCGAGTTTTTGCTCGAAACTCCAGGGCTCCATCCTGGGACTGGAGCCGAAAAACGTCAAGGAGGGGCTCGCTCTGCTGTCGTGCGCGGACCTGTTTCTCTCCGGCAACACGGATTACTTTCATTTCGCCGTGGATATGCGGATCCCAAGCGTCGGCCTTTTCACGCGTCACGACTCCGACAACTGGTTCCCCAAGGGAGCTCACTGGGTCCAGATACTGCAAGGTGTTAAGGGACAACGGCTTTCCCTGGAAGAATTCGATTCAAAAATCGATACCCTCCTTCACCTCTCGCGTGTAGACTAGAGCTTCGACAACAACTTCTGGAGTTCTATTCATGCGAACCTACTTGCGATTGCTGGACTACGTGCTGCCATACTGGCGCAAAGTCGTCCTGCTCTTCATTACGGTGGCCCTGTTCGCGTCCTTGAGCGGCGTGTCGCTGACGCTGATACACCCTTTCTTAAGGATCATCATCTACGATAACACCCCGCAGGTCGAGCGGGTAGAGCACGGGCAGGGCGGGGTGCAGGGTATTCCGTTGCCCGCCGGAGTTGAAACGGTGAGGTCCAGGGCGCAGAACTGGTTCGAGGCGCGGATGTACGCCGGCGGCAGGGCGAGTCGCCTGTCCCGTTTTTGCGTCGTGCTTCTTCTGCTTTTCTTGCTCAAGAACGTGTTCGGCTACCTGCAGACCTACCTGACCGTCTATCTGGAACAGAAAGTGTTGTACCGTATTCGTAACGATGTTTATGGGCATCTTCAGAAGCTGCCGCTGTCCTTCTTCGAGAGGGAGAAGACGGGGCACATCATTTCGCGTATCACAAACGACGTAAGCATGTTGCGAGGCGCGGTGGTTGGCGCCGCGGCCAGTATGATTCGCAACGGGCTGATGATGCTCATTGCCCTGATGGTGGTCCTTGCTGTCAGTTGGAAGCTGTCGCTGCTGACCTTCGTCGTCATTCCGCTCAACCTGGTGCTCATCGGTTTTATCGGAAGCAAGCTCAGAAAGCGGAGTTTTCGGACCCAGGCGGGGATGGCGGATCTGACGTCGCTTTTGGAAGAGAACGTTTCCGGGATGCGCGTGGTGAAGGCGTTCAACATGGGAGACTACGAACAGCGCCGCTTCGGCGAGTTCAATCTCAAGTATATGAGGCAGTTTCTCAAGATGAAGCTCTGGGGTGCGGTCGCGTCGCCTACTTCGGAACTCCTCGGCACGCTGTCGATAGTGGCGATCCTGTGGTACGGTGGAATGCAGGTGATTAACGGCGCGATCACCCCGGAAAACCTGGTGCTTTTCGTCGGCGCTATGATCTGGGTAGTGACGCCGGTGAAGAACATGAGCAAGTTGAACAATGTCATCCAGGAGAGTGTCGCCTGCGCCGAGCGAGTTTTCGCGATTCTGGATATTCCGCGGGAGCCACTGGGTGCCGCCCGCGGGAGGGCCCCGGCGACCTTCGAGCGCGAGATT
>JAZGDW010000281.1:0-16272 GCA_036478295.1 Candidatus Krumholzibacteriia bacterium
GTTCCACCCCCATCGGTGGTGATAGCGTTGTCAGTGATTACTGCCTCGCTCGCGTTGGTGAGAAGAATTCCGAAGGAACCACCTCCACCCCCGGCTCCGAGACCGCCTTCGCCACCGGCCCCACCCGCACCTCCACCACCGCCACCACCACCACAAACGAACAGCGAGGCAGCGCTACCACCCCCGCCGCCACCCCCGCCGCTGCCGTGGATCCCAGTCGCGCCTTTCCCGCCGTTGGCGGTGTTGTACTTGCCCGAGCCCAACGAGCCAAACGCAAGTCCGCCGCTACCGGCGGCTCCCTTGCTGCCGGCGCCGCCGGGGCTGCCATCCTTACCTACACCGCCTCCTGTCCCACCGGCACCACCCAAGCCCCCACCTGGCCCTTGTCCATCGGACCCGCGAAGCCCGCCACCAAATGAGTTGCCCCCGTTTCCACCCTTTCCACCAGCTCGCCCGATGGACGAGGCGCCACCATCGCCTCCGCCACCCGATACGCTGCAAAACCCCCCATCCTCACCCTTGCTGCCATTGCTTCCCTTGGCCCCATCCGCCCCCGAACTCCCATTGGCGCCGTCGGCACCCACACCCGCGATAAGTGTGTTGCGTGAGATGACGACGCCCGTACTGGCACTCAGGCCGATAACAGTGGAACTCTCACCGGCCGTTACGCCGTCGGCACTTTCGATCGTCAGTCCGTCAAGGGTCAAATTGTTGGCGCTCGAGCCCCTGACGGCCGTGGGACCGCCGATGATGAACGTCTGATTCTGCTGGATATCACGCAGCCAGGTTGCCGTACTAAAGCCGCCGTAAATGCTAACGTCCGTGCGCAATGTAATCGTCTCTGCATACACTCCGTCGGCTACGTACACGTCCGCGCCATTACTCGAGTTATTGATAGCTTCTTGCACCGAGGCAAGCGGCGCCTCACGTGTACCGGCGTTGGCGTCGTTTCCTGTCTTGCTAACCCATAAGGCGTTTGCCCCGTCTTCGAGAATCCAGATCACCACCGTATCGGGCTCGCTCTCCTCGAGTCCGTTGTTCACCGTGAGCTCGAATTCCAATGTGGTAACCATGTCGGGCGTATCGAAGACAGACGGATTCGCTGCTGATGGATCCGACAGCGTCACCGTTGGACCAAAAATCTGGTTCCACGAGTAGGTCACGGGATCCCCGTCCGGGTCGAGACTCGCCGAACCGTCCAGTTGGAATGGCTCTGCTTTGCTTTTGTCTTGATCCGGTCCGGCGCTCGCAACGGGCAACGAACTGGCCGTAAACGACCAGGATGAGTCTGCCTCCAGAGAAGCACCTCCCAGATCTTTCACGTCGTCCGTAATTGTCGCCGTGTAAGTAATCCCCGGATCCAGCGGCGCGTCGGGTGTGTAAGTGGCGGTCTTTCCGCTGACACTCACAGTGCCGTTGAGACTACTGACTCGAAACGTCGTCGTAGTAACGCTCGAGGCACGGATGTTTTCGTTAAACGTTACGCTTACGATCGTATTGACCGGAACCCCAGTAGCTCCATCTGCCGGGAAAACCGAGATGATTTGGGGTGGAACATTTAGCGGCGCCAGTGTTGGAGGTGGGTCATCTCCGCCACACCCGCCAGCAACGAATAACCACATCGTGGCCAAAGAAACTGATACCAACTTCAGTTTACGATCGCGGGCGAGCGTGTACGCTTTGTTCTGGGGGATAACCCGACTTTGACGAGTCATGCGTGTACCTCCCATTGATCTTTGGGGATTAAGGTCGGTTCAGAACGGGGAGTGGCGCGAGATGTGATGAGCAGCTGACTGAAACGGCCAACGAGCCCAACAAAATCGGGGGCGATAAGAAAACTCGTGTTACGTTATCACATTTAGATAGAAGTGTCTATGATAATTGTCAAATCTTGGTGAGGGCTCGTTAGCAGATGGCTTGCCCCCCAGAGCTTTCCGTTCACAATTCCAAGCCGTCTCAAGAACAGTAATACCCACGCAACCCTCCCCGAATGTCCGCTTTGCCTTCTGCAATCATAGGGGTTATCGTGCAATCACCGCACCTCCCTGCACCAGGGATCTGCCCGATAGGAAAGCCCTGAATCCCCCCTCGAGTTCCCCGACGACACCCTACCCGCCACTACCGGGCATGACGCGAACATCCGCGGTTTTATGGCACCCGTATGCACGACTGCGGCACATCGCTTGCTCTATACCTGCGGATTTACGCATGACACTGGCCAAAGCCACTGTGTAAATAGTGGCGTTAACAATTGCTTAAAGAGGGTGGCTATCGTGCAGTTCCTAAAGACACATATTCGTACCGCCGTTCTCGTAGCGCTTGCGCTGACGCTCGTATCGTCGACCGCGCACGCACAGTACGTTCAGCTTCAGGTGCTGCTGCCGGGTGAGACCGAAGCTCCGGGAACGTCCTCGGGGAAGCTTGGCACCCCGAGCGCACAGACGGTCGGCATCCCCTTCAACCTGACCGTCCGCGCCTGCGACGCCAACTGGAATACCATGACGTCGATAACCAACGTCGTACAGCTCAGCTCTTCCGAAGCGCTGGCGACACTTCCGGCTGCGGCCTCACTTATGAGCGGTACGGTCAGCCTGTCGGTCACGCTGAATGCGGCGGGCTCGTTTACGTTGTCCGCAGACGACCAGTCCGACCCAACCATCCCGCTGGCGACCTCCGCGAACGTAACCACGTTCTTGCTGCAAGGGTTCGACTTTTCAAGAATCAATCAGAAAAACCAGACGGCCGGCATCGCCATGAACATCACACTGTGGGCAGTCGACCCCAACGACAACGTGGTCACCGGATTTTCGGGCCCGGTGCTGCTGCAGGAGATCACGAGCTTTGGAAACGGCCGTATCACGCCTTCCGTCGTCAATCTGACCAACGGCACGTGGACCGGCGGCTTGACCATGTTCCGCGCCGACGAGACCAGCATCAACCGCGGTAACGTGAACGTATTCGCGTCACTCCCCGGTGATCCGACCAAGAATGGCACCAGCGATCCGTTCACCGTGCACCCGGGGCCGTTTACTCAGGTGCAGATTGTGGTCGCGGGACAGAGTCCCGCACCCGGCACTGTGAATGGTCTTACCGGCAGTCCCGCCTCGCAAGCGGCCGGACAGCTCTTTCAGGTGGACGTTTACTCCACCGATGACTTCTGGAACCCGGTGCCCAGTATAGACGTCGTCCGCATCACCTCGAGTGATCCGGCGGCGAGCACACCGGTCACCGACGCCTTGCTCAACGGTTTCGTCCAGCTTATTCTCTCGCTGGGTACGGTCGGCACACAGACGCTCACCGTCACCGATCAGACCAACGGTGCGATCCAGGGCATGACCAGCGCAGGGATTCTGGTCACGCCGAGCGCGCCCGACCATTTCGAAATCGATCCCATCCCGTCACCGCTCACCGCCGGTACCAGCATTCCGGTCACCATTCGCGCCACCGACGTGGGCGGCAACACGGTCCCCGACTTCAGCGGCAACGGGATCCTGGTGGCCAATACGGGCCCGGGCAGCATTACGCCCGAGGCCATCGTCTTTGTGGCCGGCGTGTGGACGGGCAACATGGTATTTCGCGGTGCGGGTGGTGCCGTTGCACTGACCTGTGCCGATTTCGCCTCCCCACCCCACATCGGTACCAGCAACAACTTCCAGGTGCTGCCGGCAGCTTTCTCGGGCATGCAGATACTTCTCCCCGGGCAGACGCCGCGGGGAGGGACCGCCATCGGCTTTACCGGCACCCCGACCGACCAGAACGCGGGTGCCAGCTTCAACCTTACCGTCAGAGCCGTCGACCAGTTCTGGAACCGCGTCTCGGGCGTGAACCACCTTTTTTCCCTGACCTCGACCGATACGTTCGCTGCCATGCCGTCCGACACGACACTTATAAACGGCGAGCTGATCTTTCCGGTGAGGCTCCATAAGGGCGGCAGCCAGACCATTACCGTCACCGACATCGATACGACCGGAATCACCCCGCACACCTCGAGCCCGGTAAACATCCTCCCGGGCACGTACTCACGCATTCTCTTGATCGCACCGGGCGAGATCGTCGCGCCGGGACTGGCCGACGGGCGCTCTGGAGCGGCCACCGACCAATCGATCAATTTTTCGTTTACCGTCACCGTCTACGCCACCGACCAGTGGTTCAACCCCATGGGAGGCGTGACCGACGTGGTACGAATTACTTCCGGCGACCCGCTTGCGCAGCTGCCGCCGGATACACCGCTGGCGAACGGCCGTGCCGACTTGACCATGCGGCTCTCGACCGGAGGTTTCCAGCAGATTACGGCGGAGAACCTGACCCAGCCAGCGATGCCGACCAGTACGACCCAGGTGAAGGCGATATCCAGCGGTTTCCATCTCGAGGCCGATGTCAGTCCCACCAACGTGGGCGCGGGTGAGCCGTTCAACTTGACCGTGCGGGTGACCAACGACGCGGGCAGCGTGATCCAGGAAATCAATTCGTTCGTCACAGTCGTGGTCCAGAACGCGTCGACGCAGGCGCCCGGCCAGGGCACTTTGCTAAACACCCAGTTCCAGCTCCTGCAGGGCGAGCGCACCATCGCGGAGACCTATACTTTCGCAGAGGACATTGTGCTCGTGATCACGGACGATGCGGGCAATGACCCCGCCGTGAGCGCGGTAGTCATGGTCACACCGGGCACACCGGCGGACATCCAACTGACCAGCAATCCGCCGTGGGTGCACGGCAACTCAAACTCCACCATTCGGGCACGACTGGTGGACGCTTATGACAACGGCTTCCCTGGAGCGCCGATGGTGTTCCAGATGGTGAGCGGCACGGGCACGCTGACCCCAATTGACTCTCTCACCAACAACAACGGTGTCGCGCTGGCTGACTTTGCGGCGCCGCGCGTGCCGGAGATCGACCGCATCCGCGCCACGTCCGGCGCCATCGTCGCCGAGATAGACGTCGAAACTGCCTTTGTCGATCCCAGCAAACCGGCCGGCAGCATTACCAATTACCCGAATCCGTTCCACCCCAACGAGGCGCCGACCACGATCGCCTACAAGATTTCCGACGACGCAACCGTGACGATCCGCATCTACACGCTCAGCGGCGGACTGGTGCTTAAGACCACGTTCGACCAGGGCACACCGGGCGGCGTCACCGGACTCAACGAGTTCCAGTGGGACGGGCGAAACGGTGACGGCGAGCTCGTCGCAAGCGGCGGCTATATCGTCGTCGTCGAAGCCGTCGGTAACGGGGAGACTTTACAAACCATGCGCCGCAAGATCGGCGTGGTGCGATAGACAACCGGGAGGACCCATGCTTACAACACACGGACATCATCTTCGCGGGTTCACTCTGACCCTGGCCCTTGTCATGGGCCTGGTTGCCTGCGCGGGCGTCGCGCTCGCCCAGGACCCCAACGGTGGCGTACCCGGCGACTGGCTTTCCCGCTACATGGGCACGCGGAGCGCTGGCCTCGGCGGCGCGTTCGTGGCGGCCGCCAACGACCCCACCGGCGTGTTGTGGAATCCCGCCGGTTTGTCGCTGATCGCCCAGAACGCCGTACACCTGGAATCGGCGCGTCTTTTCGAGGACACGTCCATCCAGGGATTGAGCTTCGCCATACCGGCGCGGCGTTTTCCCAGTTTTGGACTGACCATCTTGAACCTGCGCTCGGGCAAGTTCGAGCGCACCAATGAGTTCAACCAACCGCTCGGTGATTTCAGCGAGAGCGACATGGCGTTCTTTCTGTCCGCGGCAAAGAGTATCAGCCCCCGGCTCGCCCTCGGCGCCAACGTCAAAGTCGTGCGCCAGAGTATCGACGAATTCGACGGCGTGGGTGTCGGTGTTGACCTCGGCGTTATCTATAGTGTCACCCCCAAGCTGCGTGTCGGCGGCACACTGATCAACCTGGGCGGCCCGACGCTCAAGCTGCGGGACACCGACGAGACATTTCCGTTCGAATTCCGCGGCGGCCTGGCGCTGACCTTCTTCAACGGTCGCGGCATGGTGGCGGCCGAAGTCGACCACCGCTCCGGTCCCGGCGCGTCGTTTCACGCGGGCAGCGAGTTCTGGGTTCACCACTCGATGGCGCTTCGCCTCGGCTATGCAGAGGACGCGCCGACCGGCGGTTTCAGCTACCGCATATCACCGGATCTTTTTCTCGACTACGCTGCTTCCGATGCGGAGCTGGGTGTCACCCATCACTTCGGCATCTCGTACAACTTCGGTGGATTCTTCGCCAGTTCCGAAGCCATTCCGCCGGTGTTTTCACCGATCGGCCAGCAGTCCGTGACCAAGTTTCACCTGCGCGCCAGGACCAAGGCCGAGGCGAGCTCGTGGAACCTCGAGATTATCGATAAATCAAGCCAGGTCGTGCGCCGTTTCGGTGGCAGGGGAGTGCCGCCGGCGCATGTCATGTGGGATGGCAAGGACGAAACCGGATTGCCGCTGCCCGACGGGATCTACCGTTATCAGCTGGTGGTCATCGACGTCGAAGGCCGGGAATTTGTCGGCCATGAGCGCGACGTCGAGATCACCACGGGTGGTCCGCAGGGTTCGGTCCCGGTTTTTACGGACTAACGCAGGAGTCATCATGGATTGGGAGAAACTATTGCGGATCGTACGCATCCCCGCGTTTCTGAGCGTGGGGTTGTGTCTTGTGGCCGCCCCCGTTTACGGGCAGGACGATAAATCACCCGTCGAAACCAGAACGCTGGACAGCGTCGGCATGGAGTTCGAGTGGGCGCGCCTCAGGCCGCTCGCCGACCGACGCGCGGCCCTGACTAACGTCGTCACGTCGTTCGACCAGCTCATGCGGGGCGATGTGCCGAAGCAGAAAAAGAGCGCCGCGCAATTCCTGTTCGCCGAGATCCTCTTTGCCTCGGGCGATTACCGCGAGGCGGCCAGTCAGTTCAACAAGGCCGCCAAGGCCGGCAAGAAGGGTCCCTTCGCGGACGACGCCGCCTTCGCCGGCATCCTCGCCCTCGAAGCACAGGGCCGCGACAAGGAGGCCGCCCGCCAGTGGAAGAAATGGCAAAAACAATACGGCACGAGCCCGCTCATGCCGGAAATGCTCCTTGCCCACACCTGGAACGCGCTGCGCCGTGATTCGCTGCGTGAAGCGACGCTTAGCTTCGCGCGGCTCAAGAGCGGCTTTCCCTACATGGTGCGAAAATCACGTGTCGTTCTGACCGGCGCGACCCTCGCCTACCTCGACAACCGGTCCGACGAAACCCTCGCGCTTCTCGGCAGGAGCGAGACCGGCGTTGCCGCCATCTACCTGCGTGCCCTCGCCTACGAGGCCAAGGGCGCAATGCTGAAGGCCGCCGCTCAGTACCAGGAAGTCGTCGAGCGATTCCCGCGTTCCGTACTGCGCGATCACGCCATGATCGCCAAGGCCAATATTTTTCTCACCAGCAGCGCGTACCGCAGCGCCGCCGAGGAGTTCGGCCGTGTCACCGAGAAGGCCAGGCATGCGGACGTCCGCGCGGAGTCGGCCCTGAGACAGGCGGCGTGTGTATTTCTGGATGGAAATGCCGAGGACGGCACCCAGCTGCTGCGGCAGGTCGTGGCTCAGCACGCCGGGACCGACGTGGCCGCGCGCGCGCAGCTCATGCTCGGCGAGGTGCTCGTCAGTCAGTCATTATATGAAGAGGCCATTCTGGAATTCAACCGCGTGCTCACCAGTTATTTCCAGCACGAGCTCGCCGCCAGCGCGCAGTACCGCGTGGGGCGGTGTCTCGATGCGCTCGAACGTCGCAACGAAGCAACCACTGCTTATAAGCTCGTCGTCTCCGGCTACCCGCAGGCGCCGCAGTCTCCGGCGGCCGCCTATCTCGCCGGCGTCGGACTTCTCGACCAGAACCGGCCGCAGGCCGCCGTACCGTATTTCCAACTGGTCCTAGACCGCTACGCGCAGGACAGCGAAGGCTCGATCGTCTTCGCCTCGACCGATCACCAGGAGCTGGTCGAGGCGTCACTGTGCCTGCTCGAGCTCTCGTACCACCGCATCGGCAACATGGGACAGCTCACCGGCGTGCCGCACCAGATGCTGCAGAAGATGCCGCCAAGCAAGTCGCCGTGGCGGGCGTGGGCACTCCTTATAGATGCCGACGCGTTGGCCGCGCAGGCGCGTTACGGCGATGCGCAGGGCGTGCTCGCCACGTTGATCAAGGAATTTCCCACGCACAGCGTGGGGGTGGGCGCGAACCGGCTGCTCGCATGGACCTACGCGCGCCAAGGCAAGGACGACCTGGCCATTGCCACCGAAGAGCGCATGCTGGCCCGTTACGCCGAATCGGGCGACCGTGACAACTTGAGCGCCGCCTATCTCAACAAGGCGCACATTCTTTTCAATCGCAAGAAATACCGGGACGCCGCGAGCACCTACGATGATTTCCTCCAGCGTTTCCCCGCTCATGAGCAACGGCCGCTCGCGCTGTACCAGTCGGGGCTGTGCCACTCGCGGCTCGATCATAACGGCGATGCCGTCGACCGCTGGGAAGCCGTGGTCGAGATCGACCCGTCGGCCGAGATCGCCGAGAAGGCCTGGGTGCGGGCCGGTGACCTGTACTTTCAAACCGAACACTACGAAGACGCCAAACGCTGCTACCAGGGACTGCTGGATAATTTCGCCAACAGCCGTGCCGCCGCCCTCGGCATGCTGCGCATGGCCCAGTGTGATTACAATGCGGGCCGCGACGCGGAAGCCCTCGACGGCTTCTCCGCAGTGGCCGAGCTGTTCCCCGGCACGGGCATCTCCAAGGAAGCCGGGCGCGGCATCGAGCGCGCGCTCTATCGTTTGGGTCAGCGCGCGGACAGCGACGAGATTCTGGCCGAACTCGTGGAGCGCTACCCGACCAGTTCGTTTGCCGCCGACGCACAGTTCGAGATCGCCATGCGCCATTTCGAAGCGGGCAAGTTTTTCGAAGCCGCCGAAGCGTTCCGGCGCGTCATCAGCCAGTTTCCCAGTTATCAGGAAGGCGACCGTGCACACTTTCTCATGGCCGACGCCTACGGCAAGGCCGGACAGGCGACGGACGCGCGGCTCGCCTACGAGCAGTTTCTCATGTTCTTTCCGGAGAGCGAGCTTCGCACGACGGTGCGTTTCCGCCTGGGATCGGGCCGTTTCGACGAGGGCAACTACATGCAGGCCGCCGTCGACTTCATGACGGTGCTCGAAGACTCGACGACCCTGGAAATCGCATCGGCCGCGCTTTTCAACCTGGCGCTGTGCCGCCGCATACTGGAGGAAACCGCGGAGGCCAGGACGCTTCTCGAACGCTACCGCAAGCGCTACCCGAATGACGAGCGCGCCTCCCAGGTGGCCTACCAGCTGGGTGACATTCTCGACCTGAGCGGCGAGTACTTCGATGCCGCCGAACAGTACAAGCTCTCCATCCGCTCCGGCGCCGACCCCGTGCTCACCATCGAGCTCTACTACCGTCTCGGCGTGTGCCGCGAGCACCTGGACAACGACAAGGGCGCCATCCGCGCGTACCGGCAGGCCCTCAGTTCGAAGAAACGTTCCGATGCGTTCCGCCTGTCCGCCGTGGCGCGTTTGGCCGCGCTCTATGAAAAGGCCGGAAATTTCAAGAGGGCACTCACCGCATACAAGGATTTGATACGCAACGCGAAGGACCCCGAGCTGGTGCTGGCCGCCAGGGAGCGCGCCACACAGATCGAAGCCGCCGTCAAGTAGGCAGCGCATATGAAGCCACCTCCGGGGGCGGGCAAACTCGAAGTCGCCACCGGGGTACAGCGCAAATACGAAGCCGCGGCCAGCAAGGCGCGAAACTGAACAAGGAGATAAGCAATGTTTGCGGATTTTGACTGGCTAAACGCCACGACCAACAGCCCGATTTTTCTCGCGCTCGTGCTATGCAGCATCGTGACCCTGGCTGTCACCGTCGAACGAGCGGTCTATTTCTTCCGGCGCCGCGGCAACCCCGATGAGACGCTCGCCAAAGCGCTCAAGAAGATCAGCGCGGGTGCGCCCCGTGAGGCCGCGTGGGAATGTGAACACACCTCTCACCCGATGGGCGTGGTCGCCCTCGAAATCTTCAAGCACATTCACAGCAAGTTCGAGGCGCTCGAGGAACGCCTCCAGATCGCACTTAGCGGCCAGAAGCTCCTGCTCGAGCGCAACCTGAACGTGCTCGGCACCATGGCAGCCATTGCCCCCCTCATCGGTCTCCTTGGAACGGTGTGGGGGATCATGCGTGCCTTTCACGACATGTCTGCGACAGGCTCCTCGGCGCCGTCGGTCGTCGCCTCCGGTGTCGCCGAAGCGCTGGTCACCACGGCTGCCGGTCTCGTCGTCGCCGTGCCGGCGTTGATGCTCTACAACTACTTCTCGCGGCGCATGAACGTCACGCTGACCATCTCGGAGAACTACTGCCGGTCGATACGCACGGCGCTCCTGGAGAGCGGCGCGGCGGAGGGTGGCTCTTCCATCCAGCCGTCCGGCAAGGAAGGCGCCAGCAAACCGGCCGCCAAGCCGAACCTCAAGCATCAACCCGAACCGATCGTGACGAGGTAGCCGCATGTTCTTTCAGAAGAAGATGAACAAGGACAGTGACGGCAATCACGAGGTCAATATGACCCCGTTGATCGACGTCTCACTCGTACTCGTGGTCATGCTGATGATGGCTACGCCACTGGCGTTCGAATCGAGTATCAACGTCAAGAAGTCCAGGCCGAGCGCCAAGGTGTCCGAGCAGGAAAGCCACCGCGAGCGTGTCGAAGTGCGTGTCTTCTCGGAAGACAGCGTCCGCGTCAACCTGACTGTCGTTCCGCGCAAGGAGCTCACGGACACGCTGCGGCCGCTCATCGCCTCCAGCGTGGATGGATTCGTCGTGGTCCGCTGCGACGACGACGTCACACACGGCACGTTCGTCGACGTGCTTGACCAGGCCAAGATGTCCGGCGCATCGGAAATCGCCGTGGTGGGGAGATAACATGAGGGATCCGCTAGTCCAACCCGCACCGACGATCGCACGGATCAACGTCACGCCCATTATCGACGTGGCGCTAGTGCTCGTCATCATTCTGCTCATTACCGCGCCGATGATTACGAATTCGAATATGGACGTCGACCTGCCGGCCGCGCAGACGCGCGCCGCTGAGGACGAGGTGCGTATGAGCGTCACCATGGGCGTGCACGGTGAGCTCGCCATCAACGAGAACACGGTCCCGGCCAAGGAGTTTGTCCGAACGCTCGCCGCACGCCTGGCCGAAAGCAGCAACAAGAACATCCTGGTCGTGGTGCGCGCCGACGCCGGCATGCCCTACGATTCCGTCAACCACGTACTCAAACTGGTACGCAAGGCGGGCGCCATGCGCGTCGCCATCGCCACACGCCAGCGGGAGAAGAAAAGCTGATGGCCGGCCAGATCGTCACCGAGGAACTGGAAGTCATCCGCCAGCGCACGCGCAAGTGGCTCTACTGGAGCATCGGCGCGCACGCGCTGCTCTTTCTGATGCTCTCTCTTTATCACAAGATTATTCCCGAGCCGCTCGCGATTACCGAGATAACGTGGATCGACCCCGTGGAAGCAGCCACACCGGCGCTGCCCGTTGCCGTGGCGAAGAGCGAGCCGGCACCGGCCGAGAAGACCTCGCCGGAGAGGCCGTCACCGCGCAAGATCGATGACAATTTCAAACGTGAGCAGCCGCTCGCCGAGCTGGCGCCCGACCCGCAGTCCATACAGGCGATCCAGGACAAGTTGAGCGAGCGCCTCGCCTCGCTGCAGCGCGACGCCACCACCAGACCGAAGAAGATTGCGTCGCTGGCCGCCCCGAGTCCGGTGGGCCGGCCGAAGCTCGCCGGTGTCGCGGACGACGCGCGCACCGGACGCCAGACCGATTTGACACGTACCGAAGTCTCCACGCCGAATCCGATTGCGCTGACCCGATCCAGGACAACGATCAAGAAGGCCGCAGTGGCCACACCCGTGCCCAAACGACCGGTCGCGCGCGCCCAGAACGATGCGACGGAAAGCGCCGCACAGCGGGAAGTGGCCGGTGCGCAGATGACGGGCCCCGTTGCCGACCGCCCGATCATCTCGTACAACACACCGGTCTACCCCGAGTGGGCGAAGAGCGAGGGTGTGCAGGCTTCGGTCATGATTTATTTCGTCGTGCTCCCCGACGGGCACGTCAAAGAGAACGTCATGGTCCAGAAAACGTCAGGCTTTACCGATTTCGACGACAACGCCGTCAACGCAATTCTCGCCTGGCGCTTCGCGCCGCTCAAGGGCTCCGTGACCGGCGAGCAATGGGGTACGATTATGTTTCACTACCGTTTGACCGGTGGGAACTAACGAATGGGCGTAACCTTTAAATGGAAATAAATTAGCGATGGGAAATAATTTCAGGCGTCTCTTGTTTTTTCGCCTGCGGCGGTTTCGCATACGGATTCCGGCAGCCTGCCGGATACAGGTGCCGGCCGCGCGCTGGTGGCGAAGATAGATTTTATGGAGCGTAGTATAATGAAAAACACTCGATGGATCCTCACAGCTCTCTTCTCGGTCGGCGCCGGGATCGGTGTCAGCAGCCTCATGTTCACCGACGTCACCGCGGCAAAGAAGAAAGACGTCAAATCCAAACCCGCGGCAGAAGCCGACAGCACCATGAAGCTCGAGGCCGGCACGGGAGGCACGATTTTCAAGAGCCTGCGCATCGAGGGCGAGGACCGGGTGCGTATCGAATTCGAGCGTCCCGCCCTGAACCCCAATCTCGACCCCACGAGTGCTCCCGGACTCGAGTGGGAAAGCGTTCGCGCCGTGCTGAGCCACAGCGGTCTCGACCTGGTGTCGCCGTATATCACCCGCTCCGCCACGCAGCGCCCGCCGTTCTACGCGCGTCCGTGGCTCGATCATTTCTCGACCCGCGGCGTCGCGCGTTTTCGCCCCGTTCTCGAGGGCGTCGACCGCTGGCGCCTGAACGTCGCCAACTCGCAGGGTGAGACCGTCGCCCGCTTTGAAGGCAAAGGAAAGCCGCCCAAGGAAATCACCTGGGACGGCCGCTCACTGGACGGCAAGCCGGCGCCGCCGGGGCTGACTTATACTTATGTGTTGGAGGCGTTCGACCGTGCGGGCAACAAGCGCAACTTTCTCGGTGACGGATTCGAGCTGCCGTCCTACCGCTTGAACACACCCGAAGGCTTTACTATGCTCTTCTCCGGGGACAAGCTCTCTGCGCAGCGCCCGGCGTCCGCCCAGGCCGGCGGCGACGAGCCCGCACCCGCGATCCTGCTCGAAGCGGCCAGCTGGATCAACCAGCGGCCCAACTCGCAGGAGACCGTTCGCGTCGAGGTAACGGCGCGCTCGTTCAGCGACGCCAAGCAGATCGCCGGCAGCATCATCGAGCAGCTACGGCCGCTGCTTCTCGGCGACCCCGCACGCCTCAAGCCGATTGCCGCCGTGCAGAACGGCGCGCCCGACCGCGGCTCGGTCGCGATCGTCGTGGGCCCACCACCGGCGCCCGCCGAGTAACACTCCCGGCCCACCGGCGACCCGCGTTTCTGCACACCCGGCCCACCGACAACCGGCGCTTCTCGAGACCCCTGGAATTTTCGCGAAAGGAAAATGACAGTATGCTGTCATGTGATTGACAGTATGCTGTCATGTGATTGACAGTGTGCTGTCATGCGGTTGACAGTATGCTGTCATGCGGTTGACAGCATGCTGTCAAGTCACTATTGCGTCAGATGAGCCTCTGTAGTGTTATTTTCTTCTTGATCACTCGGCCGTCTCTCTGGATGGTCAGCGTCATTTTTGTACCGGGTTCCTGCGAGAGCAGCTCACGGATTTCATCCCTCGTGTATTTCTTTACCGAACGCCCATCGATCGCCTGGATTTTATCTCCGGCGAGGATACCCGCTTCGGCGGCCGGCGAGGGGTCGTAGACATCGATCACTTCGATCGTCTCAGCCCCGGACGCGGCCGGTTTGAGATGCACCCCGGTCGTGGTGAACGTGAACGGATCGTTAAACTCCTCGTTTGGCTCGAGAATCATGATTTCGTGCGTGTAGTCAAAGATGACATGAAAGCGCTCCAGCGCCAGTGCACCGAGGTTCCCGTGCCTTCCGGACAGCCCACGGTTGCTAGCGCCTGCTTTCTGTTCGTGCCCGCCCTGGCCGAACACGCCGTGTGAGCTGGGATCGGGAAACGAAACGACGACACCGTCCATCGCGTAGCCGCCAATGGCGAGGCGGTTTATGCGGCCAACGCGTCCCCGGATGATACCGTTCGCCCCCCAGCCGAGGATGGCATTGGGAAGCGCGTTTTCGGGCACCTGCAGATCCTCGTGCGACCCGGCCTGAAGCGACAGCACGTGCCCCGCTCCAATGTCGATCACCAGGCTAACGGGAATCTCTCCCGCGCCGTCCACATCGACGGTCCCGTCCACGAACGCAAATCCCATGGATGTTACATCGAGCGGCACAGTCGAACCATTGCCCTGGTAGGTGTACCCGTCCGGCGGATAAAACTTGATGATGTGGCCGATGAAGTCGATGTCGACGACAAGATCTCGAAATAGCGGCTGGCCGATGACGCCTTTCCAGGTCATACCTTTCATCATGTGCCCGCCGATACCGACGGCCATACTTAGGCCTGTTACCTCGATGCCGCCAACATCGAACGTAATGTTGCCGGCGATGGGAACGGTCTGCGCTTCGCCCTCACCGGCTCCTCCCACCATCGCCTCCCCCATGATGTCCAGATCGAGCGTTTCGCCCAGATCGGCATCGATCAAAACCGCTATCGGCGCGCCCGTGTCCAGCACGAACGGCAACGGCTCCGAGCCGTTCACTCGCACCGGGATGACGATTTTTCCTCTCAGGTATTCGAAGGGAACCTCGACGACCTCGCGGTCTTCGGGAAACTGCAGTGCCGCCGGTGCGCCTCCCATACGCATACGGGTTTGCGCGGAAACAGTCGTCACGAGCGCCAGCAAGCACACTACAGGGATAACGACACGTATCGTTCGCAAGAAGAGCATTTTCCCCTCCAGGGGTTGTGGGGTCCGCGTCATCACTCCGTCGTGATGCGCGCTTTTAACACAGGCTCCCGTTCGGGAGCTCGAGGACTCTCGTTCATGCAGCCATCCGCTTGAATTATCTTACACCTGACGGAAAGGGTTGGTTCCAATACTCGATCCACAACATCGCCACCGAGGGTAGTGCCATTCAATTTATTGACGCCAGGGCAGGGGTGAACATCCTTCTGGGCGGACAGTAGCAGCGACTCGTTAACGGGTTCTATTGAGCTCCGAGCGACCTGATCTCGAGAACGTTCTCAATTGCACCAGAAAACTAGACCGCCTTGTCGGAAAAATCCAGGGGCGCGGTTTGCGTCGCTTCGAGCTGGTCGGAGCAGACTTCGCACACGCGGTTGAAGACACGGAAGCCAAGCAGCTTCACGTCGGGGGAGAGAAATCCCTCCCCTACAGGCTCGTCGCCGAGGAGGTCCGTGGAGAGATATTTCTTGTTGTCGTCGGGGAAAACCGTTACCACCACCGCATCGCTTCCCATCCCGTCCTGAACCTTGAGCGCGCCCAGGAAGTTCGCACCCGAGGAGATGCCCACGCCGATTCCCATGTCACGCGCGAGTTTTTGCGCCATGAGGATCGAATCACCGTCGTCCACGGCGACGACCTTATCCATCGCTTTCAGGTCGACGATGGGCGGAATGAACTCGTCCGAGACCCCCTGGATGCGGTGCTTGCCCACGCGATGTCCCGTAGAAAGGGTGGGTGAGTTCGCCGGCTCCAGCGGGTGAATCTTGAGGGCGGGATTCTTTTTCTTGAGGAAATCACCGGTGCCCATGATGGTGCCACCGGTACCGACACCCGCCACGATAGCGTCGGGCCGGAGCTGGTGTATTTTCAACTGCCACCAAATCTCCGGCCCGGTTGCGAGCGAGTGGGCTCGTATATTGTCTTCGTTCGAAAACTGCCGGGGCAGAAACGCGCCCTCGGTCATGTCGGCGAATTGCTCGGAGCGCCAGATGCTCCCCACAAACCCGCCGGCCTCCTCAGTAACCAGATGAATCTCGGCGCCCAGCGATCCGATCAGGTTGACTCTCTCCGCGCTCATCCAGTCCGGCATAAAGATGGTGACCGGATGGCCGAGTGCGCGGCCGATGGCGGCGAATGAAATGCCCGTGTTGCCACTCGTCGCCTCGACGATCAGGGCGCCCGGCTCGAGAGCGCCGCGCTTGTAGCCCTGCCGGATGATGTGCAGTGCCATGCGGTCCTTTATGCTGCCGGTCATGTTCGAATGCT
>JAZGDW010000282.1:0-10770 GCA_036478295.1 Candidatus Krumholzibacteriia bacterium
CGCTTGCCATTCCCGAGGCATCCCTGGCGCGCATCATCCACTCGCTGATCCGACAGGCCGAGTACGTGGCCGAACACCTGCCCCACCGGGACCCACCAAACAACCACCTGATCGGCGAGGCCGCCACCCTGTACACGTTTGCCGTTCTGTGGCCGGTTCTGGAAAAATCAAAAGCCTGGCGTGGGGAATGTGAAAATATTTTGAAGGAAGAGATGAAGCGGCAGGTGCTGCCCGACGGAATGCATTTCGAGAATGCATTCAACTACCACGCCTACGTGCTGGATTTCTACCTGCTTTATGTCTACGCCAGGTGTCTCGAGGGTGAGAAGCCCGACCCCATGCTGCTGGATGGAATAACGCAGCTGGCGAAGAATCTGCTCGCGTTTCGGTCACCGTCAGGTCGCGTTCCCAGGTTCGGCGATGACAGTCTGACGGAGTTTCTGACCCTGAAACCGCTGCGCGAGATCGAGAGCCGCCGTTTTACCGAGAGTCACACCATGACTGAGATCGTGAGGCTTGAGTTTGCCGAGGTACTCGCGGGCCAGGACTGGGGAATGGATTTGATGCAGATCGGAATGCCGGCGACGTCCAGTATCCACTGCCGCGATTCGGGATTCAGCGCTTTTCGTGCGAAATCGAGCCACCTGGTCTATGCGGCGGGGCCGGAGCACCCGCGGCCGTTCTCGGACGGCCACCTGCATTCAGAGGCGGGCAGTTTTGAGCTCGAAATCGCCGGCGTACCCGTGTTTATCGATTCGGGTACTTACCTCTATGGATACGACGGCGCCAGCCGCGAGCATTTCAGAGGCGCACGCGCGCACAACACGCTACTCATCGACGACCTTGATCCGATGACTGGCGCCGGAACCTTCAAATGGGAAGGGATCAAACGCGGACGCACGATCTGGTTCTCGAGTCAGGGTGATTGCAAGGCCGTCGGGTCAAGGCAGGTGCTGCCCTCCAGCCGTGACGAGTTTTATCACGAGCGAATTCTCGTGCAGTTGGAGGATTCCGTGTGGATTCTCGTCGATCGGCTCAGCGCACCACACTGCGATGCTGGCGGTGCCTTGCATCGCTCGCGGGTGCTCTTTCACACGCCGCTGCCACCCGATCGTTTCGACCTTCTGGACGGGTTCCGGCTCGGGATGCGGCTGGATGTAAGCGACGAAACGCCGGCGGACAGCGGCAGTGCCCGCAGGGGAGCGTATATCCTCCACGGGTTTTCGTCTGCGGGCTACGGCCGGCAGCTGATCAGCGACCGCGCAGACCGGCGGTCCTGGTACTCGCCGGCGTATGGGGAACTGAGATACGGTACCACCATCGATGTGTGTGTGGACTTCATGGAATCGCTGACGCTCGTGCATTCCCTGGCGGGCGAGGACGTGCGCGTGGCCTGCCACCCGCGCGAGGACGAGCGGGTGGAGGTCGACATCGAGCGCAACAACAAACAGGAACGCCTGACTGTGTATTTCATGCCGACGCGTATCGACTGGAATGGAAAGGTGCTCGAAGAGAGCCGATAGAACAGTGAAAAAACTCCTTATGATCGCGTACGATTTTCCGCCGGCGGCCAATGTCGGCATCTACCGGCCGCTGAAGTTCGCCAAGTACCTGGCGGACTTCGGCTGGTCGGCGGTGGTCTTGACCGTCCGAAACGGCAAACACGCGAAATATGACGAGCACTCGACGGCGCTCATCCCGGAGGGCACCCCGGTACACCGCGCGGCGTCCTTCGAGGCGCTCAACACCGGCGAAAACCGGAAGAATCGCGGCGGGTCCGCACGCAGGACACTGCGCTCCAGAATCTACAACCGTCTCTGTCGCACGTGGGCGTATTTCATGGTCCCCGACGACAAGGTTACCTGGGTACCGGCCGCGACCATCCGCGGGTACCGCATCATCAAGCGTGAAGGGATCGAGTGTGTCTACGTCACCGGGAGCCCGTTTTCATCGTTCCTCATCGGCTACCTGCTCAAAAAACTTTGCGGCATAAAGCTGGTCATCGACTATCGCGACCCCTGGACGCAGAATATCAATTACGTTCGCAGGAGCGCGCTACACGCACGTATCGAACGTGCCCAGGAGCGGAAGGTCATCGCGACCAGCGACCTCGTAATCGCCAACACGCGGATCAACGAGGAAACGATGGTGCGAGATTTCGGCAGCGAACAGCCCAGGGAGAAATTCACCACCATTCACAACGGGTTTGACGGTGAGGACTACGATGGGATCCCCTCGGACAAGTACGACAAGTTTTCGATTACGTACGCCGGCGTGTTCTATTTTACCACCGGTTCTTCCTGGGAGACAGGCGCAGGGGATGACGTGATGAAAACCTATTCGCCGCTGGTGTTTTTCGAAGCACTGAGAAAACTCGTCGAAACGAAACCGGAAATGCGAGAGTGCCTGCGCGTAAACTTCATGGGCGTATCCGGCAGGGGTTACGAGCCGTTGGTTAGGGAAATGAGGTTGGAGGGGATCGTCCACCATCTCGGGTATCTCGATTATCAGGAACACCTGGCTGTGCTCAAGAGATCGCACGTCACGTTGCTCGTCCTTTCCCGCGGGGAGAAGAGCCGGGGCTGGATCCCCTCGAAGTTCTTCAGCTATCTCGGCGCGGGCAATCCGGTATTGGCGCTGGTGCCCGAAGGTGAGGTTCGTGATATCATCAAAGCGGCGCGGGCGGGAGTTTTTGTAGAGCCGGATGACGTGGACGGAACGGTCGATGCCATAGAGCGGCTCTACGATCGCTACCGGGAGGGTGTACCATTCGAGCGAAACGAAGAAGAAATAGCCACATTCGAAAGGCGTTTCTTGACCGGACGTCTCGCGAAGGCTCTCGAGCGTATCTAGCCGGCTCAGGAGAAATATGAAGATAAGTATATTCGGACTGGGTTATGTGGGGTGCGTGTCGGCGGCATGCCTTGCCGAGGCGGGCCACGAGGTGGTCGGAGTGGACGTCAATGCGTCCAAGGTCGACATGTTGAACCGGGGCGCGTCCCCGATACTCGAAACAGACCTCGAGGAAATGATCCGGCAGGCGGTGGCCGCGGGCAAATTGCGCGCCGTCACTTCCGCCGAGGAGGCCGTTGCGGCGACGGACCTGTCGCTGATCTGTGTCGGTACGCCCAGCAACGCCAACAACAGCCTCAATCTGGATTTTGTCGCAAAGGTCTGTGAGGAAATCGGACGTGCCCTCAAGAGCAAGAAGGCGGATCACGTCGTGTGCGTACGCAGCACCATGGTGCCGGGAAGTACGGAAACCCGGGTCATTCCGGCCCTCAAGAAAGGATTCGGCAAAGCCCTGCCCACGCGCATTCGCGTGGCGGTGAACCCGGAGTTTCTGCGTGAGGGATCGGCGGTGAGCGATTATTTCAATCCCCCGAAGACTGTCGTGGGTGCGGCAGACGGTGAAACGGCGGATCGGGTGCTCTCGCTCTACCAGGACATCAAGGCGCCCGTCACCCGGACATCCCTCCGGACGGCGGAAATGACGAAGTACGTAGACAACGTCTTTCACGCGCTGAAGATCACGTTTGCCAATGAGATCGGGACGTTGTCGAAGGCGTTCGGCGTGGACAGCGGCGAGGTGATGGACATCTTTTGTTCCGACACGAAATTGAACATCTCCGATGCGTACTTGCGACCGGGATTTGCGTTCGGAGGATCCTGCCTGCCGAAAGATCTCCGTGCCCTGCTTTACAAGGGCCGGAAGATGGATCAGGAGACACCGCTGCTTTCCGCCATCCTGCCGAGCAACGACATGCAGGTACGGCGCGCGATCGACATGATTCAGGCGCAGGGCAAGAAGCGGTTGGCTTTCCTGGGGTTGAGTTTCAAACCGGGCACCGACGATTTACGCGAGAGCCCACTGGTCGTCTTGATCGAGACTTTTATCGGCAAGGGTTACGACATTCGTATTTTTGATGAAAACGTTTCCCTGGCGCGGCTGGTGGGTGCAAACAAGGCCTATATCGAAAAAGAAATTCCCCACATTTCGAGTCTAATGACCGAGAGCCCCCAGGCGGCGGTTGATTTCGGAGAGGTGATCGTCATCGGTCACAAGGAGCCCGCGTTCGAACGCGTGCTCGAGAAAGCCTCTCGCGGCAAGGCGATCGTCGACCTCGTGCGCCTGTTCGACGAGCCGCCCGCCGGCGCGAATTACCACGGGTTCAACTGGTAGGGTTCTTGTGGCGGTGCGTTGCTGGATTGCCTCCGTCGCCGCGCTCCGCTTCGCTCGGCTACCCAAGCTTCGCGGGGTCGGCGGTGCGCCGGTGAACTGTTTCCTGACCCGCGCTCCGCTTCGCTCGGCTACCCCGCTTCGCGGGGTGATCCTCGCTCGCTCCCGCGACGGGTCCGTCAACAGCCCACCGGCGCACCGCCACTCATCCCCGAAACGGGTCCGTCAACAACCCAACCACGCACCACCACACATTCCCCCAACGGTTCCGTCAAACCCAGCAGGCACCCCAGACAAATCCGACTGCGCGCCGCCACGAGGCTTAGCTGCGTTTGGAGAAGACCGCGGACAGGCTCCACAATCCTCGATCGTAGAGAATCAGTATCACCGCTGTCGCCATGAGGAACAGGTTGCGGATGATCAGTGCGAAGCCGGTCTGGCTGCCGCCCTCGTTGGAGAAGCAGCCGCAGTCGATGGCGAGACCGCGCAGAAGGGTCGTCGCGATGGCGACGGTGAACATCACGAGCAGAAGCAGGATCGCACCGGCCGCCCGGCGCGTCATGATGCCGAGGATGAGCATACCGGCCGCCACGATTTCGGACCAGGCCACCGCCAGGGCGAACAGATTCGACAGGCCGACGGGAAGGAGTTTGTAGAGGCGCACCGCGATGGCGAACTCGTCAGGGTGCTGGACTTTCTCGATCGAAGAAAAAACGAAGAGCCCACCCAGGAGAATCCGCAACACAAAAAGAACAACACCGCTGGTAAGAAACACGGTCAGCGGATTCGAACTGCGTACGGTGGTCGACTCGACGGGCACTGCGCGGCTCCTATTCTGTGCCTTCGACGGGTAAGTCGGCTTCAGTCCACTCCAACCAACCGCCGCGGTACACGAGAACCTTTTCGTACCCGGCAAGCTGGAGCTCCTGCGCGAGGTTGTCACTCAGATCGCAGGTGACGCTCTTGCAGTACGTGATCACGTCCGCGTCCAGCGGCACCAGGTTCTCGAGGTCACTGTAATAGTCCACAAAATTGTCATAGGGAATATTGATCGCGCCGGGCAGGTGCCCTTCCTCGAACTCATGCTCGCTCCGGGCATCGAGCAGTGTGATCGTGCCGGTTTCCAGTAGCGCCAGGAGCCGCTCTCTGGTCAACTCTCCGCTGGCGTATTCATCGGCGGTAATCGGTTCCGCCTCCGCCGGCGCGGCCGTTGCGACGCTTCCTGGTTCCTCATTCAGTGCCGTTTCGGAGTGGGCGGATGCCGCCGGGACGGGATCTTCCGCCGTGGTTGCCGGAGAAGTCGCTTTTTGCGCGACCTTTTTCGGCACCTTTGGAAACAAGGTCAGCGGTTTGCTCCGCACCGAATTCTGCAGGACACCGAGGCCGGTGGCGATCACCATGATAACCAGGCCTCCGACGAGGCTCTTTAGAAAACCCACGTTCGATCTCCTTTTGAGACTATTTTAGACGAATCTGTGGGGAATATCTACAGGTATTGCGCACGGTTTGTACCCCGGAGGTGGCGGAGAGTTCCGGCCGTGAGACGGCAGCCGCTCGCCGCGTTTCGTCTGGTTGGCGGGAGTGGGGGAAGAAAACACCGCGGGGCGATCGACGTTGAACGCCGGGACGAGCAAAAAAACGGGGCCCTCGAACTCCGGAGAGCAGGGCCCCAACTTTTGAAGCGGAACGCCGGTGTAGCCGTTGGGGGAGTAGTGTGGCTTGAACAGTAGCGATCCGCTTCAATCATCTCCGGACGGCCGATTAGAACTCATCCGTCGACGTTACTCTTGATTCAGGACTGACGGTTGGTCGATCACCGGAGCGAATGCTTACATCATTCTACGGGTTTATTGTGGGCGATTTGCTCTTTCAGGCGAGCCTTCGCGTCCGGCGGAAGCACGATGCCCTGGAGGACGCCGCCGTCGGCGAGAAGGGAATCGGTACCTCCCGCAACGCGCGAGATCTTGCGAATGAGTTCCAGCTGCTTCGTGAACCTTCGGCACAGGAAGCACATGGCGAGGTGCATTCTCACCCGCATCCGCTGGTAAAACGGAAGATCGCGATCCGCGCTCTCGGCTACGAGCCGTGTTATTTCTTTGCAGTTCATCATGGTGTCGTCTTCCTTAAGGCTGCGATCCGCATTAGCGTTCGTCTCGAAACCACTTGGCTTCGAGACAATTCCTCAACTTGGTTCGTGCCCGGTGTAGTATCACCCAAAGATTGGTCGGGGTGATGTCGAGAATCTTACATATCTCGTCAGTCTTCAAACCGTCCAACTCGCGTAACGAGAAGGCTCTACGGAAAGTCTCCTGGAGTCCGTCGAGACAGCCGGTGAATACACCCCAAAACTCCTTGTTATTAAACACGTTATCTGGATTATCGTCCCAGGCCTGCGGACGATTTTTCCACGTCCACATGCCGAAGCGGTGATAGACCTGCTCTTCGGGCTCCTCTGTAAGTAACGTCAGGTCTGTTGTGGAGACCTCCCGGGAACTTTTTCGGAAATGGTCGATGATCTTATGCTTGAGGATGCCCACCAGCCAGGTACGGATCGCGGATCCCCCCTTGAATCGGTCCAGGCCCTGGAGCGCCGAGATAAAAGTCTCCTGTACCATGTCCTCGGCGACGTGGGGGTCCTTTACGCGAAGCAGCGCAAAGCGGTACAGCACGTCGCCATGCTCGTCGACCCATGTGGCCGGGTTCGGCGTGGATTTTTTTGGGGAATCGCTCATCAGGACGGCAAAAAACCAGCCATGGTAGTTCTCGATTCGAACAGGCCCTTCATACCCGCTGGAGCGTGGTAGCAATATAACATCGCTGATTCTACCACAAAAGAAACTTTTTGACCCAATGCCGTCAATCGTCAATCGAGGCTTTTCGCAGTGGATTCTGAGCGGGTCGTTGGGTATGATCGCGCTTTATCGAGCAGCACCAGGACCCGAGACCCCCCGCATTTGATGGAGCCATGACCGGAGAGAACTCGAAAAGACTCCCCCCCGAAGCGTACGAGCCCTTTCCGGGGGATCAATACCCAACCTATATCCCCGCTTCGGAAGCGCCCGGTGAGTTTACGCTGCGGAGCATCCTCCTCGGTATTGTCTTTGGGATCATGTTCGGTGCAGCCAACGCCTATATCGGGTTGAAAGCCGGTCTCACCGTGGCCACGTCGATCCCGATCGCCGTCATGACGGTGGCGTTTTTCCGGGCAACACGAGGGCTGCTCGGGCGCACCTCGATCCTCGAGCACAATATGTCACAGACGGTGGGGTCGGCGAGCTCATCGCTCGCGTCCGGCGTTCTGTTTACCATACCGGCGTTGTTTCTGTGGGGCCTCGATCCACACATTCTCAAGATCGCCATCCTCGCCATGTTGGGCGGTTGCCTCGGCGTCCTCAGCATGGTGCCGTTGCGGCGTCTTCTCATCAAAAACGAGCACGGCACACTGCCGTATCCGGAGGGAACCGCGTGCGCGGAAATCCTTGTGGCAAGTGAAGCGGGTGGATCGCTGGCCAGGAAACTGTTCATCGGACTTGGTATCGGTGCGGTCTACAAGTTCGGTGTGAGCTTCCTGCACTTGTGGCCGGACAAGTTTATGCAGCCGCTTCCCGTAATCAAGAAAGCTCTCTTTGGTATCGAAACCACACCGGCGCTTCTCGGCGTGGGGTACATACTCGGCTATCGCATATCCGCCATCATGGTGTCGGGAAGCCTGATCAGCTGGATGGTTTTGATACCGCTGATTGCCTACTTTGGCGATTACATTCAGCAGCCGCTCTTTCCCGAGACGGAGTTGCTGATCAGTGAGATGGATCCCAAGTTGATCTGGACGCGGTACATCCGGTACGTGGGCGCCGGCGGTGTCGCGTTCGGCGGCATCCTGACCATCATCCGGTCGCTTCCCACGATGGTGAAGTCCTTTCGCATCGGCGTCGCCGAGCTGAAGGCCCGGATGGCCAATCGAATGATTGAAAAGAGCCGCACCGATGACGACGTGTCGTTTCCGTTTCTGCTGAGCGGCGTCGCCGTGGTGATCGCGATCATCGCGTTCGTGCCGAACATATTCGGGATCGTGGACACGCTGCCGATCCGCCTCGCCGCAGCGGTCTGTATCGCGCTCTTTAGTTTTCTTTTTGTCGTGGTATCGTCGCGCATCGTCGGTTTTGTCGGTGTCTCGTCGAACCCGACCTCAGGCATGACGATCGCGACGCTCATCGGCACGAGCCTCCTGTTCTATTTTCTTGGCTGGACCGACATGACCGGCAGGGCGGCGGCCCTGACCATCGGTACAGTTGTCTGCGTGGCGGCCAGTGTCGCCGGCGATACCTCGCAGGATCTCAAAACGGGTTTCTTGCTGGGCGCTACACCGAAGCACCAGCAACGGGGCGAGTTGATCGGCGTCCTCACCTCGGCAATATTTGTAGCGGGCGCGGTCATCGTTCTGCACAAACAGTACGGGGTCGGGTCCGAAGATCTGCCCGCGCCACAGGCGATGCTGATGAAGACGGTTATCGAGGGCATCCTGTCGGCGGATCTCCCGTGGGCGCTCGTGATTACCGGCGGCATGCTGGCGCTGATCGCCGAGCTAATGGGCGTACCCGCACTGCCCTTCGCAGTGGGACTCTACCTGCCGCTCTCGACGCTGAGTCCGATATTTGTGGGCGGCGTGTTGCGGCGGTTCGTCGAGGCGCGTGCCGACGGCGGGGGCGATCTGCACGAGGTCCGCGAGCGCGGCATCCTCTTCGGCTCGGGGCTGATCGCCGGGGAAGGGCTAACGGCGGTGGGGGTCTCCGCATTCGCTTTTCTTGCCAACCGCAAGCCCGGGGGGATCGGGCACGAGTGGATGGGCCCCTTTGGTTCCTACATTTCGCTGTTGCTCTTTATCGGACTTGGGTATCTACTAGTTCGTTCTACACGCAAGTGAGCGGTAATCCGGTAGGGCACCGGCAACACGATACGGGGGACACTCGTTGATGAAACTCGAGAAGGCATTCGATCTGATCTGTTTCGACGTCGACGGCACGCTGGTCAAGCACCCCACCGGCATGGTGATCTGGGAAGTGCTGAATATTCGATTCGGCGGGAGCGTGGGACAGAACCGCAAACGATATGCCATGTACCGAGACGGTAAAATCAGTTATGCTGAGTGGGTCGAGCTCGATATCGAGGACTGGCTGGCCGCGGGGGCGTCAAGAGAGACGATCCTGGAAAGTGTCTCCGAGTTCGATCTGGTCGATGGTGCACGCGATACCGTGACCGAGCTCGCACTTCGGGGTTTCAAACTGGGCGTCATTTCCGGTACGCTGGATATTGTTCTCGATACGCTCTTTCCAGATCATCCGTTTGGCGACGTTTACACCAACAAGATCTATTTTGACAAGGAAGGGCAATTGAGTGCATACGAGGCCACGCCCTACGACGGCCGTGGCAAACCCGACGCACTGAGAGCGATGGCGGAGAAGCATGGGGTCCCGCTCGCGCGGTGTGCGTTCGTCGGCGACGGTGAGAACGACGTGCCGCTTCTCGGAGTGCCTGGATGCTTCGTCGCGTATCGTCCCAAGTCGCCGAAGCTGGCAGCCGGAGCGGATATCGTCATCCAGGAGGAGGGACTGCGGTCTCTGCTCGACGTGTTCCGCTGATACAGGGGGGGCGGGTTATGGCGCCCCACAGCGCTGATGACGTGGTCGTGTTGCGTCACCGCCACGAATAGAAAGAGAAGGTATGAAGGAAGAACAAATAGAACAAATCGTCGGTCAGGTCCGCGAACTTTTCTCGGGAGAGAAACAACCACTTCCGACGATACTCTTGCGCGAGATTCTGCTGAATTTTCTCCGGCTCAAGGATGATGATCTCGATACTCTGGACCTCAAGATAATCAACCGGTCGTTCCGGGAGCTCCGCTACGCGTTCAAGGTATTCAAGCCGTACCGTCATATCCGCAAGGTGTCCATTTTTGGATCCGCGCGCACGCCCGAAGACGACCCATACTACAAGATGGCGGTGGAGTTTGCGCGGCGCCTGGCGGAGAAGAATTACATGGTCATCACTGGTGCGGCCGACGGCATCATGAAGGCGGGCAACGAAGGTGCCGGCACCGATAAGAGCTTTGGCGTAAACATTCACCTGCCCTTCGAGCAGGGGGCCAACGAGTTCATCGTCGACGATCCTAAACTGGTTACCTTTAAATACTTCTTTACGCGCAAGCTCATCTTTGTCATGGAGTCTCACGCCATCGCGCTTTTTCCCGGTGGCTTCGGAACCCACGACGAAGGCTACGAAACGCTCACGCTGCTGCAGACGGAGAAGGCCAGTCCGCGGCCGTTCCTGTTGCTGGAGTTGCCCGGCGAGACCTATTGGGAACGCTGGGACAAGTTCGTGAAGGAGCAGCTTCTGCAGAGGGGATTGATCGCGAAAGAAGACGTCTCTCTCTACAAGATCGTTCGTTCAGCGGAGGAAGCGACCGACGAGATCGAGTTCTTCTATTCAACTTTTCATTCGTTCCGCCAGGTGGGCAGCAAACGCGTGATTCGCCTGGAGCGCGAATTGCCGGAGAGCGCAATCACGATGCTGAACGAAAAATTTTCCGATATCAT
>JAZGDW010000283.1:0-10406 GCA_036478295.1 Candidatus Krumholzibacteriia bacterium
CTGAAAGTGAAAAAGGAAGAGCCGATCATACCGGCTGAACTAAGGGAGAGTGTCTATTAATTTTTGAGGCGTCTGTCCCATTGTGCTTGACGACATACACCCGCAATCGCAGTTGCTCGCGCGAATCGATAAGTTCGAGGCGGATGGTGTCGGCGAAGACTCAGACGAGCTCTTTCTGGGCTACAGTCGCCGGCCGACGACTTACACCCGGTTTCAGATAAACGTTGCCCTGCCGACCGACATCTCCGAGTTTGATAAGTATCGAATCCTTCTCTCCGGTCAGTTGAAATTCTAGGCTATGACTATCAAGTCGACAGTCCCAAAGAGAGAATGCGCGCGACGGGGCATCCAAAAAAAAGCGGCTTATCGGGAGGAACCGCGTCACCGTCATGGCTGCTGACCCTTTGCGACCGTGGAAGCGCGCGGCATTCGTCGCCTCACTGATCATCGTCCTGACGATACCGGTCTACTTGGTCAAGGAACGCGTGGTTCGATCGCGTTCGGGCGACACCGGTCCGGCCACGGCGACCTTTGTCGGTCGTGAGAAATGCGTCTCCTGCCACAGGGAGGCATACGAGAAGTGGCTGGGCTCCCACCACGATCGCGCTATGGCGGTAGCCGCCGACAGCACGGTCCTCGGCGATTTCGACGATACCGCTTTTGAACACGGCGGCATAAGCAGCCGCTTCTACCGGAAGCACGGCAAGTACTTTGTCCACACCGAGGGAGCGGACGGCGAGATGGACGATTTCGAAATCGCCTATACATTCGGTGTCGAACCGCTCCAGCAGTATCTGATTCCGTTTCCCGGTGGTCGTTACCAGGCGCTCTCCATCGCCTGGGACAGCGAGCGCGGCAGGTGGTTTCATCTCTATCCGGACGAGGACATCCCGCCCGGCGACTGGCTGCACTGGACCCGAAACGGTCAGAACTGGAACGGCATGTGCGCCGAATGCCATTCCACAAATCTTCAAAAAGGTTACGACCCGGCATCGGAGACCTTTACAACTACGTGGTCGGAGATCGACGTCAGCTGCGAGGCATGCCACGGTCCCGGCTCACGCCATGTCGAATGGGCGGAGATCGAACCGATGGGACGTCCCGCGGTAGAAAACCTCGGCCTTTTGATAAAGACCAGCGGTATCAGTTCCCAGCGGCAGGTCGAGCTGTGCGCGTCGTGTCATTCCCGCCGCACGGAGTTCGGTGACTACGACCACACGAAGATCGATCTCATGGAAAATCTCGTGCCCGCAGTGCTGCGGGAAGGGTTGTATTTTGCGGACGGCCAGGTGTTAGACGAAGTGTATGTCTATGGATCTTTTGTTCAGAGCAAGATGTACCGGAACAAGGTTCGCTGTGGTGATTGTCACGACGTCCACAGCCTGAGGCTCGTCAAAGAAGGCAACGACCTGTGCCTGCAGTGCCACCGCGCAGACGCCTACGACACCTACGATCATCACTTCCACAAGAAGATTTACGAAGGCAAACCGAGTGACGGCGCGCTGTGCATCAAGTGCCACATGCCCGAGCGCCCCTACATGGTCATCGATTGGCGGGCGGACCACAGCATGCGCGCGCCGCGGCCGGACCTTACCCAGGAGATCGGCACACCGAATTCGTGCGGACAGGGCGGGTGCCATGACGACAAAAGCGTGGAATGGTCCGTCACCCATTTCACGGAGTGGTACGGGCGTGCGCGGAAGCCGCATTATGGCCGGATCCTCCATGCGGGGCGCGAGGGAGATCCGGAGGCATACCTGCCGCTGGTTAGACTGGCGGGGGACACGCTGTATCCGGCCATCGTGCGGGCCACAGCGCTATCGTTGTTGGGTTCGTACCCGGGTGAGGAGAGCACGCGAGCTTTCAACACGGCGCTGCAGGATGAGGATGGCCTGGTGCGTTACACGGCCGTACAAAGCGTAAACACTTCCGACCCCAGGGTGCTGGTCGATCTGGTGGCACCGCTGCTATTCGACCCACTGAAAGTGATTCGAGGGCAGTCCGCAACGCGGCTGGCGGCGCTGCCGCCCGACCTGTTGAAGCCGTATCAGAGTGAAGCGCTGCAAACGGCGTTGTCGGAATACGAGCAAGCCATGGAACGTTCCCTCGATTTCGCCTTCGCCGGGCACAACCTCGGTAACCTCTACGCCAACCTCGGTCAACACGACAAGGCCGAGGCCTATTTCAAAACCGCGATCGAAATCGACGGGCTTTTCTACCCGCCCAAGATGAACCTCGCCGTGCTCTACAGCCAGATGGGCCGGAACAAGGAGGCGGAGGCTCTTCTCCGCGAGGTTCTCGAGGCCTATCCGGAGATGCACGACGCGGCGTACTCGCTGGCACTCCTGCTAGCGGAGATGAACCGGCATGCGGAAGCCGTCGAGTTTCTGCAGAAAGCGTTGGAGGGGATGCCTGAAGTGGCGAGGGTGCAATACAATCTTGGGCTCATCCTGCAATACCTGCAACGGGACGCGGAGGCCGAAGCGGCCCTGGCGAAAGCTCTCGCTATCGAACCGGAAAACGTCGATTACCTCTACGCCCTGGCCGATCACTACGTGAAGCGCGGACGATTCCAGGAGGCCTTGCCCCTGGCGGAGAAGATGGTTGCCGTCCGGCCGGATGTTCCTGCGGGCCACTCGCTAAAGGCCTTTATCGAGAGGGCGTTACAGGCTCCCGTTGAAGGCTCCCGTTGAAGGCGGGCAATGAGGGACTCACTTGAAGGCCGAGGCAGGAAATGGTAGACTTCTCGCAATTATCAAATCCATGTAACTAATTGATATGACAACGTTTCGCTAATCGTCTGCGTGAGGAGAGCCGCCGTTGTCACGAATAAGCCCCGGCGCGTCGTCCGTGCGCAAGACCAGCAGAGAGACCGAAAGGGTAAGACGTATGACAACAGGTGCGAGTACATCCGGCGGCGGCGCTCGATCACGAGATTGCCGTCGTGAGGTTAGGCAGCGCCCAAGGCGGCTGCGGACGATATTTGGCGCCGTTTTCTTGAGAGCTCTGGTGCTGTTTGTGGTCGTCGCGTTTTTTACGGGCGCTCCTTACGCTCAGACGTCGCCCGAGGAGCCGAAGCGCGAGCGCATTACCGATCGCAAGAAAGGGGAGAGCACCGGCAAGAAGATCGCCCGCTTTCCCATCCGGCTTGCGTTTTCTCCCCTGTGGGTGCTCGACCGCGGGCTTTACCACGGGATGGTGCTGGTCGACGAAAAGAACCTGGTTGCCCGGGCGATCTATCTGAAGAATGTGTTCAGGAAGTACCGCCTAACGCCGCACATCGGTGGTGCCGGTGACGGCGCCGGATTCGGCGGTGGTGTCACGTGGGTTGCCTACGGAGGTGTGGTCAAGAAGACGTGGTCAGTCTCCGGGTCGATCAACGGCTATCAGGATCACCATGTGGATGTCGATTTCCTGGATCTGTTTGGGGAAGAGCTGCGGGTCGTAACAGCCATACACTACCGGTCGAAACCGGAGGAGGACTTTTTCGGTATCGGTCCCAACAGCCGTGAGGAGAACCGCACGACCTATAACCTGGAGCAGACGGTAGTGACGCTCGACGTGGAGATTCCGATCGCGAGCGTTCTAACGGTGGCGGGGCAAGTGGAATTCTCCGACAACAACATCTACAGCGGGGAGGATGAGGCGTTTCCGTCCACGGAAGACCTTTTTACCAGTGCGGAAGTCGCCGGGCTCGATACCGGCGCCGAGATCGTGACCGGCGATGTCGCGTTAACACTGGATCTGCGGGACCATCCTGGCGACGCCACCGCCGGCGGTCTCCTCCGTGTGTTCGCTGGTATTGGCGAAGATACCGAGGGCGATGCCTTCAACTACTGGCACTACGGCGCGGAGGTCGAGGGATTTCTCCCGCTGCTGGGATGGAGGAGCCGCTTCGGCCCAAGAAGCGTTCTGGCAGTGCGGGTCCAGGGCGATTTCTACCAGCCCCGAAACGGGGGGACGGTGCCGTTCTTCAACATGCCATACCTTGGGGGCAGTTCGACGCTCCGGGGATTCCGCGAGTTTCGCTTCTACGATCAGGACGTCGTCTTTGCCAACTTCGAGTACCGCTGGTCACTTAATTACTTAAAGTCCGACCCGCTGGTCGAAGCCGTGCTGTTTCTTGATGAAGGCCAGGTGTTTAACCGCAGCGACGATTTCGATTTTGACAGCTTCCGAGAATCATTCGGTGGAGGCATTCGGGTGGCGTTCAAGCACAACGTCTTGTTTCGTGTGGAAGCAGGTCGCAGCACCGAAGGGACACGAGTGTTTACGAAGTTCGAGTTGATATTCTAACGATGGACTCACGGTAATGCGAAATAGCACCTCAGTCCTGTTACTCTTGATATTGCTCGGTGTCACCGCGCTCACGCTCGGATGCGGTTCAAACCGCCACGAGTTCAGGAAAAATATCGAAGTGGATTTTGACATGGAGGATATCCCCGAGCCCAAGACGGACCCGGCCCCGCAGTACTATGATTTCTTCGATAGAACCTTTAGCAAGCAGATCCACCAGGGCTTCGATATGCCACGCAACTTCCGCAAGATTGCCGGCAAGCCGAAACAAGCCGAAAACGTCGACGCTTTCGGCAACGTGCCAAACTCGAGCTGGTTCACCAATCGCAACGGCAAGCGAAGTAGGTCGATCGAGGAGATCAAGCGCGGGCCGGATACAGGAGACGGGCCCGCCGACGGCATGTGGACAGTCATTCGCGCAAAGACGGAGGGTGTTACACCGGGCTTTACGGTGCGCGATGGGCGTGGCGGTACCTTCGTCATAAAGTTCGATCCGCAGAGTAATCCGGAAATGGGCACGGGCGCGGAAATTATTTCGACCAAACTCTTTTACGCAATGGGCTACAACACACCGGAGAACCGGATTGTCTTTTTCACAGCAGACCGCCTGCGGATCGACCCCGAAGCTACGGTAACCGATCCGCTCGGCCACAAGCGGCCCATGACCCGGGACGATCTCGATGACATCCGGAGCCGTGTTCACAAGCGGTCCGATGGTATATACAGAGCGGTGGCCAGCAAGTTTCTGGCGGGCAAGCCGAAGGGCCCGTACTTATATGTCGGGACCCGCAAGGATGACGCCAACGATATCATTCCGCACGAACACCGGCGCGAACTCCGGGGCCTGAGACTCTTCGGCGCGTGGCTGAATCATAACGATATCCGGCGCATCAACTCGCTGGATATGTACGTCGAAGAGGAAGGGCGGCGTTTCCTCAGGCACTATCTGATCGACTTCGGGGCGACATTGGGCAGCGCCAGCGTTCACGCCAACGTCCCTAGCGAAGGGTTGGAATATCAGTTCGATCACTGGGAAGCGCAGAAATCGCTCTACACCCTGGGCCTCTACAACCGTCGCTGGCGCGAAGCCAAAGAGCCGCAATACCAGAGCGTGGGATACTTTGAATCCGAACTTTTCAACCCCGCCAGGTGGAAACCCAACTATCCCAATCCGGCTTTCGAGAACATGACCAACCTGGACGCTCTGTGGGCGACGAAGATCATCATGTCCTTCACAGATGAGCAAATCCAGGCAGCCGTGGAGATGGGAGAGCTCAGTGATCCCGAGGCCGCCGCGTACCTCGCCAGGATTCTCATCGAGCGCCGTGACAAGATAGGACGCCACTGGTACGGCAAGGTCAACGCGATAGACAATTTCGAACTCTCGGGGTCCGGGGCATCACAAACGCTCCAGTTTGCGGACCTCGAGGTACGCGCCGGGTTCGAGAGCCTCGCCGGGACGCAGTACCGCTACCGGCTAACCCACAATGCTTGCAAGGGAACCAAAGACATCTCCGACCAATGGATACTGGACGGCAATGGGGTAAGCGGCGTTCCGGCTATATCGCTCGAGGACGCGCTGGCGGCGGCGGCACAGGCGTGGGAGGGCGCCGGCTCCCGGGAAGAATGTGACCGGTTCTTTTATCTGACGTTCTGGACCCGCCGGGTGGCCACATCGGACTGGGGCAAATGGGCGAAAGTGCATTTCTACTTCAATGACCCGCAGGCAGGGTTCGAGATCATCGCGGTGCAACACGAGGAATAGCCCCGGTGCGGCCGGGCGCTGGCGCCCTATCGGCGCGGTGACCGCTCGGGGTTGAAAGGATACAGGGATGGCAATTAGCGCTACGAAGACACCGCTGGAACGCTTTCTCGGTCTGTTTGCGGAGGTGAAACCCGGAGAGGCCGGAACGGCGCTGCTGCTCACGTTGAACATATTTCTTATCCTGATATCCTATCTCATTATGAAGCCGGTCAGGGAGGCGCTGATCCTTTCCGAGACAGGACCGGAATTCAAGGCGTACATGGCGGCGGGCATGACGTTCCTGCTCCTGTTCACCGTTCCGCTCTATGCGAAACTCGTCAGCCGCTTTTCCAGGCAATCCTTGATAAACGGTGTCACGTTCTTTTTTGCCGCGTGCCTGGTTGTATTCTGGTTACTGGCGCGTATGAAAGTTCCTCTCGGAGTCACGTTTTTTATCTGGATCGGAATTTTCAATGTGGTCGTCATCGCCCAGTTTTGGTCCTTTGCCAACGATATTTACACGGAGGAACAGGGCAAACGGCTGTTTGCGATTATCGCGTTCGGCGCGTCGGCGGGTGCCGTCTTCGGCCCGCAAATCGCCAAAGCGTTCGTCAGAGCCATAGGACCATACGGGCTGCTGTTGACTGCCGGGGGGATCTTGCTCTTGAGCCTGTTCTTCACGAACATCGTGAATGCCCGGGAGCGCGCTCGGGAGCGCAGGCCGGAAGAAAAGGCGGAATCGAAAGAGGAACCGATCAAGAAAGGCGGTGCCTACAAGCTGGTCTTCGGGAGCCGCTATCTGCTGGCGGTCGCCCTGCTCATTCTCTTTCTGAACTGGGTGAACACGACCGGCGGGTACATCCTGGACCGGGTCGTCAGCGAAAAGGCTGTGGAGGCGGTCGCGGCGCAACCCGGCCTAGATGAAAAGGTCTTTTATACCGAGTTTTACGGTGGGTTTTACGGCGTTGTCAACGTCGCTGGATTGTTGATACAGCTTTTCCTGGTTTCCCGAATCCTCAAGTATTTCGGTGTGCGCGTCGCCCTGATGATCCTTCCCGTTATCGCGCTGGCCGGATACATGTGCATCGCGTTCTTTCCCGTGTTGTCCCTCATCCGCTGGACGAAAACGGCCGAGAACGCTACGGACTACTCGCTTCAGAATACGCTGCGTGGTATCCTGTTTCTGCCAACGACCCGTGAGGAGAAATACAAGGCCAAGCAGGCGATCGACACGATTTTCGTGCGCATCGGAGATGCGCTCTCCGGGCTGCTCGTTTTTGTGGGCACGCACCTGGCGTTCCAGACCAAACATTTCGCCATGGTGAACCTCTCGTTCGTTGTGGTGTGGTTGGGACTCGCGGCGTTCGTCGGCAAAGAATACTTGAAACTCGCGAAGAAACGCTCTGAGGAAAGGAGTGAGGAGGCCTGCGCATGAGAAAACTTCTTACATTTCTTCTGGCAGTGGTGGTCCACTTGTCAGGCATTCCATCGGCTCGCTCGGAAGGGCTTAGTGACGAGGCACTGGATCGACTGGAAAAGACCCATCCTTTTTTTATCATCCTCGATCGGAATGAGAAAGGGTTCGTCAGATACCTTTACACCGACCGGAGTGGTCATCTCCACGTTTATTCCGTTCAAGAGGGCAAATCGGTGCTGGAGTGGGAGACGGAGAGCATGGGGTCACGGGTCAGCTCCGTCTTTGTGACGGACGTGAACGCTGATGGACGTGATGAGATCCTGGTGTCGACGGTGGGCGGTCGCATCGTCGCCTTTGACGCTATGAATTATGACAAGCTGGGCGAGAACCTGCTAGAACCTTTCAAGAATATCAAGTGCATGGTAGCCGCGAACCTCGACAACGATGAACAGCAGGAAATCATTTTTATCGCAGACGGGTACTTGTATATCTATGACGGGCTGACGAGAGTCCGTGAATGGAAGAGCCACAACGAGTACCAGGCTACGGAACTGCTGGTCGCGAACATCGATGACGATGAACAACCCGAGATCATCTTGAACTCGGGTGCGATAATCGATTCCCAATTCTACCGGGAAGATCTCAACTACGATATGGGGTTCGGAAACAGGATGCGGCTCGTGGATATCAATGGAGACGGGTATCCGGAGATCATCGGAGACGTCGGGGATTACAGTCTTAGGATCTTCGATCTCTACGCCGAGAGGGAACTCTGGTAAGCTGAAGCGGAAGGTCGCTAGTCGCCCATTAGACTCTTGAGCTTTGCGAGCACCGCCCCCAACTCGGCCTGCGCCGGCTCGCGGCCGTGTGTCTGGTGGACCAGTACTCCGTGCCGGTCGAAGACGAAAATATTGCTGGCGCCTTTCTCGAACTGATACGCCTCGGCGAACTCGCCTTCCCAGTCCAGGAGTACCCAGTTCTCTTTTTCTTTCGGCAGCTTTCCCCTGACCATTTCCCTCATGAAGTGCGGGATCCCGCGCATGTTCGCTACCCGCAGGAATCTGATGTCATCGAACCCGCTCTCGTCCTCCAGGGAATCCTTGATCGCCCGGGTCCACAGGCGGCTGTACTTGCGGCCCTCCCGGCCGCTTGCAATCACGACAACCACGTGGCCGTGGTAATCCTCGTCGGCGTGGACACGTTCGAATTGATCTTTGATCTTGAACGAGATCAGCGTGTCTTCCTGTGCGGCCCGCGGGTGCGTGGGAAGAAGCACCGCCATAATTGAGAGGAGAAGCGCTACGGAGAGAAGTGACATCGAAGTGACAGACAATGCGCTGCGAGGTCGGCTCATGTCTCTACTCGAAGCGGAACACCTTGACCGACAGCGCGACCAGCAACGCCGTGGCCGCGGCCATGCCAAGAAGATGTGGCGCCACGCTGGCGGGCCCGGCGGCAAAGCTGATCAGCTTGTGCAGCGCGTCCATCGCCCAGCCCGTGGGGATGAAGAGCTGGATCGACTGCATCCAGGCGGGCGTAATCTCGATCGGCCACCAGCAGCCGCCGAGGGCAGCGAGCACGTTGGCCGCTATGACACCGATCGCGACCGCCTGCCCTTCCGTGCGCGCGACGCTTCCGAGAACCACTCCCAGGGCGGCCATCATCGCCCCGTAGACCAGCATGACGGCGATGACCGCCGCCAGGTCGGGACCCCAGTTCATCTTGAACAACACCGTGCCGGCCAGCATGCCGAAGGCGATCTGCACGACGCCCAGCGCCAGCTTGCCGCCCCACTTACCGAGGACGACGCTCAGGCGGCTGATCGGCGTGTAGGCCAGGCGGCGGAGCAAACCCTCTCTGCGCTCGCTCAGCAGCAGGACCGATCCGCTGGTGGCCATGACCATCAGTGTGAACATAACCAGGATGCCGGGAATGGATTGCTCGAATCCATGCGGGATGTGTTTACGTTTGCCGGCGGGCTTGACCTCGAGCTTCAGCGCTCGCGGCATTTCGGCCAGGCCCTTGAAATTCTCCGGCGTCGGGGCGTCGTCCATTTCACCCAGGGCCACGAGATCGGCGAGGACGGTGTAAGCGGCTCGCTGGACGCGGAGCTGGTCGTAGTCGGTGCCGATGCCTTCACCCTTGCGCGCAAACTCGAGGGTGACCGGGCGTCCGGCGAGAACCGAGTCGGTGAAACCATCGGGTACCACGAGCTGCCGGGTGTAGCGGGCGAACAGCGCCGCCGAATCCGGGCGGGCGACCACATAGTCGTTCTCCTCCAGGCGCCGTGTCAGCTCGTCGACGAGAAAACCGGCGGACTCGTCCGCCTGGAGAGCCACGGTGTCCTTGCGCGTGCCGCTCGGCCCGAAGCCGCCCGTGATGGTGCCGATAAAATAGAAAAACACGATCGGCATCACGAAGACCCAGAAGAGCGTCTCCCGGGCCCGCAGCATGTACTTCACGTCTTTGCTTGCTATAAAGAACACATCTTTCAGCATAATTTCAACCCTGGGCAAAGCCGCTTCGCAGCCGCCTCGCGCTCCACAGGAACAACACGGTCCCTGCCACAAGCAGCCCGGCGAAGACGCGGGCAAGTGTCCCCAACTCCATCCGCCCGAGTAGAATCGCCTTCAGCTGGTCGAGCGCCCAACCGTTGGGTGTGAGCCGGCCGACAGCCGCCATCGCAGGAGGCATAGCCTCGAAGGGGTGGAGTACGTCACCTTCATCCGCGACTCGCCGGAAGTGCGGACGGCCTACACCGACACGTTAGGCGATCTTGGGCTAGGCCTGTCAGGCTCCGTAATCGCGTCGACTCTGGTCGTCGTGGTTAGTTTCTACCAGCGGCGCATGCGGTCAGCGCAACAGGAGCGCGCGTACCGAGCGAGCGGTTAAGTGCCCTGCTCGTGGCTCTTAGCCTGATCGCGACTGCCGAAGGTATGGCTGCACATG
>JAZGDW010000284.1:0-17676 GCA_036478295.1 Candidatus Krumholzibacteriia bacterium
TGGGAATGGGAGACTACAGTATTGAAGCAAAAAAACACCTGCGCGAGCGACAGGTGACGACCACCGTCGACTCGCACAACATCTACTTGCACTTGCTGGCGACACGCGGACTGGTTGGTTTTCTTCCCTTCGTTTTTTTCTGGGTCGTTGTTTTTAGAGTGCTTTTCCAGGCGAGGCGCTCTCTCGTCGGGCGAGATGATTTCGGATTTCATTTCGTGACGGGCGTTATCGCTGCCGCGGTCGCCGTCCTCATAGGCGCACTGACCGAGAACAACATCGACGACAGCGAAGTGTTCATCGCCTTCATGTTCCTGCTGGGGATCTCTCGGAGTTTCGTTGCGGGTCTTGGGCACGCCTCACCCGCAGCACGATTCGATACACCGCCGCCGCAGCAAAGATCGCAATGACGGGTTCGATGGGAACCCGCATGCGCAGCGACCCGTGAAAAACCAGTGCTGTCAGTGTGTGGATCACCACCACGCCGTACAGGACGACGAGTCTCCGGTGGTGCCGGCAGGTTACGACCAACCCCAGCACGAACAACGGAATGATAAGGACCGCATAGGCGAACCCGACGTCCAGTGAACTGGCCAGTTTTCCCACAAAACTGTCCTGGCTCCACCACCACCCGCTCTTGATCCCGCTCATACCGACGTCGCTCTTGAAACGCCAGAAACGCGCGAATTTCCTGGCCACGAGCAGCGGCACCTCGCCCTTGTTCTCTTTGAGGAATGTTTTTCCCGCCGCCCACGCCGCGTTGTCTCGTTCGAGGATGCCGAGGGCGCCAAGCTCATCGCCGCCAGGCAGGGCGTAGAGCGGCGCCACGCCTCCGTGGTACTGCGGCGTGTCGAGCACCCGCGCGTTGTTTCCCTGGTAGAACGTGATGCCGCCGTGCGACGTAAAAAACATCCACTTGCCGAACGCGGTGTGGTTGCGCGCCGCCCACGGCAGAAGCGTTACCACCACCAGTGTGCCCAGCACCGCACCGCGCAAGAGCCAGCGCCGCCAGCCAACGTCCGTGGCGAGCAAAAAGAAAAGCAACAGCCACGGGACCAGCAGGACCATGGTGGGCCGTGCGAGTGTGCCGAGCCCGAGCAGGACAGCCGCCGCCGCCAGGCGGATCCAGGACGCGGACAGGTGCTCCGCACGCGGAATCGTCAACAGAAGAAAAAGAATGAGAATCGTGTACAGGTTCTCCGTCAGAAGATAGCCGCTGATAAAAATGAGAAATGGGTTGCACGCGGTGAGCGCGGCGCCAATCCACGCGACCGGCGGTGAAAAATACCGCCGCGCCACCCGGAAGACCAGCAGCACCACGCACCCGCCGAGCAGGACCTGGACGATCCGGCCCAGAACGACGTTCGGCCCGGTGACGCGGTACAACATGGAGAGCAAGACGGGGTAGAGTGGCGGCCGGCTGGCGACGCGGTGGCCACCGATGGTGTACCCGTCACCGGCCGCCAGGTTGGATGCCAGTTCGTAGTAATCTGTCTCGTCACCAACCGGTGCACGGTCCCAACCGACCACCAGCGCGCAAAACGCAACGCGAAAGGCCAGGGCGGCCACGACGAGCAGGACCAGCAACCTTCCTGAGTTCGAGCTCAACACTTTCCTCTCTCCCCGGGCGTTGGATGCCGCGTGCGTGGCGGCACGAATCGTGCTAATCACGAATCGTGCTAAGTGGAACACCGTGGCCCGAGGCATTCACATTCTACCAGCTATGTATAATAACGACAACTGGTTAATTTCACTTGCAGCTCCGGAGCGTTCCCGGCGCCAGATTTGAGTTGCTTACGCTTCGGACGGGGTATATATATTACTCGCTTATTTTCGAGTCACCGGTTGTCCCAGCTTGCTGGCCGGGGCTCACTTGACCGAGGAGGTTGCGGACATGTTGAATCGAATATTTTACTCGCCGACAAGCGGGCGGACGGTTGCCATTGCGCTAGCGGTTGCCGTCAGTGCCTCCCTCGTCGGCACGTTGGGTTGCAGTGCAAGCCGCACCAAGAAAGGCGCGGGTATCGGTGCTGCGGCCGGAGCGGCCATCGGCGCGATCGTGAGCGATGACAAGACCAAGGGTGCGGTGATCGGTGGTGCCGCGGGTGCGGTCGTCGGCGGGGTGATCGGGCACTACATGGACAAGCAGGCGGCAGACCTCGCCAAGATCGAAGGTGCCAAGACCGAGCGCATCGGAGACGAAATCCGCGTCACCTTCGACAGCGCCATCCTTTTTGATTTTGACTCGGCCATGCTCAAGGTCGGATCGCAGACCCAGATCAAACAAATGGCCGAAGTCATTAACAAGTATCCGGACACCGACCTCGTCATCTCTGGACATACGGACAGTGAAGGCGGGGAAAAATACAACCAGAAACTCTCCGAGCGACGGGCGATGTCGGTACGTACTTTCTTCATCGACATGGGTGTGATGGCTTCCAGACTGGAGACAGTTGGTTACGGAGAGCTGAGACCCGTGGCATCCAACGACAGGCAGACGGGCCGGGATCAGAACCGGCGGGTGGAGATCGAAATCCGTGCCAATGACGACCTGCGCTCTCGCGCCGCGGAGTCGGAGGGCAAGGGTTAGTCGCTTCGCTGCATCACGCTGAGAAAACGGGCGGGGATTCTCCCCCGCCCGTTTTTTTCTGTCCACCGCGGGTGGGGAGTGCTTCTGTTATCACCAACAAGAGTTGATCCCGCAGTGGGCGTGCTCCCTGTTATCACCACCAAAAGTTGATCCCGCAGCGGGAGTGCTCCCTGTTATCACCACCAAAAGTTGGTCCCGCAGCGGGAGTGCTCCCTGTTATCACCACCAAAAGTTGGTCCCGCAGCGAGAGTGCTCCCTGTTATCACCACCAAAAGTTGGTCCCGCAGCGGGAGTAATTACTTTTTTCACAAGCTTCCGTTGCGCCGCGCTCATAGGCGGGCGAGGCCAACGGTGATTCCCAGTCGCGTAACCGGCACCTTGGCATCGAGGCAATCGAGTGCTACAACAATCGCGGGATCGTTCACTCGGGAGGTCCGTTCCGGGAGGGACAAGGAGATGCGGCTTCCTCAGTTTTCGCTGTTGATCGCACTCGCGGCCCTGGGCAGCGCCTCGGCGGCCCGTTCAACGGTACCGTCGCTAATCCGACAGGGCTCACGCCAGAAGCTAGATCTTCTCCGACACCAGCTTCGCCTGCGTAAAGAGCAGCAGGTAATCCCGGCCGCCGGCCTTGCTGTCCGTGCCGGACATGTTGAAGCCCCCGAAGGGGTGCACGCCGACCATCGCGCCCGTGCATTTCCGGTTGTAATAGAGGTTGCCCACGTTAAACACCTCGCCGGCTTTCTCCAGGTGCTCGCGGTTGGTCGAGTACACGGAGCCAGTCAGGCCGTATTCGGTGTTGTTGGCAATGTCGAGCGCATCGTCGTAGTCATCGGCCTTGATGCAGGCCAGCACCGGACCAAAGATTTCCTCGAGTGAGATGGTCGCTTCACGGTCCACGTCGGCAAAAACGGTCGGCAGAATGAAATAGCCGTCTCCCGCTGCCCGCATGCCGCCGAGTACGAGTTCGCCTTCCATCTTGCCCGTCTCGACATAGTCCAGGATCGTGTTGCACGCGGCCTCGTTGATGACCGGGCCCACGTCGATGTCCCCCGACGTGTACGGCGCACCCTGCTTGAGCTTCTTCGTCCGCTCGACGACTTTCTTTACGAACTCCGGGTAAACGTCTTTGACAATGATGGCCCTCGAGCATGCGGAACATTTCTGTCCCTGATAACCGAAGGCCGACGCCACCACGCCCTGGACGGCGTCGTCCAGGTCCACTTCCTTGTCGACGACGATCGAGTCCTTACCGCCCATTTCGAGCACGGCTCTCTTGATCCAGATCTGGCCCGGTCGCGGTGTTGCCGCCTCCTGGTTGATATGCAGCCCGACTTCCTTGGACCCGGTAAAGGCAATGAATCGGATATGCGGATGCTGTACGATAAAATCGCCTACTTCCGCCCCGCTACCCGGCACATAGTTCACGACACCTGCGGGCAACCCCGTTTCCTCGAGTACTTCCATAAACTTGGCGGCCACCACCGGCGCGTCGCTGGAGGGTTTCAGCAGCACTGTGTTGCCGGCCACGAAAGACGCCGCTGTCATCCCCACCATGATGGCGAGCGGAAAATTCCAGGGCGGAATCACCGCTCCTACACCGAGAGGAATGTAGCTCAGCCGGTTCTTCTCCGCCGCGAACGGCGTCAGCGGCTGCTCGCCGCCCAGGCGGATCATTTCACGGCCGTAGAATTCGAGAAAATCGATAGCTTCGGCGGTGCCCCCATCCGCCTCCGCCCAGCTCTTGCCGACCTCGTAAACCATCCACGCGGAAAACTCGAACTTACGCTCGCGTACAATCGCCGCCGCCTTAAAAAGAAATTCCGCCCGCGCTTCGGGTTTCACATGCCGCCACGTCTTGAACGCTTCGGTGGCAACCGCGATCGCCTCTTCGGCGATGTCGCTCGACGCTTTCGACACCTTACCGATCACTTGCGACGGATCGGACGGATCGACCGACGTAATACGGTCCTTGGTTTTCTTGCGCTTGCCACCGATAATGAGGTCGTATTCTTTCCCGAGTTGCGACTTTACTTTGGCGAGCGCTTGCTCCATCGCGTCGATGTTTTCCAGCTTACTGAAATCGGTATAGGGCTCGTTCTCGAATTCGGACGGCATTTGGGTTCTCCCGTGTTTACCAGAGCGTAGAGATCGTCGATTTTTTCGCTTTCAAATATTGCCGGATTGGGATTAAGTATTGAAGAGTCGCTACCGTTTGACGACTTTCGATCCGGCGGCGGCGAATATAAATCAAGATACTGGCACTGTAAAGCACTATCTCAGGCGGCACCGGCCTGGCGGGTTCGCCCCCATGAAGACACACTCGATCGAGCAAGCGGTTCGCTACATCGAAACCGACCGTATGAAAGTCGTTCACCACTCCACGTATCTCACGTGGTTCGAGGTGGGACGGACGTCCTTGCTGGCGGCGGCGGGTTTCCCCTACCACGAACTGGAGGCGTCTGGCACCCGTTTCCCCGTAATCGAGTATTCGTGCCGGATGACCGGTGTCGCGGATTACGGCGACACGGTGCGCATCGACACCGCCATCGAGAGTCTCCGCAGCCGTACGGTGGTTTTCAGCTACCGTGCGTACAACCGCGACCAGCTGATCGCCACGGGTATCTCGAAACATATTGCGGTGGATGGCGACCACAAACCGCGCCGCATGGAGCGGGCGCTGGTGGATGCGCTGCAGGAATACGTTGTGGTCAAAAGCGAAACTCGAAACCGCTAAGCTCTTCTTCGGACTCCTCCCACACTTCCTCTACCCGATCGACCCGCGCGTGCTCCGGGCCTTTTCTTACCCGTGCGAGCGCTTGCTCGCAGACCGCCCGCTCGCCCTGAAAAACCGCCTCCACCCTGCCGTCCGGCAGGTTCTTGACCCAGCCGTCCAGACCCAGTCCCGTGGCCATGCGGCGCGTGCTGTCACGGAAAAACACTCCCTGGACGACGCCTTCGACCCATACATGCAACCTCGCCATTTCAATATCCTTACCTGCTGGCCGTGCCAACGACAACAGGGCTGGCCCCGCTGCCAGAAACGTTGCCGGCAGCCGGCACAGCGCAGACGCCGCGCGGGCCGTCCGGCACTCACAGGTCAAAAATCACCCGTCCGCGAAACCCGTCCTCCGTGGCTTCCACAACGAGGCCGTGGTACGTCGCCGCTTTGACGTCGAAACGGAGCTGGTGGCGGTCCGCATCGACCGGCTCACCGTGGAGCACGCCTTCGAGTGAGCGCTCGTCGATACGCCGGATGACCACGTCGCCGTACAGTTCGCCGCGCGAGCTGCCCTCGGCAATGACTTCACACAGCCAGTCCACGAGTAGCTCCTCCGCGGAAGACGACGACACCACGAGCGTACGCTCGACCACGGCATCCACCACACCCCGGTACATGAGCGCGAACAACCCCCGCGTGGCGTTGGCGAAGAGCTCCCGCCGGTCTTTGCCGCGTGCTTCCACGCCGATGTCGCCGGAATGGTCGATTTCTTCGAACGGCTCACGCACGGGTCTTCCGCTCCTTTCTCCACACGTTTCTCAGGTCCGCGGGACGGTAAACGCCGTCCTCCAGCACGATATGATTGATCAGGTCACGCGGCACGCGTTCGAAGTACTCGTTCGCCACGCGAATTCCGCGAGGTGCGTTCTTCCACACCTCACCCGGGTCGTGGGTCTCCCCAACCACCCTGCGGGTCTCACTCATTTTGAAACGGTCTCCCACGACGATAACTGGCCGCGACCGATGCCGGCACGCCAGGGCCACGAGATACGAGCCGCTTTTGTTCAGTACCGACCCATCCGCGTAAATCGCGTCGCTCCCCAGGAGCGCGCAGTCGCAACCCTCTATCACGGCACCGACCTGAGCCTCCGTAATCACCGTCATTGATTTCGCCCGCGCGGCGAGCAGTTGCGCCGTCCGTCGCCCCTCGAGAGCAGGCCGCGATTCGCACACGACGATTCGCTGCGACCGGCGCGGCAGCGCCGAAACGGCCGCGATCACCTGCGAGCTATAGCTGATGATGAGCGGGCGTCGAATCCGCGCGAAACGAGCGGCGAAGCGGTTCGCAACCTCTTGCGTCGAGCCGGTCAGGGCGCGCTCGAGATCATCCACCGCGAGGCGCACGATGCGATACACCGCGCGACTGTCTCCGGCGCTCGCTGCCCCCGTACCGGCGAACATTCGCAGGAATTTGTCCGCCACCGCTCCGACCGGTACCATGGACGGGCGTACGCGCCCGATGCGCCGTGCGAGCGCGCGGACATCGCGCCGGTAGCTTTGCACCGGTGCGTCCGTGACCGGCCGGGCCCGCCCGAGAAGCCGCAGCGCGCGGAGCGCAAGTTCACTGGCCCCCGACCGCCGGTCACGCGCGATGGACTCGAGGCCCTTCTGGATACGGTCTTTGTGGGCGAGGGTGTGCATGCGTGGCCCCGGCTTCAGCGGCCGGGTTTTCTAGGGCCCGTCGGAACCCTGCTTCAATCTTTGAAGTTTCTCGTAGTAACTGCGGGTGACCTCGTCTCGCCGCAAGATGCCGAGCAGTTCGCTGGCATTACTGGCGCTTACCACCGGCAGGGTGTCGAGACCACTCTCCGTAAAACACCGCAAGACAGCGGTCAGATTGTCGTCCGGCGTCACCGCTGGAATCTCGTCCGAGGCGATTTCCTTGACGATGAGCAGGTTGTCCAGATCTCTCTCGACGAGGATCTCCCGGACGTCGTTGATCGAAAAGATACCGGTTATTTCGCCCGTCCGGTTGACCACCGGAAAAACCTGCTGGTCGCTGGCCGTCATGATGGGGATGAACTCCCGCAGGGACAGGTGCTCGGGAATCCGCTGAAAGGCCTGTCCTGGCTGGAAGATGTCCCGTACGTAGATTTCCTCCAGCAGATCCTTCACATAGTCCCCGTAGTGCGCCGGCGAATCGGCGCGCGTTGCCACTTGCTTTTCGTAAATACTCCAGCGGCGCGCGATGATGAAACCGATCGCGCATACCCACATGGAGGGCACCAGCAGGTTGTAATTTCCCGTCATCTCGCTCACCATAATAATGGTGGAAATCGGCGTGTTCGAAGCCGCCGCAAAAAAACCGGCCATACCGACGATCACGAACGCCCCCGGCTCCGGGACAATCGACGGCATCCATTGGTGAAAGAGCTTGCCCACCACCCCACCGAGCGAGCCGCCGATGACCATCGAGGGACCGAAAACGCCACCGCTGCCCCCCGAGCTGATGGAGAGCGACGTGGTCACCATCTTGCCGAGCGCCACCATGAGCAGCAGCCCGATCGTGAGGTTATTGTCGAGCGCGCCTTGAATGACGCCGTAGCCGAAACCGAGTGTCTGCGGCAAGAAGAACCCCACGCACCCCGCGAGCAGCCCGCCGATACAGGGTTTGAAGTGGTTGGGCACCCTGAGGCGCTTGAACAAGCTTCTCGTACCGTAGAAGACCTTGATAAAAAGCGGCGCCGCCAGCGCGACCACCAACGCCAGGGCCGTGTACGGCGCCAGTTCCAACGGGTGCGAAAAGGTAAACGTGCTTTGCTTGAACAGCGGGTCGAAACCGACCACCATACCGAACGTGGAGTACGCGACGATCGTCGTCACCGTGGCCGGTATGATGACTTCCGTTTCGAACTCCGGCTCGCGGTACAGGATCTCCGCCGCGAACAGCGCACCGGCCAGCGGCGCGCGAAAGATACTCCCGATGCCGGCCCCCACACCCGCCGCCAGAAGTACACGGCGGTCCCGTGCGGAGAGGTTGAGCTTGGTGGCTAAAAACGAGCCGAAGCCACCGCCGATCAGCGCGATGGGGCCCTCGCGCCCGCCGGATCCGCCAGTGCCCAGCGTGATGGCCGACGCGATGGCCTTGATGATGGGCACGCGGCCACGCACCCTTCCCTGCTTGTTGTGAAACGCGTCGATTGCGGCATCGGTGCCGTGGCCCTCCGCCTCCGGAGCGAACGTGTACACGAGAAACCCGACCAGAAGACCGCCCAGGGCGGGTATCAGGATCAGGAGGTAACGATGAAACGGTGTCGACGTGTGGCCCAGCAGCGGGGTTTCTCCCGCCGGCTCCGCCGGCCGGTAGCCGGCCAGGTAGTCGAGAAAATAGTGCTGCGCAAACTGGGTCAGGTAATAAAAGGCTATCGCGGCAAGGCCCGCGACGACTCCCACTATGACGCCGAACACCATGTAACGCCCGATCGAACGCAAGTTGAATAGTGCGAGCAATCGCAATGTCATTCGCTGCAGTCGTGTCACGAAATGAATCTCCCGAAAATGCGCCCGGCGTTTTGCCGGACGTCTTGAAGTCGCACGCTCACACGTCGTATCTCGCCGCTATCGGCACGCGCCGTCCCGCGCCGAAAGCCTTCGACGTTACCTTGATACCCGGTGGCGCCTGTTTTCGTTTGTACTCGTTCGTTCTGACCGCATCGATGACCCAGCGCACGGTATCGGGGTCGAACCCCGCCTCGACGATACGATCGAACCCCAGGTGCCGGTCGATCAAGCGTTTAAGAATCCGGTCCAGTACATCGTACGGCGGCAGCGTATCGGCGTCCTTTTGTCCGGGTTTCAGCTCCGCCGAGGGCGCCTTGTCTATGGTGCTTTTGGGTATGACCGGCGTACCGGCGTTGATGTGCTCGGCCAGCCGGTAAACCAGCGTCTTGGGCACGTCGGAGATGACGGCGAGCCCACCGCTCATGTCTCCGTAAAGCGTGCAGTAGCCGACCGACAGCTCGCTCTTGTTTCCGGTCGAGAGCGGCAGGTAACCGAACTTGTTGGACAGCGCCATGATGATGTTGCCGCGAATCCGGGCCTGGATGTTTTCCTCGGTCGCGTCCTTGTCCGCGCCGGCAAACGTTTCTCCCAGCACACCATCGTACGCCTCCATGACATCGGCGATACCAATCACCTTGAGTTCCATCTCGAGGTTGCCGGCCAGCGTGCGGGCGTCCTCGACACTTCCCTTCGACGAGTAGGGGGAAGGCATGGCAACGCCGATCACGTTCTCCGGCCCCAGCGCCCGGCAGGCCACGGCGGCCGTCACCGCCGAATCGATGCCGCCGGACAAACCGATGATCGCCTTTTCGAAACCACACTTGGCGAGATAATCCCGCGTGCCCAGTACCAGCGCCTTTAGCACCGCGGCCACGTCGTCCTCGTAGCGGTACGGCTCATTGACCGGTGCCGCACCGGTGTCGACGGTGCGGATCGATTCCTCGAAGGAGGGAAACACCTCCCGTGCACCGCCGTCGGCGCCCACGAGCAGGCTGCGCCCGTCAAAAACCAGATCGTCGTTACCGCCGACCTGATTGACGAACAGAAACGGTATGCGGTGCTTTTTTGTGTGGTTGCGTATCAGCTCGTAGCGCGTCTTCTCTTTGCCCAATGAAAAAGGTGACGCCGAAATATTTATGAGCAACGCCGCTCCTTTTTTGGCCAGCATTTCAATCGGGTCGATCGCGTAGGGGCGCGAGTTCCACGGGTCGGGTTCGCACCACAGGTCCTCACAGATCGAGAGACCGATTTGCGTCCCCTTGAATTCAAAGACGCCGTTGTCCGTGGTGGGCTTGAAATACCGTGCCTCGTCGAAAACGTCGTAGACGGGAAGCAGCATCTTGGGCTGCTCGAAGAGCACCTTGCCGCCGGCGACGAGAAGCGCCGCGTTGTACAGCGGTTTTCCTTCCGGCTGCCCCGTGCGCAGCGGACACCCGAGGACGATGCCCAGGTCGGCATGGCCCTTTGAAGCTCGGGTCACGCGGTCGAGCCCCGCCAGCGCCTGGTCGATGAACGCGGGACGCTCGAGCAGGTCACGTGGCGGGTAACCCGTCACTACCAGCTCCGGAAAGACGACGAGGTCCGCCCCCTCACCCGACGCCTGTTCGACAATGGACAGCACCCGGGATACGTTTTCCTCGATCGCGCCGACGACCGGATTGATCTGTGCAACGGTTATCCGCATGCAGGCTCCTCCAAACCTACCTGATTGTACAAGTTACCACATTTCGGCGAAAAGGAACACAAACGGTTCGGGCGACCCGTGGCAGCGGCGCCCCGCACCCCCCCGGCACGTCGCGCACCGTTGCGGGGACCGCGGTTACCTGCTATATTGTCCACACCCATCACCCCAGGTGCGCCCACTGCCGTGCCCCAAACCACATGCGAACCTGTCTCCAACCCAGGAGGTCCCATGCGCCCGCGTCTCGACTCAGGCGGTCTTGTATCACTCGCCGCGCTGCTGTTTATTGCGTTCACCGTCTCCGCCTGCGGTGACGATGACCCTGCTCCCGGGCCGGTCGCCACGGGAAACGGCCAGCCCCCAACCATTACCCGTGTGGCCTGGACTCAGGACCCGGGCTGCACGCCGGGGACCCCGAACGGTGTGACGATCGTCGTCTCGGTGAACGACCCGGACACCGCACCGGGCAATCTCGCCTATTCCGGCCTGGTCACCAGCTGCGGGACGATTTCCGGGGCGACGACGGTCGTTACCTGTCCACAGATTGGCGCCTACGCGGGCACCGTGACCGTGGTTGACCCGGAGGGCAACTCCGACACGGCCGCGTTTTCGTTCGGCCCGTGCGCCGACGGGCAGGTCACGCCCTAACCGGACCGGCGCGTTCACTCGCTACGCTGGGCCATCACGTTCATCCTGGCAGCCAGTTCCGCCGCTACCAGGCGGTGCCCGTCGTAGTTCCAGTGCTGCCAGTGCAGGGGTGTTCCGCGTGCCTTGTACGCGCGCTCGAAGGGTGTCTGAAGCCCCGCATAATCGATACCCAGGGCGCTCGCATAGTTTTCGAGGTCGTGCTCGAAATAGCCGGCTTCGAAGGTCGGATCGATTTTCGCATAGCGCGCCAGGTCTTCGGTCTTGTAGACCCAGTCCGCACATACCAGCATGAACCGCATGCCGTTTGTCCGGCAGTACCCCGCCATTTCCCCTATCAATCGTTTGTTGAGCTTGTAATTGCGTGCGTAGACCGCATCGGGGGTACTCGTACAGAGGCTGAGCGCACCGCCGATCCCGCGCCCGGACTCTTGCCCGGCCCTGATGTGGTTGCGCCGCCGGTGGCGGCGAAACAGGTTGTACCGCTGGTTGACCAGGGACACCAGCGCCGAATGTTGTTTGAGCTGGTTCACGGCCGCCTTGATCGTGTATTCGCGGCTCTCGGTGAAACGGGTGTTCAGTGCCAGCTCGCCACCGGGCGAGATTTCGTAGAACGGGCGAAGCGCGGTGTCGGAGGTCTCGACGCTCACCTCGCTCACGTCGTTCACCGGCACGAAGAAAACCACGACGAGGTCGGGAGAATACCCGGCCACCTCGCTGAGAAGGAGGAGCTCCTCGGTCTGCGTCATTCCCGAACGGCCGAAATTGAGCACTTCGATCCGTTGGCCGGATCTCTCGTTCAGCTGCCTCTCGATGATGGCCGGAAAGGTCGAGTCGAGTTCCACCTGAAAGGCCTCGACAAAACTGTCGCCGATAACAGCGATCCGGTATGTGTCGCGGGGTTTGGCAAGCGATCGTGCGCGATCCCGCCAGCCGAAGCTGTTGATCCTGCCGGTAATCGCATGGTCGTTCTCCCGGGCGTCCCAGTAGGTGCGGTTCGGCGTGAAGCGCCAGCCGAGCAGCGCGTCCGGCTCGGACCACGACTTCCGCGCACCGAACAGGTGGGTCGTGGCAAGCAGGACTTCTAATGCCAGCAGGAACGCCCCGAAGACCAGCAATGAGAAAAGCACACGTCTCGTCATAATCGGCTACCGAACATTCTAACGAACTCCGCCGCAAAATGATTGCCGACAACGCGAAGTGGTCATGCCCCTCACGGGTGGGCACGGTTACTGGTTCGACACGTTCGTTTTTTGAACCAGACTCGCCAGACGATCGAACACGTCGTCGACGGCGATCGCCTGCATACAGTCGGCTCTCCCCTGGGAGAGGCATTGCGCCCGGGCCGGCGACACCGGTGCGAACACACACGGACTGCACTCGAAGTGCTGATGCAGCACGGCGTGGTCGCCCTTGCTACCGATGGGCCCGTAGTTGGCGGGACTGGACGGGCCGAAAAGCGCGACGACGGGAACGCCCAGGGCAACCGCCATGTGCAAGGTTCCGGTATCCGGCGTGACGACCACGCTCGACGCCGCGATGAGCGCCGCTGTCGTGCGGATGTCGGTGTCGTTGACGACAATCTCGTTCACGGCGAGGCGGGCTACCCTGTCCAGGCTCTCCCATTCGCGTGGCCCCGCGTTCAAGATAACCCTCGCACCCAGCCTGTCGACAGCCAGGTCGACGAGAGCTGCGACATGCTCCGCCGGCCACGGCCGCAGCAGCTCGTTCGGAGCGCAGGCGGGCTGAATAAAGACCACGCGGTCCGTCGGGCGGATACCCTGCGCCCCCAGAAACCGGCGAGCGTTTGCGGTGTCCTTGTCGGTCAGGCATAGCGCCATGTCGGTGGAGGGGACCCCCTCGTCCTCGAGGAGTGGAGCGAGCACACCAAGGTTGTTTCGAATCGTGTGAATCCCCTGATCCCACTCGTAGTGGCTGTGCAGAAGGCGATTTACTTTGCGCGAGATTCCGATTCTGTATTTCGCGCGGATGAACCAGGACAGGAACACGTAGGCAGAGGACGACTCGAACAGGATCGCCAGATCGTACCTGCGCCACAGTGGGAGGATGATTTTGAGTTTGTCCAGCGGTGAGCCGTTTTTGTCATAGACGATGAGGTCATTGATCTCCGGACTCTCCTCCAATATGGTCTTGCCGTACGGACCGGTCAGGACGTCAAGCCGGGCGTCCGGATACCGCGCTGCCAGCCAGCGGATCGCTGGCGTCGTCATCAGCATGTCGCCGACGCGCCCGTCTCTTATCACAAGTATGCGGCGTGGATCATCGATTCTTGTCATTCTCGCACTCGACTTGCTTGCCCGGAGGCAGGACCCAAGCCTGCGGGTGTTTCTCGAATCCCATCCGTGGATAGTAGTCGACCGCGCCCGGCGCCGACAAGAGGATCAGCGAGCATCGGGGCCCGAGTCTCTCCCTGGTCAGGCGGATCAGTTCACGGCCGACGCCGTGTCCCTGAAAGGCCTCCTCCACCGCGAGGTCCGACAGGTAGGCGGCGTACGAAAAATCCGTCATCGATCTGGCGATGCCGATCAGCTTTCTCTCGCTCCGTGCCGTTACGATCAGGTTGGCGTTTTTGACCATTTTCTCGATACACTCGCGATCATCGATCGGTCTTCGCTCGCCGAGTGTGGACGACCGGAGTACCTCTGTGAATTCATCCACGCTCACCCGGTCACCGACCTTGTACAGAATCTCGGCCATCGGTTCCCTTTCTGATTTTCTTGACGATGAGTGTCGCAGCGTACGGGGCCACGATCCAAAATGAAATGATGAGGGCCCAGGCAAGGGGATCCTTGGGCATGGCCCCGAACTCTTGTACGTCAAAATGAGGTTCCCCCAGGACCAGGGCCAGCGGAATTCCCGGGACGTTCACCCAGAAAAGGGCGGGAAGGAACATGAATATGAACGCGAACGGTGTCCCCGAATAAACGATGATGGGTGGCAAGTTCACGATGAGGAGCAAGACGCCAAACAGCTTGAGGTCACGCTTTTGCAGGCCAAGAACACTCATGCGCGGAGCCCTCACTCCCTGATCATCGTTAGCAACATCTTGAACCTCTGGGGCGCGTCCACCGCGTGCGGTTTGTTCGCGGGCATCGCCGCCTTATCCGACGGCAAAAAGAGCGCCCTGCGCTATCCGGGTCGAGTACGCGCTCTGCTCGAGGGTCAGGTACGTGCCGTCTACTTGTTTTTTACTTGCTCGATACTCTCTGGCGTTTTCTTCTGACCAGAAGAATAGTGAGTTGCGTCAGTAAGCGTCGATGATATTTGGCTCCGAAAACTTCACCCAGTCCACGCGGGGTTCAAACACGAGGAGTTCCGGTGGGCCTTCCTCCACGCGGTATTTCAATTCGCTGTCGACCACGATCCGCATCGGCGAGCCGCTGTGCGCGCAAGTTGTCCGGATCTCCACGGCGACCGAGGTTTGTCGTAAATGCCCCTGCACGAAGGGCGCGGCAATCGTGTCCTCCGCTCAGGCCGCGTCCAGCCGTTCCCCCGTACTGAAGACCAGGTGGTGACCCGTGATCTCAGCGGTCACGGGGAACGCCCAGGAGACGGCGCCCCACTCGTTTCGCACAAGGAAAAAGAGGTTTTTCTCGAGCTCTTCGAGCATGGCTTCTGTTTTGCCTAGCGGCAGCCCGAGACCCTCCGCAATGTGCACCGGCTCAATCGGCTCGCCCAGACGGGGAAGCTCCCTGACTACGAAGTTTCGAATCAGATGGTGCTCATCGGACATGAAGCTGAGCCTGGTTCGACCATGCTCGGGCACCTTGGACAGGTGCCCCTCCCAGGTTTGGCGGGAGATCGTTCGAATGTCCTGCCCGCGGCCTACGAGCACCGAGTCGTCCATGCCGTGGCTCAAAAGACACATCCGAAGGTCAGCGTGTCCGAATCGAAGGTCACAGACCCGATAGCGGGACTCTGCCCGGTGATTCTCAAGACAACGTCCTCGGTGCAGGGCGGGTCGAAGAGTTTCACTCCGGCGTTTATCTTGGCGACTGTCAGCGTGTCCACCTGCCCCGGGTTCAGCCGGCCGCCCCAGGCGGTGGCGAAATCAATCCGTCCCAACTTCGCATTCGTACGTACGAGAAACACGTCCGCGCCGGGAACGGTCACCGACACTGTGTCTCCGGTCAGATTGGAAACCTCCACGGAGACGGTTGCCTGTATGGGATCCGGGGGTACGATGGGCATGAGATTCGCGCCGATCGTTCCGCTGAGAAATCGAAACTGCAGCCGGGGAGCTACCCTGAACGTGGGATCGTCGTCGCTGCAGCCGAACGTCGCGAGCAGAACGACCGCAGCGACACCAATTATTCTGGATAAGAAGCGCATGATCGCTCCCGCGCGCTAGCTCGTCACGAGCCAACCCGACACGTAACTATACCCTATTTGCCGGAGGGTTTTCGAGGCCCACTTTGCTTGTCGCCAACGCGTCCGATCTTGACGTTTGCGGCCATGAAGTTCTGCCCTCTCACCGATGAGCCGGCCATTCGGCGAAGCATCGCGATCTGGCCGACGTGGGTCATCGCGTCGGACAGCGGCCCCTGGAAAACCTTCCGCAGAATGTCCTCTTCGGGCGAGTGTTCAACCAGCGCGCCATCCACCCGGGCCAGGAGTTCGTGAAACCGGGATATTTCATCATCGAACGCCAGGTCCGACTGAGGATCAGTATGCGCCGTGCCCGATACGTGGCGGTGCGCGGACGTAAGCGCATCGTTCATGTGATGGACGATCTCGTGCGGTGTTCGAACGCCGTGCCCGGCTTCGAAGCCACCAAACCCGGCTGGAGCGCCCCGCACGGCTGTCTGGAGCCTGTACGCGAGTGTCGCCAGATAATGTCGTATTGTGTCCGTTGCGCTTGCCATAAACACGGGGTCTTATTCACGCTTGTTCAGCATCTGCTCGAATGCCTCGATATTCCTTGCGAGATTTGGGCTCAACGGCAAAACGTCCCTGGAAACGCGCTCGTTCATCGCCGCCATTCTTTCCACCGGCTGTTCCCCGGGTCGGTCCCCCTTCCCGGGTTCGCCGGTCACGCGGCGGTCTCATTGATCGGACCACACGGCCAGCTCGTTCCCATCGGGATCGGTAAAATGAAAGCGACTTCCCCCGGGAAAGTCGAACGGCTCCTTGGTGATCTTCCCACCGCACTCACTTATTTTGGCTGCCATCTCCTTCAAGTCCTTGGCGTAGATTACGGTCAGCGGGCCGCCCTGAGTTGTCGCCTTCGCCGTACGGAATCCCCCGGCAAGCCTGCCGTCGCTAAAGCTCGTGTAGTCCGGTCCGTAGTCGGTGAACACCCAGCCGAACACGCCGGAGTAGAATTTCTTGGCCTGGGCCGGATCGGTTGATGGAAACTCAATGTAATCTATGCGCCGTTCCTGTTCCTCCTGGCTCATGATCTATTCCTCCTTGATTTCAGCTGCGATTCTCGCGCACGAGTCCCGCCGCATGTCAACCTGCCTCCTGCCGTCTCAACAATAGAATGAATATCAATACGTGCGATACCAGTAAGGCCGGGACAACGACAGCAGGAATAAAATAGGTGGCTCCCATTTGTCCGTCCTGAGTGTAGCGCAGGCCGCGCGCGACGGCGTTGATCAAATCGAGGGTGCCCTCCACATTGAAGATCCAGACCAGCACGATGGCCAGGCGCCACGCTTTGCGAAGAGCCAGGATCGCCACCAAAGCCAGCACGGCCGCCAGAAGATCACCGTACGCGGCCGGCTCGGCAAATCGCGGATCGAGGGCCTCCGACGTAACACCGGTGATCAAGAAAGCCAACCCGATAAAGCGGAACGAGTGAAATAGCAGCAGTGGCGTAAGAGCGTTTGCCCGAGTCAGGGCCAGCAGACGCGGCATCACATACCACCTGGCGATCAGGCCGTAGGCGACGAAGGCCAATCCAATGCTGATTGGCAGGATTAATTCAAGCAGCATTCGCCCATCCTCCTCCGGGTTGGGTCGTTGTGCGACTCCGGCGCCTCACAGGGTCCACGGGACGCCTTATACCGCGTCGTCAGTCTTCTCCCAGTAACCGAATTCCGGTTCGTAGCATGAGCCTTCGATATCGCCGACCTTATCCTGCATAAAGGCCTGTGCGTCCGCGATCGCTCGATTATAGACGGTCGGGCCGATCTCCTTGAGACAGAATTCCAGAAGCAGCGACGCCTTCAAGTCACCGATCTCCTCGTCCATGTGCTCTTCGAAGTAGCGCTTGATCGACGCGATCAGGCGGTCTTCCACTTCTTTGGATAGCTTGTTTACCATGAGCCTCCAGGTGTTCAAGGCCTATCTCTAAGCCCCCTATCGCGCCAGTGCATACCGGTACACGGCATAGTCCTGCTCTTCGTGTAGAGTAATGCGGTAGATGAACCCGCCTGTCACAATGGCGGTGCTGTTCAGGTTCGGCAGCGTCACCCTGCCGATATCCGTCCCATCGGGACTTAGCACGTCGAAGAT
>JAZGDW010000285.1:0-4645 GCA_036478295.1 Candidatus Krumholzibacteriia bacterium
GCATAATGGGGTTGCGGTTGTTTACGAACCCTGATTTCAACGTTGTTGCGGAGAAGCATTGGGACGCGGAGAAGTACTACAACGATCCCGATTACTACAATGACAAGGATTTGGTGCGCCCCTACCGCGTGGGTATGTCCTGTGGTTTCTGCCATACGGGCCCAAACCCGGTGAATCCACCCTCAAACCCTGAGGAGCCGGAGTGGGCAAACCTGAATTCCAACCCCGGGGCACAGTACTATTGGGTCGACCGCATATTCTTCTGGAACACCCGGTCCCGCGAAGATCCGGCGAAACCTGCAGAGCACGAACACAACGTGATCTTCCAGCTTCTCCACACCAATCCGCCGGGTACCTTGGACACGTCGCTCATATCGACGGACTACATCAACAATCCTCGCACCATGAACGCGGTTTACAGCCTGCTAGCCCGCCTCGAGCCGACCTTGCGCTGGGGAAAGGAAAAATTGACGGGCGGAGAACTCGACAACAAACAGTTCCAGGACTATCCGCAGACAGAGGCCTTCTCGCGTTTTTGGAACAAGGTGTCGGGAGAGACCAAGACCGCGCGGGTTTTGAAGGACGGCTCGGATTCCGTCGGCATCCTGGGAGCGCTTAACCGCGTGTATCTGAATATCGGGCTTTTCAGTGAAGAGTGGCTTCTGCATTTCCGGCCGGTGATCGGCGGCCGGAAGATTTCGCCCATCAAGATTAAGGATGCGGTCAAGAATTCCGCCTATTGGCGCTCCACCGAAGACCAAACCGCGGATATGGCGATTTTCTTTCTCGTCACCGCGACGCCGGACCGGTTGGCCGACTTGGAGGAAGAACGCCGCGAAAAGCATCTGCAAGCCTCACCCGAGAAGGTCTATCGAGGCAAGGTCGTCTTCGCCGAGAATTGCGCGGTCTGTCACTCGAGCGACATTCCTCTTGCGCCGGAAGGATCGGGCATCGACGAAGGCATTTGTGCCGATGGCGGCAACGGGGCGAATTACCGGCAATGCTGGGATAGGTACTGGCGCTGGGCGCAAACCGATGAGTTCAAGGCCGAGATGAGAAAAAAGGTATTGGCCGAGGGCTTCCTCGTTGACAACTTCCTGTCCACCGAAAGGCGTGTACCGGTGGATCTTCTTCAAACCAACGCTTGCGGCCCCCTGGCCACCAACGCGCTCGACGGAGATATTTGGGACAACTTTTCCTCCACCACCTACAAGGAACTGCCGCCGGTCAAGGAGCTGACCGTGCACCACCCCGTTTCCGGGGGCGTTTCGTCGTTCCAGCCGCTAGGCTCGGGCCGTGGGTACACCCGGCCGGCCAGTTTGGTAAGCCTCTGGTCGACGGCGCCGTTCCTGCTCAATAACTCCCTCGGCCATGTCGACTACCCCTATACCAAGGACGGTTATTACGGCGTGCCGACGGGCAATACCTACGACGCGGGTTCCGGCGGGTCCAAAACGTATGGTGCGGGTGGAGCCGGCAGCGAGACCAGCTACGGAGCCGCCGGCGGGAAGGGATACAAGGCTGGCTACGGCCACTCATGCCCGGCCGGCACGGATACCGATCCGTACCTTCCATGTGTCGACAACCGGATGCGGGTGTTCAACGATTCAATTCGCAAGTTGCTGAATCCGGAGCTCCGGCGCAAGGACACGCACACGACTCTGCCGGTGCCCGGGTACATGTATCGCACGACGGCGTTGACCTGCGTCAAAGTTCCGAAGGGATTTATGCCGGGTATCGTCCAAACGTTCCCCGGTTTCTTCAATTGGCTGGCGGATTGGGCCATCGACGAGGAAGGCAACCTCGAGCTCGGTCCGTTGCCCAAGGGGTTCCCCATCAATGCGCTCGTCAATACCAAGCTGCTTCCCGACAACGACGAGCCGGGCGGTTTTGATCACTATTGGAAGCTCATCAAAGCGGGTCCCACGTTGTTGGGTACTTTCAAAAAACTGGGCGGCCGATGCTCCCCGAAAGAACTCGACGACCCGGGCTCCCAGGTAAGGGCTGAGAAAGTGATTCGCGAAACCGGGTTCATCGACACGCTGGTCGGGCTCAGCAAGTGCCCCGACTACGTTGTCAATCGGGGACACTATTTTGGTTCGGACTTGCCCAACGCCGACAAGGAAGCGTTGATCGAGTTCCTGAAGACGTTTTGACCGAAATGGCCTACGACGAGTCGTTCGACTACATTGTTGTGGGCTCCGGCGCCGGCGGCGGTGTCGTCGCCGCACGTCTCGCGGAGGCAGGTAAAAAGGTCCTCCTTTTGGAGGCGGGCGGCGATCCGGTCGGCGGCGCGGGCAAATCCACGCTGTCCCCACGCGATGTGACGATCGATTACCAGGTTCCCGCCTTCCATGCGTTGGCGTCGGAACACCCGGACATCAAGTGGGATTTTTGGGTGCGGCATTGGGACGATCCGGGGATCCAGAAACGCGACAGCAAATATATTTCGAACCACGGGGGCCAAGCCGTGGACGGCGTCCTTTACCCCAGGTGCAGCACGTTGGGAGGATGCACGGCCCATAATGCGATGATCATCGTGCGTCCGCACAACGCCGACTGGAACCACATCTGGCAGATTACGGGCGATGCATCCTGGAAAGCATCAAGGATGCAGAAGTATTTCCACCGGCTCGAGCGCTGCCGTCACCGCGGCATTCTTTATCGCTGGCTTTCCTGGCTTGGCTGGAACCCCACCGGGCATGGTTGGGACGGATGGCTGACCACGGAAAAGGCGGTTCCGTTGGGCGCGATTCTGCATTGGCGGATGCGCAGAACGGTCGAGCGTTCCATTGCCGCCGGGTTCAGGATGCTTCCGGGCGCATCAGACCGGTGGCGCTGGTTGTTGGTGGGGCGATCCGATCCCAACGATGAGCGGCTCGTGAATGAAAATGCGACAGGAATTCGATTTGCACCGTTGTCCACGAAAAAGCATGCGCGATGCGGACCACGGGAGCTCCTGCTACAGGTCCAACAACGATTCCCGCAAAACCTGACCATCCGTTTGAACGCTTTGGTCACGAAAGTTGAAATTGACCCCGGCGGCAATCGGGCCACCGGCGTCGTCTATCGCAACGGAAAGAATTTGTATCGGGCCGCGGCCGGGCCCAAAGACGAAGAAGGGGAGGAGAAACGCGTCGGTGCCAACTGCGAAGTAATCTTGGCGGGCGGCACCTTCAACACGCCGCAGCTTTTGATGTTATCCGGAATTGGGTGCCCGGTAGAATTGGCAAAATGGAACATTGGTGTTCAGCGAGCTCTTCCGGGCGTGGGGAAAAACCTGCAGGACCGCTACGAGGTAAGCGTCGTCAACCGAATGAAAGCACCCTGGAAATCCATGCAGGGTGCAACGTACGACACCACCGACAAGCAGTACAGCTACTGGCGGCGATTTAGACATGGGGTCTATACCAGCAACGGTGGATTGCTTTCGGTGATCATGCGCTCCAAATCGGACCGCGAACAGCCCGACCTTTTCTGCGCCTCGTTCCTGGCGGATTTCCGAGGCTATTTCCCGGGGTATTCCGAGTGCCTCAAGAAGCCCAATTATCTGTCGTGGGTCGTTCTCAAGGCGCATACGCGTAATACCGCGGGCGAAATAAGGCTCAAATCACCAGACCCGTTTGATCGCCCGGATATCCGGTTTCATTATTTCGAAGAGGGCAACGACACGACCGGAGACGATTTAGACGCGGTCGCAACAGGCGTGAAGTTCGTACGCAAGGTCGCCGACTCGATGCGCGATCTCGTCGACGAAGAAGAGACCCCCGGCCGTCATTTGTACACCAACCAGCAAATCAAAGATCACATTCGAGAGAACGCGTGGGGGCACCACGCGTGTGGCACCTGCGCCATGAAACCCGAACAGGAGAGTGGCGTGGTAGACAGCGAGTTCAAGGTTTATGGCATCGACAATCTGCGCGTCGTGGACGCATCCATATTTCCGCGCATCCCAGGCTTTTTCATCGTCACGTCCGTCTACATGATCGCGGAGAAGGCGGCCGACGTCATCCTCGAACAATCCGCCTGAGCGCAAATGAATGCCTTAAACCATGAGGTGGGACCACCTCACACCGACGAGGGCGGGTATGGATGAATTCACCGGAAGTGACAAGCGCGAGGAAGCGGCCCAACTCATCGAGGAGGGTAATTACCGCGGCGCCTTGAACGCCCTGCAGGAAGCAGTGCGGGAAGACCCGACCGGGACGAGTCACGCGCTCATGGCGCTCGCGCACTTCCACCTCGAGGACTACGCCGCTGCCGTTGAACACTACGATGCGGCGCTTGGCCGCGAGCCCGAGCGGGTGGCCTGGCAGGACCTGCGGGAGCAGTCGCGTGCGAACGCCACCGCCCGGATAAATATCTTCGTTCCCGAACTTCATTTCTTCGACCGCAATGCGCTCCTTGCACCGCCAGAGCTGCCCGGAAACGCGCTTCCGGTGTCAACCTGCCGCCGCAGAGCCTCCCGTCTCCGGCTGCTGCTCGTCTTCTTCGGCAACGGGCTGGGCTTCATCTTCACCGCACTGTCCCGACTGGTAACCGAGGCGTGGGGTCGCATCGCAGGCTATCGCGACGAGGTGTGGACGAATTGGTATCGAAAGCCGCTTCCGCTCGCGATTCTGACGCTTGCCTATATGCGGGACGA
>JAZGDW010000286.1:0-19414 GCA_036478295.1 Candidatus Krumholzibacteriia bacterium
TTGAGCCGGTCACCGCAGTACTGGCACCGGTGCTTGTCCCTTGCGTAGATGTTTTGGCGGGAAAACTTGATCTCGCGCCGGCGGAATCCGACAAACCTCAGCAGCCGCACCACGGCGGGCACGCGAAGCGCACGACTCTCCGAGCGGATTTCCCGCTCTGTTTCCTCGAGCACTTCCACCTTCTCGAGAAAAATCAGCTTCAGCGCCCGCTTCCAGTTGATGACGTTCAACGGCTCGAACGACGCGTTTAGTAGTAGAACCTGTGAGAACTCAGTCGCTCCTTGCTATGGGTGCGTGTTTCTTTCCTATATTGTGAAGGAATATACCCCACCCCGGCGCAAATTGCAAAGGTCGCGCCAATCCGCCACCCCTTGGGAAGAAAATTCTCGATACGCCGTCGAATCGAGGCAAAAAAAGTGATTGCCTTGCCCGCCCCATCCGGTAAGATTAATCATGAGTAACACTTTCGGCCTGCGTGGCCCTGCCCGTCTTTCCGGAGCCGTATCCGTCATGCTTTCTCTAATCTCGATCACTCGCCGCCCGTGGCTGGCTCTCCCACTGCTTCTCTGCATGTTGTCCGGTTGCAACTCGAAAGACGCTGCCGCCGAGGAGAACGGCGCCCCGCACGTCGTCGTCGCCGCCATCGACGGTGCCATCGGTCCGGTGACCGTCGGCTACGTTCACCGCGTTCTCGAGGCCGCGACTCCGCAGAATCCCGAGTGCGTCATTTTTACGCTCGACACGCCCGGCGGGTTGGACGCGTCGATGCGCAGCATCATCAAGGACATCCTCGCCAGCCGAATTCCCGTGGTGATTTTCGTATACCCGAGCGGAGCGCGTGCCGCCAGTGCCGGCGCGATAATCAGCCTCGCCGCCCACATTGTGGCAATGGCGCCCGCCACGAATATCGGCGCCGCCCATCCCGTGGCCATCGGCCAGGGCAAAATGGACGAGGAAATGTCGGCCAAGGTCACCAACGACGCCGCCGCCTTCGCCAGGAGCCTCGCCGCCGACCGGGGTCGCGACGAGGAATGGGCGGAGAACATCGTTCGTGAGAGCATATCATCCACGGCGAAAGAAGTCCTCGAGCTCGGGGTCATCGATATAATTGCGGACGACATCAGCGATTTACTCACCAAGCTGGACGGCCGCGATGTGACGATCGACGACCGCGAGATGACACTATCAACGGCGTCGGCCGAAGTGGTCGAAGAGGCCATGTCGTTTCGCGAAAAACTACTCGCTCAAATTTCGGATCCAAACATCGCGTACCTGCTCATGCTGCTCGGCATGTTTGGAATCTTCTTCGAACTGCAGAACCCAGGCGCGATTTTTCCCGGCGTCGTCGGCGCCATCTCGATCTTGCTCGCGTTCTTCGCCCTGCAAGTGCTGCCCGTGAACTACGCCGGCGTCGGCCTGGTGCTGCTGGCGATAATACTCTTCGTTTTGGAAATCAAGATTCCCTCCGGGGGGATGCTCACCGTAGGGGGTGTCGTGTCCATGCTTATCGGTTCGATCATGTTCATCGATTCACCACTGCCGTTCATGCGCGTGTCGCTGTCGGTGATCATACCGGCCGTCGTTTTCACAGCGTTGTTCTTTCTCTTCGTCGTCGGCCTGGGACTGAAGGCCCAGCGCAAAAAGGTGGCGACGGGCCACGCCGGCATGGTGGGGGAGGTTGGCGTCGCGCGGACCGACATCGGCGAAGGCGGCTCCGTCTTCGTACACGGAGAGCACTGGAACGCCTTCAGCGATGCACCGATTCCCCAGGGTTCCAAGGTTGAAGTCGTATTCGTTCAAGGTCTCAAGGTGCAGGTAAGACAAGTTACCAAATAGGAGGTCTCCCGCAATGGGTATCCCAATCCTGTCCATCGTTTTCATCGCTATCATGATCCTCGCCAGCGCCGTCCGTGTTCTGAGGGAGTACGAACGTGCCGTCGTGTTCCGGATCGGCCGGCTGGTCGGGGTCAAAGGTCCCGGCCTGGTCATTTTGATCCCGATTGTCGATCGCATGGTCCGAGTAAGCCTGCGGGTGGTCGCCATGGACGTGGCACCGCAGGACGTGATCACGAAGGACAACGTTTCGATCAAGGTCAACGCCGTAGTTTACTTTCGTGTCATGGCCGCTGACCGGGCGATCGTCGAAGTCGAGGACTTCCTATACGCCACCACGCAGCTTGCCCAGACGACTCTGCGCTCGGTGCTCGGGCAGGTGGAGCTCGACGAGCTGCTCGCCGAGCGCGAGAGCATCAACCAGCAGCTGCAGCGCATCATCGACGAGCAAACCGATTCCTGGGGCATCAAAGTGACGCTGGTCGAAATCAAGCACGTCGATCTGCCGGAACAGATGCAGCGGGCCATCGCCAAGCAGGCCGAGGCGGAACGCGAGCGCCGCGCCAAGGTTATTCATGCCGCCGGCGAGTTCCAGGCCGCCGACAAGCTCTTCCAAGCGGCGGAGGTGTTGAGCAAGAACCCTGTCACCATCCAACTCCGGTTCCTGCAGACACTGACCGAAGTGGCCGCGGAAAAAAACTCCACGTTGATATTCCCCATACCCATCGACATCGTGGAGCCTCTCACCAACGCGCTCAAGAGAGCTGCTCAACCTCCCGCGGATTCGTAACCGCGTTGACTGACCGAGTCGCGTACCGGCCCCGGGGCCAGGTACACCGATGCCGATCGCCACACCGCGTTCCTGAGGCTCGTATCGCGTGGTTGGTATGATAGTTGCACGGTAGGCGGGTACTATGGTGCGAGCTCGCAAACACAAGGTTATTGCACACCATCTGGACGGCACCCTGGTAAGGGGCACCACGACGAACTTCACTCCGAAACGTCAGACGTTCACCATCAAATTGGACCACGGTTCGCACAGGGTCAAGGTTGCCGACCTCAAGGCTCTCTTTTTCGTCAAGGAGTTCATGGGTCGCCCCGAGTACCGGGAACGCAAGGGTTTCTTTGACGAGTCCTCCAAGGGTAGCAAGATTCTGGTGGAATTCCTGGACGGCGAGATCCTCTTCGGGTACACCTCGTCGTTCTCCGAAAAAGGCGTCGGGTTTTTCATGCTGCCCGGCGATCCGGACTCCAACAACATCAAAGTCTTCGTGGTTTACGTGGCAACCACGCGGGTCAAGTTGAAAAACTCGAACGGCGAGGCAGAGAACGTCCCCGGCGACAACATCATCTACTCAGAATAACCCTTGTACCCATCCCGTGTTTTTAATAGCTTTCTGTGATGAAGCTAGTCTGCACGCTTATTCTGCCACTCGCCCTGCTGCTCTCCTCGTGCCAGGACATGGCGCTCGTGTACTACAACCGCGGCCTCGATGCCATCGAGCGCGGTGACGCCGAGGAGGCGATCGATCATTTCCGCAAGTCGCTGGCCATCCGCAGGAGCGATCCCGATACGCACATGAATCTGGGCGTCGCGTACTACACGGCGGGCGAATACGACGCGGCCATGGCGCAATTCAAAATAGCACTGGACGATTATCCCGGAGACCCTGCCCTGCATTTCAACATCGCCGAAACCTACGCGGCGATGGAGGCCTATCAAGCGGCGAGTCGTGAGTATGAGCTGGCCATTCGTTTGAAAGACGATTTCTACCAGGCGCTCACCGCGTTCGGTAAGTTGCAGCTCGAAACGGAAAACTACAACCGTGCAGAAGAGTTGCTCGTCCATGCGATCACCGTCAAGCCGAGCTACAATCCAGCGTACGTTTATCTCGGACTTCTCTACGCCAGGACGGATAAATTTCACCAGGCTTCCGTATACCTGTACCGCGCGCTGAAGAACAACCCCGACGCCCTGGACGCGCGTCTTGGCCTCGCGCATTCTTTCTACAAGAGACAGCTGTACGAACAAGCCATTGAGGAATACGAGCGGGTGTACAGCAAGGAACCGGATAATCGTGACGGCATCCTCGGCCTCGGCTTGTGCTACCTCGAAACGAAACGGTACCCTCAGGCGGAGAAACTCTTCAAGCAGGCCATCGAGAACCAGTCTGAGTTTCCCGGCGCTTACAAGGCACTTGGCGACGTCTATTTTCAACAGGGCGACTTAGCCGCCGCCCTTGCCAGCTACCGCATGGCCGTCCAGCAGAGAGAGGACTTTGCCGAGGCGTACATGAAAATGGGCAATCTTTTCGTTGCCAGCGGGCATCATGCGGAGGCCAAAGAAGCCTTCGAGCACGCCCTGCGCCGCAGTCCCAACGACCCGCGCATCTTGTACCATTTAGGACAGCTCCATGTCGAAATGAACGACGCCGAGCAGGCCCGGTCATATCTGCACAAGGCGCTCGTCCTCCTCACGAACGACCCCGACCTCAAGCGGGACATCCTCAAGTCGTTGCGGGACATCGAAAATCGCTGACATCGCCCTGACGTACCCCCAGGCGAGGTCGCGACGCGTCGCGCGCTCGACCGGGCTGGCACGCCCGTTGCAAGCCGCATCGGCAAGAGGTGATGAGTTATGCTAAAGAGAATCCTGCTCGGAGCCGCGCTGCTGTCTTTCGGCGCGACCGGATGCACGATGTATGTCCGCCCAGCGCCCCCGCCCCAGCGCGTCGAGGTCAAGGTGGCCAGACCGCACAAGCATGCCATGTGGATACCGGGTCACTGGAAATGGAAAAACCGCAAGCACGGATACGTGTGGAAGCCGGGACATTGGGAACGGCGCAGATAGTCCCGTCGGTAAACGGCCGACGCACGCACGGCCCAAGCACACCGGCCGACGCCGCCCGCCAGTACCTGCTATGGCAGCACGTAGAGCTGCGAGCGGCTGAGCCCGAATTTTTTTCGTTTGAGTCCCACGGTGAAGTGTCGCGTCTCGCCCGACAATATCAAAACGTTGTCGGCGCTGACCCGCTTGTTCAGACCGCCGTTTTCCAGACGGTCTCTGTATTTACCGCCCCGGCGGTTGGCAAGAATAACGGTGACACGGTGCAGGCCGGGGGTCAATCCCACCTTGATACTCTCGGGCTCCATGCGGTTGCGGATCAAAACCTCCGCTCCCTTCTTGATGACCTTGTCCGTCGTCGAATCCGCCGCCGTGTAGACCGTCCTGCCGTCTACGATGAGCACCAACTCGATGGTGTTTTCCCGTTCGTGCCCTTCCCTGTCCCGGTCACGGTGGACGCTGATCGTGCTCAATACCTTGACCTCGTCGAATTCCACATGAAGCGTGCCCGGCGCTTCGGGCGTAGACGGCGGCGGCGACGGCATCCCCGTCGCACTCCACGACGGCAACGAGTCGGCAAAATCGACGCGCAGAATCTTGTTGCGGGGAATGCGAATCTCGGCGCCGAACGAGGTCTTGAAGTAGAGCGTATCCGAGACGAACTTGACTAGCGAACCCTTGAAATTCGAGCCGTCCTTGAGAAAGACGACTTCGCCGTGGATCGACGCTGGCGCCACGGCCACAAAAACGAGCACCAACTTCCAAAAACGCACGTGTCTCACCGTTACCACCCTTGTCAACACCGTCGTGACGCTACGCTACTTCAGGAATACCGCCCTGCGCAGCGATTCACCTTGCGGCGTGCGGAGCCTGACGAAATACACCCCGGAAGACACTTCCTGCCCGGCCCCGTTCTTGCCGTCCCACACCACGCGGTAGAATCCAACGGGAACGGTGCCCCTGTCAAGCTCCCTTATCTTGGCTCCGGTGACGTCATAGATCGAGATCTCGAACGCTCCCGGCCGGAGAGTTTCGAACGCGATGGTCACGGTGGCGTTGAACGGATTGGGGTAAAGATCGATGTTCGGCGCCGCGGTGACCGGTGTTATGGACACGGTGCGGAGGATCCATTCGTCCGGGTCGATCGCCACCGATTGCACCGCTTCGGGCATCATGAACGTGTGGATTTCCGAGCGAGCGCTGTTCCAGATCACCTCTGTCGAGTCTCCCGAGGCCATGGTGAAACGCACGTCGATGGGCATCGTCACCGGGCTGCTCCCCTGGACCTGGCGGATGCGGAGCTCCACTTGGCTCCCGGCGCCCACGCTTTCCTGAACCCACGCGTACTCGTACCAGGGTTCGCTCCACGCGAACACAAACTGATCGAAGAACCAGTCCAGGCGTCCTCCGGGTACCTGCGAAGACGGGGGCAGCGCCTGCTCGCAGACCTCCTGAAAGTTACGGGTGGTCGCGTTGCCGTACGCGTAGCGGACGTCCGCGGCATACGCTCGAAGCGCGGTGAAGAATGCCGCGTCGCCCATTACGTGACGCAGCATGTTCAGCACCCACGCCCCGCGCCAATAGACGTTGGGGACGTCGAACAAAGCTTTGGGGTTGTAAAGGGTCCCCGTGAACCTCAGGAAACCCGTAGGCGACTGGTCGTCGGCGAAACGAAATCTGGCCATATGGCTGCGGTACGCACTGAAGCCGCCAATGTGCTCGAACCACAGGGCTTCGCTGTACGTAGCGAATCCTTCGTTCAGCCACACTTCGGGCCAGTCGGCCGGGGAAATGAGATCCCCCCACCACTGGTGTGCCAGCTCGTGGGCCACGGTCCAATCGAACGCGTTGTTACCGCGCACGAAAAAGCTCCCGTAGCTGGTGCAGGTCTGGTGTTCCAGTGCCCCGCCGAAGGGTATTTCGGCCATCGCGTACTTCTCATCGATGAAGGGATACAGTCCGAAACTGTCCGAAAAGAATTCGAGCATCGGCACGGTTACGGCGAAATCGATCGTCGCGTCCGCCACGTCCTGCGGATAGACAAAGAACTGGACTTCCATCGAATCGACAGGCGAGTAATGGTAGTAATCGCTGAACGTGCGGTAGTTCGAGATGGCGAGGGACACCAGGTAGGTGGCGATGGGATACGTTTCTTCCCAGTCGAAGCGCTTCCACCCGTTGGGGAGATCGACCTCTCCCCGCAGGCGACCGTTGGATGCCACGACCAGTGTATCCGGAACGGTGATCGACAGGTCAGCGGTCGCCTTGTCGCTCGGCACGTCCTTGCACGGCCACCAGCTGCGGGCGAAGAACGGCTCGCTGATCGTATAGATGACGGGCACTCCGTTGCCCGGTGACGGGAAATGCTGCCCGAAAGCGAACGCCGGCACACCCCCCAGCGTGTTGTTCGGCCCGGTCGGCGCCCCCGCGTAGTCGATCGCCACCTCCACCGTGTCCCCCGCCGCATAGCCGGCGCCAAAGGTGACGGTCAGAATGTCGTTGCTGTGGTTGAATGCGGCGGTCGAACCGTTTTCGCGGACCGCGTATACAGTGAGGGTGGTGTCGAGATCCAGGTCGACACTCGTAAGAAGCGTCGTCGCCATAACCCGGGCGGTTACCGTACCGGTGATCGTCCGCGCGGTCGGATCGACGGTGAGATCGATCCCGTAGTGAAGCGCATCGAACGTGCCCTGGTTGATGGCCGCCTTCTTGATCGATTCCAGGCGGTAGCGTTCTGCGATGCGAAAGCGGCGCTCCAGCTCCTGCTTGCCCAGCAGCTCGTGAAGCGTCCGCGCCGGTCGCTCCTGCGGGACGCCCGGAGACACGCTGAGCGACACCATAAGCAGTGCGAGAAGCAAAACGACGTGTCTGGGTTTCATCGGAAAATCCATTAAGGGGAGGCAGATGAGGTATGCACTAAGTATAAACCATCGAAATCCTGAATACCACGCCAATTTGCGTCACAGCGAGGTTGCCTTCGCGCGCTCGCTCTCTTACAATTACCACTATAGTATTAGCCGTATTTCCGGCAAGGAATCCCATGGCAAGCGATTTCATAGAGCAACTGAACGAGCGTATCATACTCGCCGACGGCGCGATGGGCACCATGGTGTATTCGCGAGGCGTTTTCATCAACACGTGTTTCGACGAGCTCAACCTCACACGACCCAACCTCGTCCAGGAGATCCATGAGGAGTACGTCCGTGCGGGTGCCGAACTGATAGAGACCAACACGTTCGGGGCCAACCGGTACAAGCTGGGCGCGTTCGGTGTCGAAGACCGCATCACCAAGATCAACCAGGCGGGCGCGCGCCTGGCGAGGAAGGTCGCCGGCGACGACGTCTACGTGGCGGGGTCGATGGGTCCTCTGGGCAAACCGCTGCAGCCGCTGGGCCAGATCAGCAGGCAGGAAGCCCTCGACGCCTTCCGCGAGCAGGCCGAGGCGCTGGCCGGCGACGTCGACTTGTTGATGATCGAGACCATTCCCAGTATCGAAGAGATGAAGATCGCCATCGAGGCGGCCCAATCGGTGTGCTCCCTACCCATCGTTGCCCAGCTGACCTTTACAGAGGAAGGCCAGACGCTCATGGGCGACACGCCGGAACACGTCGTGGAGCAACTGGCGCCCTACGATCTCGCCGCCATCGGCTGCAACTGCGCGATCGGCCCACAGCCCATGCTCGAGACGGTCGAGAGACTGCGCGCCCTGACGGAGCGCCCGCTCACCGCGCTGCCCAACGCCGGCGCCCCGAGACTCGTGGAAGGCCGCTACATCTATCTGACCTCTCCAGAATACATGGCCGAATACGCCAAGCGCCTCATCGCCGCAGGTGTCTCCTTGATCGGTGGATGCTGCGGCACCACGCCCGACCACATCCGCAGCATGTCGGCGGCCATCAGGGCTCTGAGACCCGTTCACGTGCAGCTCACAGCACCCGCGCACGCTGAAGACGAGCGGAAGCCGCTGCCCGAGTCACCCTTCGAACAGCGTAGCGCTTTCGCCAAGGCGCTCACGCGCGAATTCGTTATCAGTGTGGAGATCGACCCACCGAAAGGACTCGACCCGACAAGGGCGCTGGAGGCCGCCCGCATCATGAAGGACAACGGGGTCCACATCATTAACATTGCCGACGGTCCCCGCGCGAGCGCGCGTATGAGCCCGATGACCCTGGCCACCCTCATGCAGCGGGAAGTCGGGATCGAAACCCTGCTCCACTACTGTTGCCGCGACCGCAATCTGCTGGGCATGCAGGCCGACCTTATCGGGGCCAACGCGATCGATTTGAGGAATATCCTGATCATTACCGGCGATCCCCCGAAGTTGGGCGACTATCCCAGCGCCACCGCGGTCTTCGACGTCGATGCCATCGGGCTGGTCCGGATCGTCAAGAATCTCAACCAGGGCCTGGACCTGGCCGACAACCCGTTGGGCGCGGTCACCAGTTTTGCCATCGGGGTCGGCGCCAACCCGGGCGCCATGGACCTCGAGACCGAAGTCCGCCGCTTTTACCAGAAGGTGGCCGCCGGCGCCGAATTCGTCCTCACGCAGCCGGTATACGAGGCCGGGCTGCTCGAGCAATTCCTCGACTTGACACGGGACGTCGACATCCCGGTTCTCGTGGGACTTCTACCGCTGGCCAGCTACAAGAACGCCGAGTTCCTCCATAACGAGGTGCCGGGTATGCAGATCCCCGAACGGATCCGCGAGCGTATGCGAAAAACCCCGGCGGGTGAGAAGGCCCGGGCCCTGGGGATCGACATCGCCCGCGATGCGCTCATGGACTGCAAGCAGCTGTCCAGGGTCCACGGCGCCTATATTATGCCCCCCTTCGGCCGCTACGACTCCGTACTGAAGATCATAGACGGAATCCTCTAGGGCCCCGCCCCGGCGTAACGGGGGCGTCCCACACCCATTCGGGGCTCGGGTATGCTGTGTTCTGTGGTTTCTCCCCTCGACAGCCTCCCTGGCGGCGTGCTATAATCAGCCATTAGCAAGTATAGGCAAGAACTTGGTTATCCTCGGCATTATAAGGCAAGTCGTGGATTTCTAAACAGCTGTAGGCAACAGCTAAAGTGACACCTTAAATAAGCGACAGTTTACTAGGATCTGACCCGACTTAGCATCCTAGAGCAACTCGCATGAGGAGGTCAGAAATGACTCGCTTCAGCAAGATTATCCTCCTGATCGCGACGGTGAGCCTGATTACGTCCGCCCCCGCCATGGCGGCGGATCCGGATGTCAGCAAGACGGTCCTGACCAGCGAAGGGGACGTCGCCGTCGTCATATTGAGCGTCAAGGCTCGTGGACGCTCGGTCTACGGCGTGACCATAACGGACGCCACGGAATCGATCGAGGACATCGTCGCGCCCAGCGGCTGGGTTGGCATCGCCAGCGGCGACCGTGTGACATTTCGGACCGTGGACACCCCCATCGCGTCCGGAGCATCGCTGGCCTTTCGTCTCGTGACGAAGAACGCGCAGGCGGGTCTGTCCGTTACATTCCGTGACTCCAAGAGCCCATTCGGCTCCAAGAAGAGCCTGTAGACAGACGTAACAGGAGCGCATGAGCGCGCGCTAACGGGAGGGACCCTCGCACCTAGGGCCCTCCCCTTTTTGTTCCTGAAGATACCCTGCGAGCTTTTTTTCCTGAGATGCCCCGCCGATTTTCGTTCCTGAAGATACCCTGCGAGCTTTTTTTCCTGAGATGCCCCGTCGATTTTTGTTCCTGAGATACCCGGCCCGCAATCCACGCTTCTTGCCGGGCGGCTCCCCTTGTATATTGCCACTATCTGTGCCCTGCCTCTTCCAAACACCGACCCGGGGAGCAAAACACATTGACCCGTGGCCTGCGCCCAAAACATTTCGCTGTTGCCGCACTCGCCGCAACCCTCCTCGCAGCCTGCGCCCACGGCGGCGACCTCGATTCACGTCTGCGCCGCGCCGATGCGGCTGTCGCCCGTGGAGACACCGCTCGCGCCATCCAGCTCCTCACGGGTCCCGTCCATTCCGATGGTGCCACACCCGTGTTGTACGCGCGCGTGGGGCGCTTGTATTGTTCGAGGAACACGATCGTCGACCGGCTGCGGGCGCAGACAATCCTCGAAGAAGGGCTGCGGCGTTTCCCCGACGACATCGGCATTCTCATGGAACTCGGCAAGACTTATTACCTGCAAACGTTTCATCCGGATGCGGAGCGATGCTTCAAGCGGGTGCTCGCCATGGACGCTGGGCACTGTGACGCGCACTACTACCTGGGCCGCAACTGGTTTCGCAAGTGGAGGCACATTCAAGTGTATAGTGAGTACCTCGCTTCGGCCCGCGAGCATTTCCGAAGGACAACGCAATGCGACCGCGACAACCGTGACGCACTCTACAAGTTCGCTTTTTCCTGCTACGTGCTGGGCGACAGCACCGAAGCTATCCGCGCGTGCGAGTCGCTGCTCGCGCGGTATTCCGATGCGCCCGAAGCCTCGTTTCTTCTGGGTGTGATCGCGTTCGAGCACGACGATTTCGACGAGGCCGTAGCCAGGTTCAACTCGTCGCTCCTGCTGCTGTCCGCAGAGGAACGCGAAAGCTTCGCCGACATCGCGCTGTTGCTGAACGAGGAACAACTCGAGGAATACGAATACGCCACTGAAGCGATACGCCGCGACATGCAAAGGATCTTCTGGGCGGAGCGCAACCCGGATCCCACCTCAAGGGTAAACGTGAGATATGTCGAGCACGTCTACCGCATGGTGCTAACCGACGCCTTCTACCAGCTCAAGCGGCCCGCTCTTCGTGGCTGGGAGACGGAGCGCGGCAAGGCGCTCGTCAAGTTCGGCAGACCGGCCGCCATCCGCACGACGCTGGAGGGCCAATTCCTGAGCGGGCGCAAAGAGATCTGGAAATACGGCAGTGGTGAATTGGGGTTCACGTTCGTCTTCATGGATGAATTCCTGAACGGCAATTACATGGTGCCGATGGACTACCGCTATTCTTCCATCGCCCAGGCGTTGAACCTCGACGAACCGGTGTCGTCCTACGTGTCACCGTACGAATCGGTCCCCGGCGTGCTGGACGTGTTCTCGTTTCGCGATCGTTCCTCGACCTCCGTCTACCTGGCGCTGAAGATCGATATGGACAGTCTCGAATACCACATGAACCTCGACGGCGCGGGCAGTTTCGTGGCGCGAACGTCCTTTTTTGACCGGGAGTGGCGGCAGACCTTTTACTACGAGGATACGCTGAGCGCCGAGCCCATCCGCCGCGAGAGCGACACGGGGGCACCATGGTATTACCTTGTCAAGGGCTACGATTTGCCGTTCGATTTCCACCGTGTCGCTTTCAGCCTCGTGGACGACACCGAGCGGGGCCAGGCTCTCGTCCAGGCGGAAACGAACACTCTCTCCTACCTGAGCGATTCACTCGCCCTCAGCGATATTCTCCTCTACCGATTGGCGCAGACCCCGGGCAGCCAGGGCGCCGTCATCCGCCGCGGCGACAAACAGTTTCTCGCGAACCCGGGTGGCGCGTACTCGCAAGCGGAGAAACTGCTGCTTTACGTGGAAATCTACAACCTGCGCGTCCCCGGGTCCGGTGCGGATTATGACATTACGTATTCGATCTACGACTTGACGGCCGACTCGCCGACCGGTTGGGCAAGACTCACGAAGGGTTTGAAATCCATGATGGGTTTCGGGTCGGAATCCGATCCCGTCATTTCACAAACTCTGGAACGCAAGAGTTTCCGGCACCAATCATCGGAGGAGCTGGCGATCGATATCGGCGCGCTACGGGCCGGCGGCTACGTGCTGACCGTTGCCGTGCACGACAGGATCTCCGGTGAGACCGCGCGGCGCTCGGCGGCTTTTACCAAGGAGATTGTCCTGCAAGACGGCCGCTGACCGTCGGGGGTGGTGGCGGCGGCTTCTGAACCGGGGGTGGCGGCGGCGTATCGGTATCCCCCCTGATAAAGACCTCGATGAAGAAAAACGCCACGAATCCCGCTACCACCGTCCACAGAAAAACTTCTTTCACCACGTTCCGTTTCTCTTCCTCTTCCTCCGGAAATTCGTACTCTGTCGTATCGGCGTAGGCGAACGCCGCCGGCAGCCGCCCGGCGTGTCTCGAATTGCCGCCCGCTAACACCAGCGCCGCGGCTGTAGCGGCCGTTTCCCGCCCCACGGGCCAATCGGTCGTCGCCGGCGTGCCCGCCGGGATTCCCGCCGGAAGCGAAAACACCACCAGGGTGAGGCACATAAACCACATCATTAATTTTGCCGGTAAGCTGCGCATCCGTAACCTCTTATATATGATAAAAAGGCACGACTCGCTTGACAATATGAATCATACAAAATAAGTTGGTAGTGCTACCAGCCAGCCACGTTTTACGTGGATGGTGTAGCCAAAGGGGGTTTGTCTTGGTCGGCAACAACCCCCTTTGTCTTTGTTGGCTAGTGGTGTATTCGGGACTATTCCCCGTGCTTGGAGCCGGTGAGGAGCATGGCCCCGCCGGGAAACAGGTATCGTCCAGCAGATATGTAGGAAAGAATCATGACCACTCCCAGGGTCATCAGAACCGGGTAATGGAGGAATGCAAACCCGCCGTTGAGGATGTATGCGTAAACCAGAATCGCCGCGCCGCCAATGCTCTGCACGATCATCTTCGCCTTGCCGAATCGGTCCGAGGGAAAGGACGCTCCGCGCCGGCGAAAGCTGCGCAGGCGCGAAGAGGTGACGACGACGTCGCGCCCCACCACGAGCCCAAACAGCGCCCAGATGATGATCGATTGCATGTTCACGACGATGACACCGTAGACCACGATCATAAGCATCTTGTCCGCCAAGGGATCCATGAAACTGCCCAGGTGCGAGCAGCTCGAGAACCGCCTTGCATACCAGCCGTCGAGCGCGTCGAGGGCAACGCCGACGAGGCACAACGCCACTGCCAGTGACGAGAGCCCGCCGACGATGAACAACACCGCGGCAGCCACTGCCAGAACCAACCGCATCGCGGTCATCAGGTTCGGAACGGTGAACGTATCGCCCGTCATGGCCGTATTCTCTTGCATTATTCGTTCATCTTCCGCGTTCGGAGTTCGCTCGAATTTGTCCGCGACTCCAGGGCGACACGCCGGGTATTATGTCTGAAAAGGTCACATGCGACAAGCGACATCGACCGGCCCGGCCGTGCTGAGGATCGCCGTCATGGAGCAAAAGAACCGCAAGAAACACTGGATCGTCATCGTGTCCATTGCCGTGCTGTTGCACGTCGCACTCTTCTATACCGTCAAACCAGGCTTTTTCGCCGTGTTCAAGAAAACCGTCGACGCCGACGGGGGTGACGGGGCCGGCCAGCCGATCCCGCCCCACTACATCATCAGCATTCCGGTGGAAATCGACGATTCGCACAGCCCGGATATTGAGCAAAATCCAGTCCAGGAACCCACGACAAAGGTCTCGGTCGACCACCCGGCGACGGAGAGTCCTGTAACTCCGGTCACGAAAGAGGGTTACTCCGACGAACCGGCTGCCGACGTCGAGAGCCTTGTCGGAGATGCCCCGCAAACACTGCCGGATAATATCGGCCCCCCAGCGGTCGTAATCCCGCCGCGGCCTGTGGAGATCACCTGGCCCGATACGCGCCGTCTCAAAAACTGCCTGGGACGGCATGTGGACGTCCAGATCGAGGTCTCATCGGACGGCAGCATTCTCCAGGTCAAGGTGGCCGATGCCTCGCAGCCCGCCGAGTGCGTCGCCGCGGCTCTCCAATCGGCGCGGCTCATCATCTTCGAACCCGGGGTCAAGGATGGGCTGCCGGTAACGATGTGGACCCGTGTTCGCATCGAATTCCGCAAGAAGGGCTAGCCGACCGGCCCGGGTCCACAAAAAGAGGTCTCGCGATTCGCGAAACCTCTCTATTAGTCGTCTTTAGCCGGATCTGGTTACAAGTAATCCGGTCAGATTCACCACAGCTCGCGCTCAGCGTACACATCGTAAATGCGCAGCGTGAAATCCGCCGTCTCGCCGATGATCTCCGGAATGTCGTCACCGTTGGTGTCCAGGAGCACGATGCGGCTGCCAAAACCCTCCTCGAATTCGTAGTCTACGTTGTAGAAACGCGAGTCGATCACAAACCCCGTGTTGAGAATTATTTCCGGCTGGGGGTCGTTGTCCACGTTGGCCAGAAGGATCTCCTTGGCGGAGAACTTGCGCTGGCTCTGCCATTCGATTGTCTTGTGCACGCTGTCGTAGATGTACAGGAGCGAGTTCGCGACGAAGATCAGCTCATCCTGCGGATCGCGGTCGATATTCTGCGAGGTCATGCACTCGATGGTCTCGAAGGGGTCCTGCAGGTTTTCCCACAGCAGGTTGCGGTTTCCCGCGTCGTAGATGAGAATACGACCCTGGGTCGTGGCGATGACGATTTCATCGGCACCGTCCTTGTCGAGGTCCGTCACAAAAAGGGCGCTCGCGCGCGACCCCAACTCCACGCTCTCCCACTCCAGCACGGCGCGTTTGTCCGTGACGTGGTAGAGATGGACATGCTGGCGGACATCGGCGTAGATGTATCGCAGGGGCTCTTTATCCGTCTCCTCGAGAACGATGAAATAACTGAACCGTTTCGCGATATTCTTCAGGTGATCGAGCGTGATGGGTTCGGAATAGGCTGCCTGAAATCCTCCGCATAACGCAACGGCCAGCAGACCACAGAATAGTTTCTTTTTCATAAGAACGGTCCCTCTCCTTGTTCGCAGGGGTTTACGCAATCGGGTCCCACGTCCTGACCACTGGACCACCAGCCTGGTCGGGGGCTCTGATTGCCGGTCGCAGCGCCGGTGGCTGCCCCTAAATTATAGCGGTTCAGGCAATTGGAGCGAAACATCAAAATTGCCGTTCCCAAAAGCGGAAAAGAGCGCCGGACGCCCGGCGCTCTTTATTCCGAGTATGAACGGCCCTGTCCGTTCTACAGTTTGCTCGAAGCGACCAGTTGCTTGACCGCTTCCAGCGACCCGCGCAGCCCTTCCGATTCGGTATCGGTCAGGTCGATTTCGACCACCTTTTCCACGCCGCCAGCGCCGATGATTACCGGCACGCCCAGGTAGTACCCATCGACACCGTATTCGCCCTCGAGAAACGCTGCGCACGGCAGTACCCGCTTCTGATCCCTCAGGTAGGACTCCGCCATCTCGATCGCCGCCGCAGCTGGCGAATAAAAGGCGCTTCCTTGCTTGAGCAGGCCCACGATTTCGCCACCGGCAAAACGGGTACGCTTGACGATAGCGTCAATCTTGTCCTGCGACAGGAGCTCGGGGAGCGGGACCCCTTCGACCGTGCAGAAACGGGGCAGCGGCACCATGGTATCCCCGTGCCCGCCGAGGACGAACGCGGTGACCGAGCGAACGCTGACGCCCAGTTCCATCGCGACAAACGTGCGGAAGCGCGCCGAATCCAGCACGCCCGCCATGCCGACCACACGGTTCTTGGGAAAGCCCGTGATCTTTTTCATCGCGTACACCATCGCGTCGAGTGGATTGGAAACGACGATGACAAATGCGTTGGGACAGTACTCCCTGAGGTTCTCCGCCACGTCCTTGATGATGGTGAGGTTCTTTTCGAGCAGATCGTCCCGGCTCATCCCCGGCTTTCTCGGCAGCCCCGCAGTGACGATGACCACATCCGCGCCCTTGACCTCACCGTACTCGTTGCTGCCTATCAGGGTCACGTCGGAACCCAATATGGGCCGCGCTTCCATGATGTCCAGCGCCTTGCCCTGTGGGATACCTTCGACAATGTCGAAAAGTACAACGTCCCCCAACTCCTTCTGGGCCGCCAGAAGGGCCAGCGTCCCTCCGATTTGACCGGCGCCGATAAGCGCAATTTTCGGCCTGTTCATTAGTAACCTCCTCCTCACAATTATGCGATATGGCGACCCCCGGTCGCGTTACCAGGGATGCCTTTGTGGTTAAACGGTCATGGCTCGACTTCATCTTAACGCCGGCGACCGCTTTAACTAAGCGATTTTTTGCGGAACACAGGCCGGGCGTGTAAAGGCGGGGGCCTATCATCACAGAGCCATTGTTTTTGACGCATTGAGGCTAATCTCCGCCGTTCGTTTCGTCGTCCCCGGCAAACTTGTCGAGCCAGTAATCCGTGTCTCCCATCTCCCTGGGTCGCTTGCCGCCGCGTGTTTCGCGCGCGCTATTCGGGCCGGACGCCGCGCCTCCCACGATCCGCTGCAGGAACCGTTTCGAGCCGATGACCTCACACCCCATCGTTTTCGCCGCGCGCCCGATGTCCGCCATGTCGGAGGTAACCACGATATACGCCGCCGGATTACCCGACTTCTTCAGCGTTGCAACGATGACTTCGTCGGCGGTCTGCGAACTGGCGCTGTAGAGGACCTGCAGCCTGCCGGGGATGACGGTTTCCGCATCCACCATGCCGCCCCGCCCGTCGAAGACCACGGTTATCTTCAGCCGCCGCCGCGCCACATAGCCCTTGAGTTTATCGAGAAAATCCCTGCGGGCGCCTTCGACGTCCCGGCAGGCCTTGCGCCGCAAGGTTTCATCGGTGTAGATGACGTTGTACCCGTCAATGATCACGCGCTGCGACACACCTCTCCGATCCGCATGAGATCCGGCCGGTCGCGGGCCCCTCCGCAAGCGACAGGCCAAACGCCAGGCGACCGTCACCGGTAGCGCCGGCACAGGCCGACCACCACTCCGACCACGTCGCCCGCCCTCCACTCGTTCCTCTTGCCGTAGTTCGCAATCAGCGGTTCGAGCTTTCGTCCGCCCCCCACCCTGGCCAGCACCTGTCGCGACGCCACCGACGCCACCACGATCCTCCCCACTCCAGCCGTGCCCGCTTGCTCGACTACCAGCGTATCACCGCTGCGAATGCCCTCGGGCTCGAGCGTGTTCCCGCGCACCCGCAGCGCGTAGACCCCCGGCCCTCTTGCCAGGTCGGGCGGCACCCCGACCTCTGCACCGCCGCCGCCCATGTTGACACACCCGCCCGCGGACACCGTTCCCATGAGGGGAACCACCCGTGTCATTCCCCCATCCAGCGCGCGCGGCACCAGCACAATGGAACGGGCCCGGTTCCACCCGCGCTCCACATAGCCTTTCTCGATCAGACGGGTGACGTGCTCGTGGACCGTGCTCACCGCGGCCAGGCCGAGATGTCCGCGGATATCGTCGAGCGTCGGCCCGATGCCCTCGCTCGTCGTGAACGCGGCGATGAAATTCAGAACCTGCCGCTGGCGCCTTGTCAGCGGCGGCAACATGCGGCCGGAAGCTTTTGCCATGTCCCGCACCTTTCGTTGCGCAGGCATTGTCGCCGCGCCCGGTACGCAGAATAAAGCAACATGCGGGCGGAGGCCAGGCAAAAAGCAGCACCCGTTCACTTTAAGTCAACGCGGTAACATTAAGTAGAATCGCTTGTTGGAGAGTTTCGTGTAGACCGGTCGCGTCGTCATTTTCACCGCCGTCACAGCGTCGACCGTGCGCCGCACTTCCCTGCCGAATGTCTCAGGAGGCGGAGGTCTCTTTAGGACTGACAACCATTTCGCAGACCCGGTCATCGCGGGCCAGGACGATACAGACACTGTCGGTCATGTCATAATTGGCGAGCGCCTCCCGGATCTCGTCCAGCGGAAAGCGCTGCGTCACCACTGCCTCCTCCCACACGACCACTTCCTCCACCTTCCGTCTTTTCTGCACGATAACGACCGCACATCTCATGGACACGCCATGGAAATCGCGCACCGTTTCCATGATGCGGGGATTGGTGATTATCGCGTAGACGAGCTGGCCCGCGGCGGGCGTTTCGGTTTCATCCAGGGGCGTGTAGGTTGGATTGTCTGACATGGTTCAGCTCCCGTTGGGTGTCGCCCCGGCGCACCATACGCGGGGGACGGGTCACCCCAATACGGAGCAAGAAGGGTTCCAACTGGCGCCGGGTCCTCACGCTTCGGTGGGCCGCCGCGATCCCGCGGGTGGTTGCGTCCGGGTCGTCTCAGTACGAGTCTCCAGGTTCCTAGAAGACGACGATCATGACGCTCTGGTTGACGGCGGTCTCACCATCCCGGGCGTACACATCACCCAGACCGTAAAACCCCGCTATCCGGCTGTTTATCTGCGGAGGTTCCCAGCCGATCCACATCGCCTGGATCTTCTCCGGTGCCACCCCGAGCTCGATCAACGCTTGTTGTACGGCCAGGGCCCGCCGCTGTGACAGTTCGCGGTTGTACAGCTTGTCGCCGACGCGGCTCGCCCGGCCTACCAAAAGCACGCGGGCATGGGGATCGCGCGCGAGTTCCTCCGCGACGGTTGCAAAGCCAGCCCCCGCATTCGGCGGGATCCGATCGCTGTTGTAGCCGAAGAATACGCTCCGTGGACCGAGCTGGCTCACCGCCTCGATGTGGCACGTCTCCAGTCCAACGACCAATGGCTGGCACCACTCCTGACAATCCACCACGTGGCGAAAAAACGCCCCGTAGGTCCGGCCCTCCCTGGCCGCGGACTCCCGCATTTCGCGGACGTGCGTGATACCTTGCGTCAACGCCTCGTCCCTGGACATTTCCGGATGGTGCCGCATCATCGCCTCTGCGGCGTGCTGCAAGACGATCTTGTAACATTCGTCGCTGATCGCCGGATTATTATCGGCGAGCAGCACCAGATCGAAATCGGTGTGTCCGGGGTCGGCGACGATAACGCTGTCCAGCGACGGGTCCCGCGCGTAGGGCAG
>JAZGDW010000287.1:0-8463 GCA_036478295.1 Candidatus Krumholzibacteriia bacterium
GAGCGGCACACCCGAGGGGAGATCAAGAACCGCCGGGGCCAGGTCGGGGCTCGAGGTCACGATCCGGCCCAAGAACTTGTTGCTGAGGATCAAGACCGGACCGGTCCGCCGATCCAGAACCCGGATCCTTTTCAGATTGTGGGCGGGATCAAAGACCGGTGTCACCGCACCGGCTTCATCCTTGGCTTGAACTGCAAAGATATACGACGCCAACGGCACCGGTTTTTTGGGGTGCCAGAATCTGCCGCTGTCCCCCGGCGCGTTGTACGCGACCCACTTTCCCCATTCCGCCGCGTCCGGGTTCTCGCGGATGTAGCGCGCCGCTCCTTCGAAGCCAACAGATTGGGTGTTGATCAGGATCGACCGCACGGAATCCGGATCCTGGGTGTTCTCGCGTGAGACGATGGGATCAGTGGCCACCCATCTGAAAGTCATGATCGGCGGCACCAGCGCCACGTTCAGCCCGATGATGTTGGGTACGAGGATGCTAATGATCGGAGAGAGGTTTCGTGCCGTGAAAGACCGATAGACCGGTGCCGAGCGCAGCCCGCGATCGTCGACCGCACGCACGAAGAAGGTGTGCGTTCGCTTGAACTCGTAGGCCTCCATGTCGTCGCGGTTTGTGACGGAGCTGTCGGCAACGACATCCGCGGAAAAAATAAAAACGGAATCCTTCGCCGAAATCCGGCTCCACTTATCCGCGCCGGTGGTGTCCGCGGGGTCGAAGGTGCCCGTTTCGTTGTCAGCAATCACATACTCGAAGAACGCCACATCACCGTCCGGGTCGTTGCCATCCCAGAAGATGTGAACCCGGTAACTGACTACGGAGCCTTCGGGCGGAGCGATACCCAACCAGACCACCGGCGGACGATTGGCGGGGAGAGTTCCCTGCAGCTGGTCAGAGGCGCACCCCATCAAAGACACGCCGAAGAGGGAAATGATAACGGCGGTGAGACTTCGCATTTTGATACTCCCGCGGGCTCTCCTCGGACGGCAAACAGTCCATCAGGGAGAAGGAGCACCCGGAGCGACGATTGCTCCCAGTATACATGAGATTATCCCCCTCCGCATACCGGCACGGCCGCGCCACACCACAACCGCGATGCCGGCCGCCGCAGAACATGGGCGGGTCAACGACGCGGTCCAGAATCTCGGGCTCACGGTATAGCAAAATCGCCCCAAAAAGGCCCAAAAGTATACCGAAAACTATACCATAGTATAGCACGTTTTTGTGCCCCTAGCTAGGGCGTAACGTGTTGGCGTTAAAAAGGATGTCGCAGATGGAAGCCCGTGCCCAGCCTCGAAAAGGGCGAAAAACTATACCAAATCGTGATTTCCCCCGCGGCGGCGGCGGAGCACGCAATCCACCAAGTTCTCACATTCAATTAGCGTCCACCGGGCGGCGAAATGAAGAATTGGCTCCCCGGGCGAGTCAAAAGTAAGAACCTTCAGGGCTGTCTTTGAGATGGTTTGAGGCGCTCTGAGACCATGGAATGGCTCCCCGGGTTGGTGTCTCAGAGCGTGATATTGTGGGATCGGGTCAGATTCGCCACGGGTCGATCGGCTCGGGGGCGTCAGATCCTCCGTCTACAACCTGCTGCCTAGCGGAACACGGGGCGCACGGCCAGCGCCAGGTCCGTGTTCACTCTCATCTATAATGAGGGCGATGGATTTCTTGGTAGGGACAAACCCACATTGCGGGCCCAAGGGAGATTGTCCGGGCGCGCAGGGCGAATCATCCTGCAGGAAATAATTCCCGGCACCCGCACCGCAGAACTGCGGCGTTCCGGAGTTGAAGTGACCCCGAAAGGGTCCGCCCTAACGCCGTGGTGATTGGAGCTGTCTCACCGCCGCGGCGCGGCTCAATCGCCGCCGGGTGTCATCGCTCCTCTTCGCTGAGAGTAGTGGGATGGCTTGGGGAGTTCGGGATCCATTCCACCGCTCTCAGTGGGAAGAGTCGGGAGGGGACGGCCCGCCCAGAAGCTCCGGAAACATCGCCCCGGGCGAGATCAGCTCGTTGTCGACCAGCCACGTGGCCAGCTCGCGGCCCACGAGCCCGCGAAACTTCTTCGTCCGAACGCTCACGTGCCCCGCGGGAATCCACCGAATTGTCTTCGGGTCTTTGGCGCGCTCGTGAAGCAGGCGGCTGCAACGCTCCGGTATCCGTGGATCGTCGGTGCCGTTGAGCATGAGAAGTGGCCGCGGTGCAATCTGATCGATGTACTTCAAGGGCTCCACCGGCGAGACGAGAACCGCGAGAGGCCATACAGCAGGGCGGGCGATGATTGCGGGCATGTCGAGGTTCGCCTCGCCGATCGCGCGCAGGTCGCCGCCTCCAAAGAGAAGAACCACGGCATCGATGCGCAGGTCGGCGGCCGCGACCGCGGCCGCGAAGAACGCGCCGACGCTGCCGCCGATGAGGACGATGCGCTCCGAATCGATGTCGTCGCGATCCAGCAGGTAATCCACACCGAGCATGACGGCCGGCACCGTGTTGATGACCGCCTGCCGCATCGCGGCCAGGCCGGTCACGAACTCCCACGCCGACAGGTTGTTCTTCTTGCCCTCATACGGGTAGTCCAGCGCCAGGAGAGCAAGCCCCTCGGTGGGGCCAACGTAGTCGAGCGTTTTTCTGCCCGTTCGCACACCGCCGAGTATGACGAGAGCAGGGTAGGGCCCGCTGCCCTCGGAAGGCAACCTGAAGTAGCCCTGCGTCTCGATACCGCTGTCGTTCGCGAATCGTAACTGAAAGAGCGAATGGTCGGGCCCCTGCTCGATCCGTGTCTCTTCCACCGACACTAGCCGCCCTTTTCGTTCGAGGAACTCGGAGCGATAGTCGTGGCGCCGATAGATCTCTCCTCCCGCGTAGAGGATGGCGGCGAGCACCAGTAGGATGATCGGCGCGGCGAGTATCTTTACAGCCTTTGACCGAAGTCTCATCGCGATCGCTCCCGAATTCCATTATACTCCGTAATCATATCCAAGGATCTGCCGAAGACGCCGATCGACCTTCGCGAACTCTCAGGACCAATGGCCTCCGAGAAGTCGCTGAGAAAACTCTCCGGAAGGATCACCAGCCAACAGATCCGATGGTTGAAAGTCATCGGGATATGAGGCAAAAGTACGGTCAGGTTGGACTAGATTCGCTACTTGTAGTGGACCATTCTACGGCTGGGCAAACCACATTCTCGAGTTTCCGCACGCTGACAACGGATCCGCCCTGCGGGCTGGCGGATCCAGAGTATTCGGCGCTATAGTACCCTTCCCTGGACAAGGCCAGCATTCTCACAGCCGAGGGCAGCGTATTTGGCGTCGAATGGCCCTTCAAGAGCTGCTTAAGCGGACCTTCGAGGATCTTGTAGTGGGATATGGTTTGACCGATCATGCTGTCATTATAGCAGTGCGGCGACAGTTCGTCAAAACGGCCTGGTATCAGCGCAAGTGGTTGTTAACGGGATGGTTATGCGATGGCTCCCCGGGTTGGTGTCTGGCAGCGTGATTTTATGGGACCAAGTCGGCCTCGAACTGGCACGCGTAGCGAGGGGGCGTGTCGCCGTAGGCCTATCCGCTGCCCTTTAGCCCAGGATCGAACGATGGGCAGCACTGTCCTTCTAAGCGTCGTTCGCAAGCCGCGACAGGTACAGGAGATGCCGAAAGCGTGTTTCAGGAACCGATACTAGATCCGCCAGGGGCCAACATCCTGGCTACCGCCCCCCGTTACGCGATAGTATGATGATATTATCCCATATCAACGTGCTTGCCGGCCAGGATATGGAAAGTCAAATCCGGGGCTGGCTCCGCTGACAGAACCCGCTTCCTACAAGGTGATCTCTGAGTTGAGCTTCTTGGCTGCTTCGACGAGCTGTGTCAAGCTCAGGACACCCTTCTCATACGTGATCTCGACTTGCCTGGTTTTGGAATTGAAGGTTACCTCAATGACACCGGGCACTTTCTCAAAGGCTTGGTTGTACGCAGTTTTGTCGCCCCGGCAACAAAACGGGCCGGAGGCCTTGTCACAGCCCCCGCCGGTAGTCACCATGGATAATGTGGCGGTAACCTTTTCGGGAAGCTTTTTCTCTTCCCCTGCTTGTGTCTGGATTACAGCAAAGGCCGCCAGGGCCAGAAACACCGTTAGTGTTGTCAGAGCTACGATACGATTTCTCATTCTTCCATCTCCTTTTCTTGAAAAGACTGCAGCCCTCCGCAGGTTTCGAGGCCACAGAGTGCTTCACAACAATTCTCACTCGCCTCTAACACGGGCAAAGTGAGACGGTCCTTCATCCTCTGGAAATCGACTTTGAGCTGCTTTAGCTCATCGACGTGACTTCATAAACATATCCAAGCTGTTCGAAAAGCCTTCCTTCCTCGGGCTTAAGCGCTGGAGTGCTCGGGAGTTCTCTGGATCGAGGGCAAGAGCGTCAGGCTATCCCAGGATCGAGGCGGCTTTAGACAGGTCGGACACGCCGAGGATCACCGCGGCCCGGGTCTGTCCCTCCGTCGTGGAGTAGTAAGCGTAGTCGACGTTGATTCCTTCCTTCTGCAGCTTTTCTGCAGCTTCGCCCAGGGTGCCGGGGCGATTGTCGAGCTCAACGATCAGGATGTCCTTCTCTTCCGCCTCGATGCCCGCATCCTTCAACGCCGCCATCCCCTCGGGGACTTTGTCCACCAGAAGATGAACCGGGCTTTTCCCTTTCTGCTCGGAAGCTAGGATCTCCCGGATATTGACGTTTCGCTCTCTCATAGCGTTTCCAATTTTCGCCAGGTTTCCGGGCTGGTTTTCCAGCCGCGCAATAATCTCACGTTCCTGCGCCACGGCAGACCTCCTTCACCATAGAGTGATTGCGCAACGAAATGATTAACAGTTTACCCGATATTTCCCAGATCAAATCCCTCCGCAGGAGACCACTCCCGCGACTCGGGCAAGCATACCCGATTTGGCCCCTCCCGCGCCATTTTTTTCCGATTGCCACACCCCGAGGAACCGACCACAAATCAGCCCCGATCCCACGTTGCGGCTCAAAAACGACGCGATCTGGGTACACCTTCCCTGCTCGCTGATGAATCTTGAGTCATATGGGAAATCCGGGCTAAGGCGAGAGGAGCGCGGGAACAACCCGCTTACCCGGATGGCCCATACTCCATTCCGTGCCCCACTCGTGTGTGCCAGATCAACCTACCACATATCATCAAAGTAATCCGGCGGAAACAGCGACTTCCCCACCGCCATCAGTACCTGGGGGCCAGCCTAACACGGAAACGAAAAATTCGTCTCCTCTCTTCTGCAAGAGCGGGACGCTCCCATATTGCGAATGGCTGGAAACGACGGCCGTAATGGGCTAAAATACCGGTGGAAATCGAACGGAGAGCCACGTCATGGAACGGCTCGGTCAAGACGGAGAATCATCAACACAGCGCGATACGGCGGCGGACGTGCTCAAGATCGTCCGCGAGCTCGCCGCGGAAGTCCATCCGCACGACGCATCGACCCAAACCATAAAACTCGACAGCTCGCTCGAGCGTGACGTCGGTCTCGACAGCCTCTCCAAGGTCGAGTTGCTCACACGTCTCGAAAAGCGTTTCGCCGTGACCTTGCCCGAACGCGTTTTCGCCGACGCGGAATCCCCACGCGACCTGTGCCGTTCGGTTCTGGGTGCCAACACGGCCGCGGGATCACGGGCGGCCCGAACGGTCACCCGGATGGAACTCGAAGACACCGGCAGTACACCGGACGACGCCGAGACGCTGGTCGATGTCATCAACCACCACGCACGAACCCATCCCGACCGATTGTACATTCAGTTCTATGAGGACGAGGTGGACGGTGCACAGTTGACGTATCGCGAACTTGTGCACGATGCCCGGCGGCTGGCGTCCGGCTTGCAGCGGCGCGGTCTGCAACCGGGCGAGCCAGTGGCCATCATGTTGCCCACGGGCCGGGATTACTTTACCGCGTTCTACGGGTTGATGCTGGCCGGCGGCGTCCCGGTACCCATCTACCCACCCGCGCGGCTTAGTCAGATCGAGGATCATCTGCGGCGTCACCGGGCGATCCTCGAGAACTGCGGAACGAGCACACTGATTACAATCACCGAGGGGAAGAAGTTCGCCCGGCTCCTCCGGTCACAAACCGAGAAGCTGCAGCGCCTGGTCACCGTCGAGGAACTGTACGACGACCCCACCCACTACGAGGAGCCGGTGTTGGGGGGTGGCGACACCGCCTTTCTGCAATACACATCGGGGAGCACGGGGAACCCCAAGGGCACCGTGCTCACCCATGCGAACCTGCTTGCGAACATCCGCGTCATCGGCTCGACGATCGGGACGGATGACACCGACGTGGCCGTGAGTTGGCTGCCGCTGTACCATGACATGGGACTCATCGGCGCTTGTATGTGCAGCCTCTGCTTCGCTTTTCCCCTCGTACTTCTATCACCACTTGAATTCCTCAGCCGCCCCGAGCGATGGCTGTGGGCGATCCACCGGTATCGTGGCACCCTGTCCGCCGCTCCCAACTTCGCGTACGATTACTGTGTGCGAAAACTCAAGGACGCCGACCTGACCGGCCTCGATCTGAGCTCGTGGCGCGTGAGCTTTAACGGCGCCGAGCCGGTGAGTCCAGATACCATCGAGCGGTTTTGTGAACACTTTGGGCGCTATGGTTTTCGACGCGAGACCATGTATCCGGTGTATGGACTTGCCGAGTGCTCGCTCGCTGTCGCCTTTCCTCCGCTGGGTCGGCCCCCTGTCATCGACCGCATCGAGCGCACCAGGTTCTCGCGTAGCGGACGAGCCGTGCCGGCCCAGCCGGGTGAAGAAAACGCGCTGCGCTTCGTTGCGTGCGGGCGACCGCTTGCCGGTCACGAAATCAGGGTTGTGGACGCGCACGGTCGAGAGCTTCCCGATCGTCAGGACGGACGGCTGCAGTTCCGCGGACCGTCGGCGACGAGCGGTTACTTTCGAAACGCCGAAGCCACTCGTCAGCTTTTCGACAACGATTGGTTAGACAGCGGTGACCGCGCGTACATCGCAGCTGGGGATGTTTACATCACAGGCCGCTCAAAGGATGTCATCATCCGCGCCGGCCGAAACATCTACCCTGCCGAACTCGAGGAGACCATGGGCGATGTGGCGGGCGTGCGGCGCGGCGGCATCGTCGCCTTTGGTCGTCTCGACCCGGCATCGGGTGTCGAGCAACTTGTCGTTGTTGCGGAAACGCGCGAAAAGAATCCGACCTCCGTCGATCGCATACGCTCCGAGATAAACGCACTGGCTCTCGACCTCACAGGGATCCCCGCCGATGACGTCGTACTCGTGCCGCCATGGACACTACTCAAGACATCCAGTGGCAAGATACGCCGCCGTGCGAATCGTGAGTTGTACGAACGCGGACAGCTCGGTGCGGGGCAACGTGCCGCCTGGTGGCAGATCATGCGGGTGGCGTTACCGGGCCTCGTGTCGGAACCGAGGCGCGTGCTGCGCAATATGCGCTCGAGTCTCTTTGCTGCCTACGCGTGGCTCTCGTTCGCCGGCGCCGGCGTGGGGATGTGGCTCCTAGTTCTCGTGTTGCCGCGGCTTGCCTGGCGCTGGGCTGTGGTCCGCTGGGTCGCGCGGTTTCTTTGCTTTGCGTTGAGGTACCCGGTAACGGTCTCGGGGTTGGAGCACGTCCCGCGCGACCACCAGGGTGTCTTTGTTGCGAACCACGCCAGTTACGTCGACAGCATGATTCTTGCGGCGACGTTGCCCCGAGCAATCAGCTATGTCGCCAAGGTCGAGTTGGCCAGATCGTGGCCGCTTCGCCTTTTCTTCAACCGACTGGGCACCGAGTACGTTGAGCGCTTCGACAAACAAAGAGGCCTCGAGGATGCGAGGCGGATCGGACGGTATGCCAAAGAGGGGCGGTCGTTTTTCTTTTATCCGGAAGGGCGGTTGCGCCGGATGCCCGGCCTGCAGGCGTTTCAGATGGGCGCGTTTGTTTGCGCTGCCGACGCCGGGCGCGTAGTGTCCGAAAACTCAAACGCGCTGTAGCGCCAGAACTTGCCGCCCCGTCTGATACACTCGCCGCATGACTGAAACCATCCATCTTCAGCTCCTCCTGGCCACGTTTGCTGGCTGGGTCGGCAGAGAGCAATCGCGTGTGATTGCCTACCTGATCGAAGAGAACCGCGTCCTGAAAGAGCAGCTTGAGTCGGGCGGAAGACGCCTGCGCTTCACCGACGACCAGCGTCGGCGACTGGCCGCCAAAGGGAAGCCGCTGGGCCGGAAAGTCTTGCGCCAGATTGCCACCATCGTAACCCCGGATACGATTCTTGCGTGGCACCGCAAGCTCATCGCTGCAAAGTGGACGTATCTTAGGAAGCGAGTCGGTCGTCCCGGGGTGGTGAGAGAGATTCGCGAGCTGGTTAGTTCGCCGCCCACTATCACGATGAGCGTAGTCGTCAGGGCATTGGGAACCGGCTCATCTGT
>JAZGDW010000288.1:0-6839 GCA_036478295.1 Candidatus Krumholzibacteriia bacterium
GCGTGGCCCGAGGGTGCTCGCGTACACCGCTCGTGCCCGCGCCGCACAGCGGGCACTCGGAGTAGCGGCGAAAAAAAGCATGTTTGCTTTCGCAGCGGTAGAGTTGCAGGGGCGGGAACTCACTCGATGACGTTTCGGGCAAAACGACACCTCCGTCAGGTCTGATCCACGATAAAAACGTAACTCTCATTCGACACGCCGCCCACACTCTGAATCATACCCGCGCGTGCGCCCCGATGCTGCCGCGCGCCGGCGCGGCCGGTGAGCTGCTCGAGCATCTCGACACCCGCGGTCAATGCGGTCGCGCCGATGGGGTGTCCGCGGGCCTTCATTCCTCCCGAGGGATTCACGGCGCGGCGGCCGCTCGTTTCGAGATCGCCCGCGTCGAGCGGGCGCCACGCGGTGCCGGGTTCGTAGAAGCCCAGCGCCTCGAGGTTGATGAGCTCGAATGACACGAAGGCGTCGTGGATCTCGACCACGTTGATATCGTCGAGCGCGATCCCCGCCATTGCCCGCGCGGCCTCGCTCGCACGGGCGGTGGCCGCGAAGCTCGCGACGTCGCGCCGTTCCTGCAAGAGCGGCGTGTCCGTACCCTTGCCCCACCCGGCGAAAGCCACTTCACCACCGTCCTCGCCAAGGAGCAACGCGGCCGCTCCGTCCGATATCGGCGAGCAGTGCAGCCGCCGCAGCGGATCCCTAACCAACGGACTGGACGCCACCTCAGCCGGCGTCACCGCCTTCTGGAAATGGGCCTTGGGGTTCAGGGCGCCGTTACGGTGGTTCTTGACGGCCACGGCATGCAGCGCCTGCTCGGGGACGCCGCGGCTGCTGAGGTAGGCGTGAGTGACCAGTCCGCCCAGCGCCGGCAGCGTGGCGCCGTAGGCGCCGTCGTGCGTGTTTTCACGACCCGATAGGGTGCCGGCCACCTCGGAAGGCGTGAGGTGCGTCATTTTCTCCGAGCCCACGACGAGAATGTCGCCGGTGGGATTGCCGCCGCCCGACAGATCGGCCAGCGCGGTATAAAGGGCTTCGCCGCCGGTTTTGAACAGCCCGTGATACGTCGCCCGTAGCGCGGGAAACTCGGACTGAATCGCCCGCGTCGCTTCGCGGAACGGATCGGTAATGCCGCACAGTTCAGCCGGCGCGTAGGCGGAGAGATACACGTGGGCGACCCGTTCGATGTCAACGCCGGACAGTGCAGGGCGGACCGCGTCCATCGTGATCGATACGTAGTCGGCGCTCAGAACTCCGATGCGGGTGAGGTGGGCAGATTTGATCTTGATTTTTTTCACCGCGCGCTATCATATAGTACCTGTTCTCGGCCTGTCAATGCGGTGGCCGCTGGGGTTCGCCCGCCCGGCCGGTGCGGGGCCATTTCCCTCCCAGAGGTTGCGTTTATGCTCCATATCGTCGGCTTGGCATCGCTGATCAGCGGGCTCTTCGCACAGTTTCTCAAGGTAATTGTCGGGCTTCGCGAGTCCCGGCGCTTGCGGCTGGAGCGCCTGTTCGACACCGGTGGAATGCCCAGTTCGCACACCGCCCTGGTGACGACGCTGACGATCGGTGTCGCGCGCTACAGCGGAATCGGCTCCGCGGCGTTCAGCATCACGCTAATCTTCAGCATGTACATCGTGTTCGAAGCGGCGGGCCTGCGGCAGGAGGTCGGCAAGCAAGCGCGCGTCCTAAATGAGCTCATCGACGATCTTCTTGCCAGCCACCACATCAACCCCTCGCGGCTCAAGGAACTGGTCGGTCACACCTGGTGGGAGGTCACAGTCGGCTTCGCGGTTGGCGTGCTGGTGGCCGTCATCGCCTACCACTAGAAAATGCTTGACAAAAAAAAACGCCTGCCCTTTACTTGATTTTGACCTTAAGTTATTGCCTATAACGCCTTGACATTAAACCAGATAGCAGGTGTTTATGAGGCGCGGGTGCACGATAATACATGATATTTTTCTCCTTTTCATGCCCACGGATGAGCCGGGTTTCATAACAGAAACCGGCTCTTTTTGTTTACGGAGGTAAAGGCCAATGAGAACGATCGCTGTAATGAACCAGAAGGGCGGGTGTGGGAAGACAACGGTATCCATCAATCTTGCCGGAGCCCTGGCGGCGCTCGATCGGCGGGTGTTATTGATCGATCTGGATCCCCAGGCCCACGCGTCGGTTGGCCTCGGGATCCGCCAGGACGCGGAAGTCACGAGTTACGAGTTGCTGATGGATCCAGCCACCCGCATAGACGCCGCGCGGATCAAAGTGAACGAACACCTCGATTTGATCGCGTCGAGCACGGTGCTGAGCGGGGTCGAACAGGAGCTTTCCGAGCGCATGGGGCGCGAGGAACAGCTGTCGAGAAAACTCTCCGACCTGGGTGACGACAACTACGATTACATACTGATCGATTGTCCACCGAGTGTCGGACTGCTCACGTTCAACGCCCTGATCGCAAGCGGCGAAGTGCTTATTCCCGTGGACGCCAGCTACTTCTCGGTGCACGGGCTGGGCAAGCTCAGAGAAACGATCGAGGTGATCGAGGAGGAGCTGAAACGCCGGCTCGAAGTTCACGTTGTCTGCAACAACCTGGAAACGAGAACGCATTTCTCCAACGACATTCTAAGGGAAATCGAAAAATTCCACTCCGCAGTTCTGCTCGACACCTTCATCAGCCACACGGTCAAGCTGAAGGAGGCGGCGTCGCTTGGGGTCTCGATCTTCGATCTGGACCGGCGGAGCAAGGCCGCTCGCCAGTTCCTCTCGCTTGCCCGCGAGGTGGCCGAAAAAGAGCGTCTGGTGCAAACGGACGGGTTGGAGCAGTGGATCGAGAAGCTCCACGGACCGCAACGGGTTTCCGAAGGGGTGCTCTTTACGCTGGACGAGCGCGAGGCGACGAGCGCGGCCGTGACCGGCGAGTTCACCAACTGGTCGAGAGAAGGAATTTCGATGGAACGGGATCCTCAGGGCGTCTGGAAAGTCGTTCTCGACATCCAGCCTGGTGAATACGAGTACCGATTTATCGTTGACGGTGTCTGGATCCGTGATCCCAATAACGTCGATTACACTCGAAACGAATTCGGACAGGAGAACTCGCTTCTCATTGTCTAGCCGCCGTTACCAGGCAATCCCAGGGGCACCCGGACACATGACAACACAGTCCCGCCCGCGGCATATCCGCGACATCGCACATCTTTACCTGTCCCGTCGCCACGGTGCGGCTCCGGTCACGCTGAGCATCCTTGTGACCTCCGCGGGGAGCGAATGCTTCTCCGGATTGCACGTCGCCAACCTGGCGATGGCGTTCTCGGAGCGAAAAATCGCCGTAAGCGTCTACGAATTGAGCGGGATGCTGCCCAACGCGTCGTTTTACCTGGCGCACCCGCCAGGTGTGTACCTGGGAACCCGGGGTCCGGACATGTTTCATCCTGCGCTCAGAGGGGTGTCGCTGACCTTCGGTACCGTGCCGCCGCCGGTGGCGGACGCTGGGCAGCGCACGGCGCGGTTAAACCTGTTCCACCTGCCCCCGCTGCGGATGCAGGAGCGTTTGCGGGAGAGCCTCAAGCGTGCCGCCGGGATCCTCTCGCCGGAGCGGTGGATGCTCCTTTTGCACGACAATGCCGGTATCGATCTGTCAATGGCGAAATGGCTACGGGTGGAGGTGGGGCCGCAGCGCACGCTCACCGTGAGGGTCGGAGACCCCGGACCGTCACTGGTCCCCGGGGCCGAGCACCTCGGGGCGATCGGCGGATGGAGGCCTCGGGTGGTCGATCGCGTACCCGTCGTGCTGCGGGAGCCACGGGCCGACGTCTCGCTGGAATACCTTTCGATATGTGACAGCGTGTTGAGCCGGTTGAACCGCATCGCCAGGAGGAACCATGCAGCCGCAGAAGTCTCTACAGGCAATCCCGCTGGGGGATGAGATCAGCGACAACTCGGTGAGGCAAATGTTTCACCGGTTCGTGGAACTGCTGTCGGGGATCGACGGCCGGGTGCGGTTGCAGACGTCCCGGGTGGAAGTACGTTTCTTTCTGGGGGACGAGTTCCTCTGCCGGCTGGCGCCTTACCGCGAACTATTTCACGTGCAGATCGGCGATGCCCCCGCGTGGGAAGCCCGGGTGCGGACGCACGACGGGTACGCGGCCGCCGTGGATCGGGTCCTGCAGCGCTACCTGGAGGTGTACGCCTCCGCCGCGTCGCACGGGTAATTGCTGCTAATCCAAGGAAATCGAGCTTGTCAACAACCCCTCCGGATACTTATCTTGCAGGTGACCCCATCGTTCTCAACGCAACCCGTACCTAATCAAGACAGAGCAAAATATGTCGACGCGCCTTCTCGCCGTCATTGCCGTGTGCGGCCTGCTGCTCGCGGCGGGCGTCAACTCCTGCAATATAGAAGCGCCGGAGCGAGCGGTTCGCGATCCCCTGATCCAGGGGTTCACGCCGAACACGCAAACGTTCGACGTTGTCGTCGGTCAGGTTGTGGATTTCTCGATCCGCGCGATGGAACCGGACAACGATCCGCTGAGCTTCTACTATATGGTGGCGGATAGCATCGTCTCCACGGGCCCGGATTTGTCGTACACGGTCCCGGACACCGGCCTGGTCGAGGTGCGGGGCGTCGTTACCAACCGCTCTGCGGAATCCTCCATTCACTGGCAGCTGCGCAGCGCCCCGTATGTGAATCTGCCGCCTGTGGTGATCGATTTCGACCCGCCAGATCCGCGACCCAACGTCATAGTCGGCGAGGTAATCCAGTTCTCGATGACGGCACAGGACCCAGAAGGCGAGGCGCTTACCTACATCTTTACCCTCAACGATTCTCTCGTGGCCGCGAGCAACCGGTACGCCTTCCTGTCGAGCCAGGTGGGCGCGGTCGTCGTCAAGTCGACCGCGTTCGATCCGGACAGCTCCTTAGTGACGCAGCAGTGGGATCTGCGTGTGGTGGCCGAGCCCGATTCGATCCTTCCCGCCACAGTGAACATCCTCTCGCTCGGCCGCGGTCTGGAGCCCGGAGAGCTCATCGTGGAATGGACCGCGGTCGGGGACGACAGCATGGACGGCCTGGCGAGCGAGTATCTCGTCGGCACGTCGTCCACAGCGATCAACAGCGAGCACACGTGGAACGCCGCCAGTGAGCGCCAGGGGGCACCTCCGCCGGCGACGCCGGGGACGATTCAAACCATGGTGATTCGCGACCTCAAACCCGCGAACCTGGTATGGGTGGCCGTTCGCGCGCAGGATGATTTTGGCAATCTATCCCCGTTGGGCACCAGTTTTGGAAAGGTCACCAAGGGAATGGAAGTGTTCGGGACGCTTCGCGACGCCGTCACCGGCATGCCCGTGTCCGACATCCTCGTCGAACTGGCGGGTCTCAAGGACACGACCGGCACGGACGGCGGGTTTGCATTGACCGAACTGCCCGGGGGAATTTCGCAGTTTCGGTTGACCGATGAGACAGTTCCGGGTGTGTTCGGGGCGTATTTCAATACGCAGACCGATCCGTGGTTCGTACAGCACAACGCCTATTTCGACTACTGGTTGCTGGCCAATGTCACCCTGCAAACGACGGCCTACAGTTCATTCCTGGAGTATTTCCGGGCAATGCTGCAAATCGGGGGCGCGCTCGGCGAAAAGCTGAGAACCTGGGACTATCCGGTCGACGTCTACGTGAAACCCTTTGTCAAAAACGGCGTCGATTATGAGCAGAAGATGAGGGAATCCTTCGACACGTGGGAACAGCTCATCGGTCTGGACATGTTCACCTTTGTCAATTCTGTCCCGGCGCTGGGCATCGAAGTCGTTTACAGATCAGACATCGACCGGGATTTCTATCAACTCGTTACGGTGGACGGGGAGTTCAAGCCCATCCAGGGCCGGATCAACATGCGAACCACATACGACACCACCTCGATCGACCTCCTGACAATCATCAGCATGCACGAGATCGGACACAGCTTTGGCCTGGGCCACAGTAACGACATGGACCATCTGATGGTTGGCGGCATTACCGCCCGGGTCATGGAACCCACGCTGGATGAGATATGGCTGGTGCGGGCCATCGTCCGCATCCCGAGAGGGACTCCCATGGGCTGGTACCGCTTCGAGTAACCCTCCACTCCCGGTGGCCCTTCCGTGTGTCCGCCGCGCGAGTAACCCCTCGCCGGCCCGGCAAGAGCCTACCTGCCGCCCAGGCCGGCGCGCCTCTGCGAGCCGGGCCAGCGTTCTTCTGCCAACCAGCGCTCCTCTGCCACCCAGCGCCTGTTCCTGACAAAAAGTGGTGCTGTCCTAATTACGATATCGTGCCATTGTGCCCGTTCGTGGGTATCAATTCCTCGATTTTCCAAGGCCGTGATTCGATACCGGCGGCTACTGCGGGCGTGGTCTTGAGACTGCTGTGGACACGCACGAAGTTGTACCAGCAGAAATGTAGGTTGAGCGCCGCCAGCAGGTTGTCATATTTCTTTGAAAACGCATTGGTGAGGCGAGTAAAGCGCCTCATTTGCATACGCATGGTCAAATTCTGCCGTTCGACGTAGGACGTGCTGATACGGCTCTCACGGGGATTACCCCACAGAACTTGTTTCTTAACCGTTACGAACCATGGTGGTGAATACCGGCCGCGTCCGGGCTGACGGGTCTGATAGATTTTGTTGATCCGTGCGTAGTGGGTGCCGCGCCCGTAGCTTTGACCGATAGCCCACGGGTAGCCGCTGAAAGCATCCGTGGTGATCTGGACGGGCATCCGAACCCGCTCTTGGAGCTTGGACATAAACGTGAGAGCATTAGCACCATTCCGCTTGCCTACGTGGAAACAGGGAACCAACTTGCTATCAGCATCCAGCGCC
>JAZGDW010000289.1:0-13496 GCA_036478295.1 Candidatus Krumholzibacteriia bacterium
ACGTGCCGACCAAGTAGAACACAGGCCTTTTGGGGGTGTCAAGCGGATTCGGAAAAGGGGAGCGCGTGGTGCCCGATGCGCGTCCTGTCAGCGAACAGCCCCCCGCACACGAATGTCGCTCCGCGCGGTCGGGCGCCCGTTCGCTGCCACCCGCATCGGGCACTGTCGGAGCGGGTGCTAAATATTGAGCAGACGCTTGGCGGTGACGAAACGCCGCTTGAAATAGCGGTTGTCGAGCTCGTCGACCCGAACCCGGCGCGCACTGGTCGAGGCGTGAATGAATTTGCCGTTGCCGATGTAGATACCCACGTGGGTAACGGCATTACGGCCGGACGTTTTGAAAAAGACCAGGTCGGCGGGCTTGATGAGAGAGCGGTCGACAGGTTTGCCGACGCGGCTTTGATCGAGCGACGTACGCGGCAAGTCGATGTCGAACTGGCGGAACACCGTCATGACGAGGCCGGAGCAGTCGACTCCTTTGCTGCTCGCACCGCCCATCCGATAGGGGACGCCGACAAAGGTTTTCGCGTACTGGACGATTTCCTTGCGATTCGGCTCCGTAGACACGGGGGTCACCGCGTCCCGCGGTGCTGAACGGTACCGGGGCGCCGCCGTGCAAGAAGCTAACAGCAGAATAGCCGTCGCGGGCACAATCCACGACTTGCAGAGCCCAATCGTGCAACTCCGGATGAATTTCATCGTATGAAACGGGTGCATGGCCTCACCTTTGCAAGATACGGCTTCGTTTAACACCCCAATCGTATCGCAAATAACGTGCCTTTGACGAAAGTCAACGGCCATACGGTTGACAGAACCCGTTACAATCATTATAGCTCTATTAGACCAGGGGCCGGGAAGGCAGTTTTATAGGGGGTCTCTCCATGCCGTACAAAATCGACCGTGCCGCCGTTCTGGGGGCCGGTGTCATGGGCGCCACGCTGGCCGCCCACCTCGCCAACGCGAGCATTCCAACCCTGCTACTCGACATTGTGCCGCCGGAGGGCAGCGGTGTCGAGGGTGACAAGTCTTCGCGCGAGTACCGCGACGCGTTCGCCAGGACCGGGTTGGCGAACGTACTCAAAACAAAACCGGCGGCCTTTTATACAAAGGAAAAGGCACGGCTGGTCACGCCCGGCAATATCGAGGATGACCTCGAGCAGCTCAAGGACGTCGACTGGGTACTGGAAGCGGTCACGGAAAAGCTCAAGGTCAAGGAATCGCTCTTCTCCCGCATTCAACCGTACCTCAGTGATACCGCGATACTGACGTCGAACACGTCGGGTCTGTCCGTGAACGACATGGCGGCGACGCTCGACGACTCGCTGAAGCGGCGTTTTCTCGTCACGCATTTTTTTAACCCGCCCCGCTACATGTACCTGCTCGAACTCGTTCCCAACGATGCCACAGATCCCGCCTTGCTCGAGTTCATGGCGAAGGCCAGCGAGGAAATCCTCGGCAAGGGCGTGGTCATGGCCAAGGACACGCCGAATTTCATCGCCAACCGCATTGGCGTGTTTTCCATGATGGTGACGCTGCGCATGATGGTCGAAGGTGGCTACACCGTCGAGGAGGTGGATGCCCTGACCGGGCCGGTGATCGGTCGGCCGAAGAGCGCGTCGCTGCGCACCGCGGATCTCGTCGGACTGGACACCTTCGCGCACGCCAGCCAAACGGTTTACGACGCGGCGCCCGAAGACGAGCAGCGGGACCAGTTCAAGCTCCCCGATATCATTCAGAGAATGGTCAAGGAAGGTTTTCTCGGAGAGAAAACCGGGAAGGGCTTCTACAAGAAGGTCAAGAAGGACGGCAAGTCCGAGATTTTAACGCTCGACCTGGGAAAATTCGATTACCGTCCGCGCGAGCGAGCGTCGTTTGCGTCGGTGCAGATGGCGAAAGCCATCGAGGATCCGGCGGAGAGGATCAAGGCCGTCGTGGCCGGCAAGGACCGCGGGGCCGAGTTCGTGTGGCGCGTGCTGTCGGAGGCCATGATCTATTCCGCCAACCGGCTCGGGGAGATCGCCGACGATATCGTGCAGATCGACAACGCCATGAAATGGGGTTTCAACTGGGCGCAGGGGCCCTTCGAGTTGTGGGATGCCCTGGGTGTCGAGGATGTCGCCGCGCGGTTGGAAAAAGAAGGCAGGGCGATTCCGGCCGTGGTCAGAGAAGTCCTCGGCAGCAAGAGCAAGCGTTTCTACGACCAGGGGGATGACTCCCGCCGCACCTTTTTTATGCCGGGCACCGGTCACCAGGAGATGGCGCAAAGAGAGGCAGTGATCGACCTCGCGCAGATGAAGCGTGCGAACAAGGTTATCAAGAAAAACTCCGGTGCAAGCCTGGTCGATATCGGAGACGGCGCGCTGTGCCTGGAATTCCATTCCAAGATGAACTCCATCGGCGGGGACATCCTGTCAATGATCCTGGCGGCGGTGAAGGAAGTTGAGGCCAACCACGCCGCGCTGGTTATCGGTAACCATGGGCAGAACTTCTCGGTGGGCGCCAACATCATGCTGCTGCTGTTGGAGGCGCAGGAGGGCAACTGGGAAGATATCGATCTGATGATAAAGGCGTTTCAGAGGTCGACCATGGCGCTCAAGTATTGCAAGCGCCCGGTGGTGGCCGCGCCCTTTGGTATGGCGCTCGGCGGCGGCTGTGAAGTGTGCCTGGGCGCAGGACACATCTATGCGTCGGCGGAAACATACATCGGTCTGGTCGAGCTCGGCGTCGGGCTGGTGCCCGCCGGCGGCGGCTGCAAGGAAATGTTACTGCGGCAGCTCGAAGGCAAACCGCGCGTCGAGGGCGCAGACCTGTTTCCCTTTGTGCGTGCGGCGTTCGAGACTATCGGGATGGCAACGGTGGCGACCAGCGCCGAAGAGGCGAGGCAACACCGCTTTCTCCGCCGCTCCGACGGCATCTCGCTCAATCCACAACGCCTGATCCATTACGCCAAAGCAATGGCGCTGGGACTCGCCGCGTCCGGCTACCGCCCACCCGATCCGACGATGGAGATCCCCGTGGTGGGGGAAAGCGGGGTGGCGTCCATCAAAACGCACCTCTACATGCTCAAGGAAGGCAAGTTCATCAGCGAATACGACGCCTATCTCGCGGGTGAGCTCGCGACCATCCTGTGCGGCGGCCGCGTGGCTGCGGGGACGATGGTGTCCGAGCAGCACATCCTCGATCTCGAGCGCGAGGTTTTCTTGCGGCTCTGTGGCCAACGCAAGACGCAGGAGCGCATCCAGCACATGCTGAAGAAAGGTAAGCCGCTCAGGAACTAAACGGGCGCGCCGCCGGACGGTTAACGGTGCCGTTCATCCGGCGAGTGGAGGGTGCCCGCTTGAATGGCCTCCGGTACCGCGCTCCGCTTCGCTCGGCTACCCACGGCCCGATGCGGGTGGCAGCCGAACGGGCGCCCGGCCGCGCGCAGCTTGCGAGCACGGACGAGCTGTTCGCTGACAGGACCCGCATCGGCACAACAGAAGGAAAAAACGATGGCTGATGCATTTATTCTATCCGCCGTGCGGACACCGGTTGGCCGGGCGTTCAAGGGGACGCTGCGCCAGGTGCGGCCGGACGAACTGGCCGCGGCGGCAATAATGGAAGCACTCTCGCGTGTAAAGGGCGTCGATCACAGCGCGGTCGACGACGTCGTGCTGGGCTGCGCCATGCCGGAAGCCGAGCAGGGTCTGAATATTGCCCGCATGGCTTCGCTGCAGGCCGGACTGCCGCACGAGGTATCCGCGATGACGCTCAACCGCTTCTGCGCCTCGGGTCTGGAAGCGATCAACTATGCCGCGTCCCGCATCAAGCTCGGCGAAGCGGACCTGGTCGTGGCGGGTGGTGTGGAGTCGATGAGCCTGATTCCCATGGGCGGCAACAAGGTCTCCCCCAATCTCCAGGTCGTCGAGACGCATCCGGAGTTCTACATTAGTATGGGACTGACCGCCGAGAGGGTCGCCGCCAAGTACGAGGTGACGCGGGAGGCGCAGGATCGTTTTGCGCTGCACAGCCACGAAAAGGCGGTAAAGGCGATCGAGGCGGGCAAGTTCGATGAGGAACTGCTGCCCGTTACCGTTCGCACCCCGGTCCTGGGGGCGAGGGGCAAGGTCGAGGTGCAGGAGGCGGTTTTCGAGATCGACGAGTGCCCGCGGGCGGACACGTCGCTCGAGGCCCTTGCTGGCCTGAAACCTGCATTCATGGTGGACGGTACGGTAACGGCGGGTAATTCGTCACCCATGAACGATGGGGCCGCCGCTGTCGTCGTCGCCAGCGCGAAAATGACCAAGAAGCTGGGTGTTGAGCCCCTGGGCAAGTTTGTCGCCTACGCGACGGCCGGGGTCGACCCCGAGCTCATGGGCATCGGGCCTGCACTGGCCGTTCCCAAGGTCCTGAAAAAGACGGGTTTGGCCCTGAAAGACATCGGACTGATCGAACTTAATGAGGCATTCGCGTCGCAAAGTGTCTATGTTGTAGGTAAGCTCGGCATCCCCGATGAGCGCGTGAACGTCAACGGCGGTGCCATCGCGCTGGGACACCCCCTGGGATGTACAGGGGCCAAGTTGACGGCCACGATTCTCTACGAGATGAGGCGCCGCAAGGCAAAATACGGTCTGGTAACCATGTGTGTCGGTGGGGGAATGGGTGCGGCGGGTATCGTCGAGCGCGTCGAGTGAGGGCGGGTGCCGCGGTGAGCACGCCGAGTAGCCCCGACGCCGCAAGCGCACCGAGCAGGATCGGAGCCGCCGCGCAGGTGGCGCCGTGATAGTCAAAGAACAAGGAGCACCGATATGGCGATAGATGTGAGTAGGAAGGGCGGAACATTTTTGATTATGGAAACGGATCCCGAAAGCATTTTCAGCCCCGAGGATTTCACCGAAGAGCAGAAGATGTTCGCGAAGACCGCCGAAGATTTTGTGCAAAACGAAATCATCGCCAACCTCGAAAAAATGGAATCCAAAGAAGAAGACGCGATGGTCAACCTTCTGAAAAAGGCGGGTGAGCTGGGGCTGTTGATGATCGACATTCCAGAGAACTACGGCGGCCTGGAGCTGGACAAAGCTACGTCGATGCTCGTCGCCGAGATTATTTCCAAGGGCGGCTCCTTCGCCACCACCTTCGGAGCCCACACCGGAATCGGCACCTTGCCCATCGTATATTTCGGTACCGACGAGCAGAAACAAAAGTACCTGCCGCGTCTTGCCACCGCCGAGATCACGACCTGCTACGCGCTCACCGAAGCGGGCAGCGGCTCGGACGCCCTGGCGGCGAAATCCCGCGCCGACCTCTCCGACGACGGCAAGTTCTGGGTGTTGAACGGTGACAAGACTTTCATTACGAACGGAGCGTTTGCGGACCTTTTCATCGTTTTTGCCAAGATAGGCGGCGAGGAATTCTCCTGCTTCATTGTCGAGAGAGACCACGGTGGACTGACCGTCGGTCCCGAAGAGAAGAAACTCGGTATCCGGGGGTCATCGACCGTCGGGCTCTTTATGGACAATGTCAAGGTGCCGGTCGAGAACCTTTTGGGAGAGAAGGGCAAGGGTCACCGCATCGCCTTTAACATCCTGAACGTGGGCCGCTTCAAGCTCGGTGTGGGCTGCGTCGGCGCAGCGAAGCTCGCGCTCGATGACTCGATCAAGTACGCGAAGGAACGCCACCAGTTCGGACAGCCGATTGCTTCTTTCGGGATGATCAAGAACAAGATCGCCAACATGGCGACCTACATCTACGTGGTGGATAGCATGTCGTACCGCACCGCGGGGCTCCTCGACGAAATCCTGCAGCCGATCGACAAAAATGCCAAGGACGCGGCGGAGTTGACGATGAAGGGTATCGAGGAATACGCCACCGAATGCTCGATCATGAAAGTCAAGGGCAGCGAGATGCTCGACTACGTGGTCGACGAAACCGTGCAGATCTACGGCGGCTACGGCTACATCGAAGAGTATCCGGCCGAGCGTTACTACCGCGACTCGCGCATAGCGCGCATCTATGAGGGCACCAACGAGATCAATCGCATGCTCATTACCGGGATGCTTCTGAAGAAGGCGTTGAAGGGTGATCTGCCGCTGCTCGAGGCGGCCAAGAAGCTCCAGGGCGAGCTGCTCGAGATGCCGTCGATGGACCTGGACGAGGACGGCGGGATGCTCGCCGAAGAGGTCAAGCTCATCAAGAACGTCAAGAAGGTCGTGCTGATGACGGTCGGACTCGCCGCTCAGAAGTACATGAAGAAACTCCAGGAGCAGCAGGGAGTGCTGGGCAATCTCGCCGACATCATCATCGAGGCATACGGCATGGAGTCGGCGATGCTGAGAACGCTCAAGGTCGCCGCCCAGAAGAGTGAGGAAGATGCGGAGATCATGGTCAAGATGACCCGTCTCTATGTGAACGAAACCATGGGCAAGGTGGATCTGTGGGCCCGCGAAGTGTTGGCGGCCTGCTCCGAGGGCGATGAGCTGCGGACGATGTTGGCGGCGCTGCGGCGCCTCGTCCGGTATACGCCGATCGATTCGCTGGCGCTCAGGCTGGAGATCGCGGACTACTTCATCGCCAAGGAGAAATACGAGGTCTAGCGGCTTGGTGCCCGGGCGTACCCATCTGGCTTCCGGCCCACGAAAGGGCTTGTAAATAAAGGGCTTTCCACATGGTGGAAAGCCCTTTTACATGGGCCCATGGCTCTCGCGCGGCTAGCAGCAGCGCTACTTCAATAAAACCATTTTCCGCGTGCGAGTAAAGCCCTTCGTGACCAACCGGTAGAAATACACTCCGCTGGACACCGATTGTCCGGCGTTGCTGCGGCCGTCCCAGGTCGCTTCGAGCCCTTCCGGGTTCGGTGTACGGACCTCATTGACCAGCGTCCGGACCAGCTGACCCGCAGCGTTGTAGATGCGGAGCGATACGTGCGCCCGTTCCTTTATGGAGTAGCGGATCGTCGTCGTCGGATTGAACGGGTTGGGGTAATTGGGTTCCAGCCCGTTCACGAACTGCAGTGGTTCGTCGAATCCAGTCGGGTTCGTGGGAGGACCACTCATCATAAACCGCATGATGTTCTTCAGGTGGGTGGCGCGTACCGGCACCGCACCGGGGGTACCCACGTCGCGGATGTAGTGAAAGCTGAATCCGGACAGTACGAAGCGCGCGGTCGACCCAGCCGAGTTCGGGGTCGCCTGGCTGAGGACGTAGGTCTTGCCAGTCGCCAGGTTGTTGTATGCGGCCACCGAAAGCCCCGTGGCCTGCAGAAGATCAAAATCATTGATCAACGGGCAACCCCCGAGGGCGATGAGCTGTTCGCCGGCATTCCACAAATCGACTCCATCGAGGACCGGGCTGATCGGCTCGCCGGCGTTCTTATGATCGCCGCCCGGAGCCAGCGGATCCAGGTTGAAGTTCATGTAGGTTGCCCGAGTGTTCACGGCGGCCGTGCCGATCAGCACGTTGGCCCAATCCGTCGCGGCGTCGTCTGCGCTGTAGTAGACGCCCGGATTGTCGGTGTGCTGGTCCAAAAAAGTAAAGATCAGGTCGAAGTCCGGAGACTTATCCGCGCTGCCGCCCCCGCTCTGCCACCCGCCGTCGTTGATCAGGGTCGACGACAGGTTGCCGCTGTTCCAGATGATGGCACGGTAGGGAGCGATGATCTGGTTCTGCACGTTCTTCACGCGAGAGCCCAGACTATTGCTGACACCCGACGATGGGCCCAGGACGTCGTAACGGTCTACGAATTCCCTATGCCTGTTCCACAGATCGAACGCCGTATCGAAAAATAACTGCGCCGGACCCCCGCGGTCGTCGGTGTCATCGACGTAGAGGATCTCTCCACCCCTGAGGAATCCACCGGCGGGAAGAATCGTGAATTCCATCGGGGAACTCGCCGCTTCGTTGATGTCGTCCGTCGTGTGGTTACTGCCCTGACCGTTGAGCGTCCGGTGGAAGTACGTCGCGTTACCACTACCGTCATCCCCACCGAAGAAGTAGCAGACCGTATCGCCCGGTGTGAAGAGGTTGTCGTTCAAGTCGATCGAGAAGCGATCGGCCAACGCCGCTCCTGCTGCGGTGAGCGCCGTATCCATACGGAACTGGTACCACTGCGTGCCGGCGAGCACGGGGCTCGCGACCAGCGGCCAGCGCTTGCCGCCCGCCGCGCTCAGGTTCGCTCGGGTCTCGGGTGCTTCGATATCTGCACCTGTCTTGCCCGCTTGACCTTGCGGCCACACGGCCACATAGACGTAACCCGCAGGGCCCTCGCCGGTGAAGGCGTCGGTGCCGATGTTCGTAATGTCCATCGTCACCGAGTCACCCGGTTGAATGGTGGAACTGCTGGTTGAGGCGATGTCGTTCGCGGCATCCGCACGCGCGGTACCAGTCAGCGTTCCGTCCTCGGCAAAGTTGTCCTGAAAGAGATCGAGGTGACGGATGACCCACCGGGGACCCACCACGTTAATGCGCTTGACGTGCACGTTGTCGAAAAGGGGACCCTGGCTATGGCAGGCGCCGGTTCCGAAGATGTTACACCACACGCCGCACATGTCGGCCACGCCGACGGCGACCTGGATCTGTTCTGCGGCCGGATCGACAAGGAAACTGATATCCCTGGACGTGCGGTGCCACGCTCTATTGATAAAAGGGCAGCATACCTGGTTGGTCAGCCACGGGCCCGGGCAGCCCCCGATCCACGATCGCACACTCCAGGTGTCGAACAGCAAGTTGTCCAGCGGGAGGTCCCTATAGGTCAGGACCTCTAGCCTGAACTCGTTACCGGAGCCGAAGTTGGCGATCAGCGGTGACCAGATCTCATTCTTGATATAGAGCCCGTCCCTCCCGAAGGGAACCGCGCCCTGCTCGGGCCGCGGGTCGGGGAGGTGGCAGGCCCAATTGGTGCTGGCCGGGTCGTCGAAAAACCCCCAAAGACTACTGAGGTTCGTGAAACAGGGATCCAGATCCTGGAAAACCGCCACACCCGGATAGAGTGCTGCGAAGTCTCCGAAAGGAGCGGGAACGGTGCCGGTCCAGACGCCGTCGGTGAGATCGCCCGGGCTTTCCAGCTCAAAGTTCGAAAAACGTACTCCGTTACTGACACCACCGGAGAACGTTTCGATGGTAATGCTATCGAGCAGTATAGCCCCGTCGGTGGGCCAAAGGCCGTCCTCATCGGACCAGGCACCGTCGGACGTGAATGCAAACCGCAGGTCCACCGAAGTCAAACCGCCGGCCGTGAAGCTCTCAACGAGTGTCAGCGGACCACCATCATAGATATTGGGGCGATACGTGAGACCCTGGCCCACCGGCAAGTCCTGCCAGGTCGCGCCGCCGTCGCCGGAATACTGCAGTGCGGTGCCGTCGTAGCCCGGCTCCGAGTCCCAGAACACCTTGTAACTGATGCGCAGACTGTCGCCGGTTTGGCTACCGGTTTTGAGCCACTGGGCCCACCCATGTCCATAACCAGGTAGTGTTGCCCAATTACAGAAAGGAGCGGCGGTGTTCGGTGCCATCCCACACCACATGGACTGGCTGCCCTCGAGAGGCAACAGGTTGCCGCCGTTGCCTCCGTCGAGTTCGGCACCGTCGGCCACGTGAAACATAATGTCAATCTGCTCGGTGAGGTCGTGGCTGGTCCAGCCTTGGGGGTCCGGGGCTCCGCCGGTGTCAAAGCTGTACCACCCGAGGTGGAACGTGTCGCTGGCCACGCTCGAATGCCGCGGGGCAGGTAACAGCCGCTGGATGTCCGGCGGAAGATTCTCTGGAATCACCGGTGCCATAGGTCGTGGCTGGACCCTGGGCTCTACTTTCTTCGCGTGGGCGCCCGGAGGCGACAGCGTGGACAGGAAAAGACTAAACAAGAAACACGAAAGGAATAACCGGAAGAACAATGGGAATAGCCTCATGATGCATCCCCCTTGCAGGTTTCGGTCGGCATTCTGGTGAGCGCTACGGACGAATTGATGGATCGCCTAACGGATCCTCGGAACATCCCCCCTACCTGTAGTAGTCGGCATTCTGGTGAGAACTACGGACAAATTTACGGACCGCCTGGCGGATCCTCAGCACATCACTCCCTCTATTTCAAAAGCACCATCTTCTTGGTTTGCGAGAAACCCTTTGTCACCATCTTGTAGAAATACACCCCGCTGGACACCGATTGCCCGGCATTGCTGCGGCCGTCCCAGGTGGCTTCGAGCCCATCCGGGTTCGGCGTACGGACCCCATGGACCAGCGTCCGGACTAGCTGCCCCGCAGCGTTATAGATGCGGAGCGATACGTGCGCCCGTTCCTTTATGGAATAGCGAATCGTCGTCGTCGGATTGAACGGGTTGGGGTAGTTGGCCGCGAGAAAGTTCGCGAGCGGCGCCGTCTCTCCGTCGAACCCCACCGGCGGGGACACCACGCTCTGGAAGAACAACAGGATGTCCGAGAAAAGCTCGAGCCGCGCAAACGGGAAACCCTGCGCCGGCTGGTGCGCAAACTCCAGGCCGAAGCCGGACATCACGACACGCGCGGTGCTGGCGACCGAATTGGCCGTTGTCTGGCTAAGGACATAAGCCTTGCCGGTGGCCATGTTGGTCAGCTCGGCGACCGACGTGCCGACAGGAATCAGTACATCGAAATCGTTGATCGATGGGCAGCCACCGAACGCGATCACCTGGTCCGGCACACCTGCGTGTTCGAAAATGGTGCCCACGCCGCTCAAGAGGGGTGATATCGGTTCTCCCACGGCGATGTGATCGCCGTCGGCCAGATCGAAGGTCATGTAAATCGATTTCAGGTTGATCGCGCCCGCGCCGATCAGGCCCGACCATTCCTCGGCGATGTTGTTACCGGTGATGAACAACCCGGGGTTGTTTATGTGCAGGTCGAGAAACGCAAACAGCAACGCATAATCATCCGATTTCTCCGGGCCGTTGCCGTCACCGATCAATCCATCGGAGAGGGTGCCCGAACTCCACACGATGGTCTTGTAGGAGTCCCGGATCTGCAGCTGGTCGTTCTGCACGCGCGAGGCGAGGCCGTTGCCCGCGTTGGACGAAGGCCCGAGGACATCGTAGCGGTCGACCTTGGGGAGCATGTCGAGGTAGTCGTATACCCAGTCGAAAAAGAGCTGCGTGGGCCCACCGCGGTCGTCCGTGTCGTCCACGTAGAGTATATCGCCACCTCTTGCCACGCCGCCGCCGGGCAGAATGGAAAACTCACACGGACTGTTCAGTGCTTCTGACAGGTCGCTGGTAACGAAATCATCTCCCTGGCCACGGATCCTGCGCGACCAGTAATTGGCGCTGGCCGCGGCATCACGGGCGCAAAGCACGTAGCAGATGGTGTCACCCGGGGTGAAGACGGCGTCGTTCAGATCGAACGAAAAACGGTCGGCCAGAGGCGCGCCCGCTGCCGTGAACGCCGAATCCATGCGGAAACAGTACCACCAGACTCCGTTGTGCATCAGGCTATCGACCAGCGGATAGCGCGTGCCGACAAGTGCCCGCGACTCGGGGGCTTCGATGTCCGCACCTGCTTTGCCCGCCTGTCCCGGTGGCCACACGGCCACGTAGGCGTAGACGCTGGGACCGACACCGGTAAAAGGATCGATCGCCAGACCCGCTGCGCCGCCTGTGACGTCGATGGTAAGCGAATCACCCGGCTGGATGATGGGACTCGAACCAGGTGCGATGTCGTTTGCGATGTCGGCGCGCGCCGTACCGGTCAGCGATCCATCGGCGGAGAAATTATCCTGGAATAAATCGACGTGCCTCACCCGGAACTGCGGTCCCACGTTATTGATTCGCTCGACACGCACGTCATCGATCAGCGGGGCGTGACTGTGGCATTGTCCGGTGCCGAACAGATTGCACCACTGTACGCAAAGGTCCTGGGCGTGGAGCTGAATCCGGAATTCCTCTGCGCCGGTGAGCAAGAAGCCGACCTGGAAGCGGGGTGTCGCCCAGTCCTTCTGGCCCCCGAAGAACACGAAGCCGTCGACGTGCCCAGGTGGCCCGCAGCCACCGACAAATGGAATGATTTCCCACCAGTAAAAGACCAGGTTGTCCAATGGGAGGTCTCGGTACACCTTGAAGGACAGCGTCACCTCGTCACCGGTCCCGGTAAACGGAAGGAGCGGCGACCAGATGGCATTGTCGAGATAGAAACCGTCGGAGTTCCTGAAGGGTGTCGCTCCGACGTCGGGCCGCGGGTCGGGAACGTGGCACGAGTAGTTGGTCCTGGTCGGGCTATCGAACCAACCCCACAAGTGGGTGGCGTTTGCGACGCACGGGTCTTCCTGCAGCAGTGTCGAGCCGGGGTAGAGCGCGCCGAAGTCGCCGAACGAGGCGGGTTGTGCGACTGCCCACACTCCATCGTCGGTCTGCTTCGCGCCGGGGGCCTCGCCCTCAAAGTCCTCGAAGAACGCTGCGGTCAGAACGCCACTGTTGAAGCACTGCACGGTGATACTGTCGACGATCACCGCACCGTCGTTCGGCCACAGTCCGTCTTCGTCGGACCAGCCACCGTCGGAGGTAAAACGAAAACGCAGCCGGGTCGAATCCGTTGGAACGGGAAACGAGAAACTCTCGACCATCTCCCCAACATCGTCATAAGAGCCCGCGCCGCCATTCACCGCGAGCGGCACCCAAACGCCCGTTGCGGGGTCATAGTATTCGACCTCGGTCACGTCGTAGGTCGGTTCCGAATCCCAGGCGATCTCGTAGCTGAAGAAGACGCTGTCGCAGACAAAGGTCGAGGACTCGAGGATCTGGTCCCACCTGTTTCCGTAACCGGGCAAGGTCGCCCAACGGCAGAACGGGTCCGTGCTCGACACATCCACACCGCACCACATCGACTGCGCGCCCTCGAGCGGGACCAGTCTTCCAAAATCGCCGCCGTCCAGTTCTCTCGCATCGGCAACATGAAAGAACTCACCGAGCTGCGCGCTGCCGTCTACGGTCTTCCATCCCTGAGGATCGACCACGCCGCCGTTGTCGAAGGTGAACCAGGCGAGCAGGGTGGTGTCGGCCGTGGTCGAGGAAAGCGTGTTGGGACCCGCGAATTCTCGAATCTCCGGCGGAAGCACCACCGGCTGGGGGTGAGTCATATACCTGCGGTTCGCCGCCGGGCGGCCCGGAATCTCCCTGGCGGGCAGGTCGGCGATGAAGAGGGGGGCACCGAGACCGGCCAACCACAGCGCTGCCACGAGCTTCTTCATCGAGTCGTTCTCCTCCGTGGGGTCGGTCTATTTCAATAATACCATCTTTTTGGTTTGCGTGAAATCCTTCGTGGCCATCTTGTAGAAATAGACACCGCTCGATACCGTCTGGCCGGCATTGTTACGACCCTCCCACGTCGCTTCGAAACCGTCCGGCCTCGGGGTTTGCACCTCGTTCACAAGCGTTCGCACCAGCTGCCCCGCCGCGTTGTAAATCCGGAGCGACACGTGCCCGCGTTCTCTTATCGAGTAGCGGATCCGGGTCACTGGATTGAACGGGTTGGGGTAGTTCGCTTCGAGACGGTTCACAAACTGC
>JAZGDW010000029.1:0-4518 GCA_036478295.1 Candidatus Krumholzibacteriia bacterium
ACATCTGTAACCTATCCGTAATCCCCAGGACACTAGGATGGTGGGTATGATCAAGGCTCAAACGGTAAGCACGGAATCCCCCGTGAAACGACTGATGACCCCCCAGGGTGTGCTCACGGTCTTGGGGCTACTAACCGGGATCGCGGTGATTTTTCTCCGCGTCGCCGCCGTGGACATTATCATAGAGTCCCCCGGGGGAGGTGCCGCCCCTGGACTCGATTGCGCCACTTTCGCGGTGACTTTCCCACCTGTCGCGGGCCGGCGACCACCTGCAGGAACCGCCGCCGTTCCCGCAACCGGGAAGTGAGGACGGATACGTGGTTTCGGGCGAAACCTCCACCCGGAGGTTGATGGTCCAGTGACTGATGAAGGCGCTGGCGCTTGCGCCTGCTGGTCGACTGACCGGACAATACGGCGAACCGGTACTGGACTTGAGCATTTGGGGCACAGCGCGAGTAAAACGAACCGGGCCCAGCTGCTGATAGGGCTGGCCGCCCTGCTGCTGGGGACGATGGTCTACGTGCTCGATCGGCCCGCAGACCAGGCGTTCGTGCCGAGCGCGATCAGCCTGTTCGCTTCCACCCCGAGCGTGTTCGGCGTGGTGGGGCGCAGCTTGCCCGCCTTTGCCCACGTCTTTGCCTTCAGCCTGCTGACGGCGGCGTTGCTCGCCGACGCGAAAAAGACCGCCGTCATCGTGTGCCTAGGCTGGTTCCTGGTCGATGCCGCATTCGAGCTGGGGCAGCGCGCGCCGATCGCGCAGTGGCTGTCGAAGCTAATACCGCCGTGGTTCGCGCACTTACCGATCCTCGATAAGACCGGCCGTTATTTTCTTCACGGCACGTTCGATCCCTCAGATATTTTCGCCATCGCCCTGGGCGCGTTCGCCGCCTACCTTGTCATTCAGAATACGCGGCGGCGTGAGAGGCATGATGCGTAGCGCGGCCATCGGACTCCGCGCGGCGCTACGCTACCTGGCCCTGGCATCGGTGGTAGCCTTCGGGCTCCTTAGCATCATTGCCACCGGTGGGGACGACGATCAAGTCGGCACCCTGGGCTTTCGCTTCGTCCCAGGCCTGGCGTTCGACCCGAACACCAACACGCTCTACGGCACCGACACCGTTAGCGATCAGCTGATTACCATCGACGCCGCGACCGGGGTCGGCACGGCCATAGGCGCCCTGGGTTTCAATAACGTCAATGGCCTGGCGTTCGACCCGAACACCAACACGCTCTACGGCACCGACACTAGTACGCGTCAGTTGATCGCAATCGACCCGGCGACCGGGGCCGGCGCGGCCGTGGGTCCCATCGGCTTCGGCAACGTCGATGGGCTGGCGTTCGACCCCAACACCAACACCCTCTACGCCAGCGCCACCCTAACGGCTGAGCTGATTACAATCGACCCGGCGACCGGGGCCGGCACCATCGTGGGTCCGCTTGGCTTTGGTTTTGTCGATGGCCTGGCGTTCGACCCGAACACCAATACGCTGTACGGGTCCGACACCTTATCGGATCAGCTCATTACGATCGACCCGGCGACCGGGGCGGGCACGGCTGTCGGTGGGCTGGGCTTCGACCTGGTCGAGGGCCTGGCGTTCGACCCGAACACAAACACGATCTACGGGACCGACATCTTGACGTTACTGCTGATCATTATCGACCCGGTAACCGGGCTCGGTACGGCGGTTCGTTAACTGGGCAGATTAGCAAAGAGCGAGGCCAAGCCTCCGGGGTCGGGTCTTGTTTTTAGTGGTTTTATCAGACCGGGTCGCACCTTGAGCCTTGATGACACTCGTGAACAGCGAGGAAGAACAAGGACTGAGGATGAATTGACTGGGGTGATGGTGCAGATAAGTCAGGTGGTGGCGAAGCAGTTTAAAACTGGGAAAGGATAAAGGTTTACAGAATTTTCCTTCGCGTGGGCGCGGACGAAAACGTGACTAGCACTCGGCCTGGCGCTAACGGCACAGGCTACACCTTTCGCGTATATAATTAGCCACGACGGAGCAAATCGCGTGAAGCAGAGAAACCGTTCGGAAACCGCACTTTCTGTGCTCATACTCGTTGTTTTCGCTCTGGTAGGCTGTGTGACACGCCCACCGTCGCAGGATGTTGCGCCCGCGGGCGCACTTAGGTGTCCGTCGCCAGGGGAGCGCATGGCGTTTCCCGCACAGAATTTTTCAATAATTAGTCCGCCCGCGGATTGGCACTGCAAAGAAGACGATGCCGGACTCAATTGGGTGAACAACGAGACGGGTTCTACAATCATAATTCGACCAGGGAACCCGATGAATTTAGGTCTTTCACGCGATGTTCTGGCCGAACTTTTCACTAGTGCGTTGGGAATTGTGCTCCGGGACGAATTTCAGGGGGCCAAGGTCACGCTGGCTGAAGAGAAAGACGTGAGCTTTAACGGGAAACCGTTTTACCAAGTTACCATGAACGCTGAGACTCGATCTCAAGATATACAGATAAAGCTCAAGACTGCCATGTACTTTCCCACGTTCGAGACGTTCGAGTACTGGTTTGCGTTGGTCTCACTAACGGGACAATATGAGAAGAATCACCTCATCATAGAGCAGATGCTCGGAGGCCCTACGGCGCACGCCCCGCCGACGACGCCGATTAAGATTGGAGGATCGCTTCACGAGGCCGCAGCCAAAGGAGACCTCGAGCAGATCAAACAACTCATCACCGAGGGAGCCAACGTCAATGAGAGCAACGCAGGCTTCACGCCCCTGTACGTTGCGGTCTACAAGAGACGTGAAACAAGCTCGGCTACCGCATCATAGAACCCCAACGGGGTTGTTTATTTTCTGGTAGGAGCCTTTGGTCCACCTTCATGGAATTACGAATCGATCGACGCACTGCCATTCTCGCAGCAGCGTTTCCGACGATAGCACTTGGGCTCGTTAACGGATACTACAAAGAACTGCTGTATACGATAAGTCCATTAGCGTTTTGGACATCAGACTTCCTTAACCATGTACTCATTCCAATCGCGAGCCTTTACTTCTTGGCGCGGCTTGGTGGGATTTATCCGCGTGAGTATGGGTTCAGAAACCCTTCAACAAATACAAGTTGGTTGAAGTTCGTTGGCATTACCGTTTTCATTTGTTGCGCTTTTTGGCTTTTCTACATACCGCCAACATGGATTGCTGGGCGCATACTCGATAGTACACTACCCGACTTTACGTATTATTCGATCATGCCGAAGTCGGGGGTTTCGCGCTTCGCAGTGGCCGTATACTTCGCAATTACGGCGGGGTTTGTGGAGGAGACGATGTTTAGGGCTCTGCCCTGGTTGTATTTTTGTCAGGTGTTCCCACAGTCGCGACGGATATTTCTTTACGCAATCACGACAGCTATCGTATTCGGCTTCATACACTGGGAGAATAACGTTCACGAAGTTATTGGGACGGCAATTCTTGGGTTCTTTATCGCTATCTTTTACGCTAAGTTCCAAAATATATGGCCTTTCGTTATTGGACATTCTCTAAACGGTCTAGTCATCTTTACATGAATATCTACCCTTGACGAATCACCGCTACGACCGCTGGACAGGGGAAATGCAGGCGATAGGTCCGGGTGGGGAGTGCATTCAAGCCAGAAGAAATCAGGACCCTGCGGGATCAGATCACATCCAACCTCGAACGGGCGTGGGAGATCACGGGCAGGAGTGAGGATGAGCTGACTGGGGTGATGGTGCAGATCAGTCAGGTGGTGGCGAAGCAGTTTAAGGCAGAGGATTGACGGTTACTGGTACGCCTCCGACCGCCTTACTCCGGGCGGCACGGCGCTACTTCTGGTTGGCTTTCAGGTATGCGTTTAGGAACCTGTCCAGGCATGATGATGTGCGCCGCATTGCCGCTGGGAGTTCCGGCACTGGCGCAGCGCCGCTGAAAAGTCTGCCAGTAGGCCCTACAGGAAGTTAATAGCCCAAATACACATCCCAATAACCACCATGAAAAATGAAAGACGGTCTTCATTTTTCTTGTCAGAATCTTTAGTACCGAAAAAACCTGCAAATCCGCTTGTGGCACCACATAAAATCGAAAAGATACCCAGCAGCCAAATGTAAATTTCCATATGTCTCCTAGCGCCCGAACGATTGAACGGCAGCGTAACGGCCCGTGTGCCGCCCGGGGGAAGGTTAGCGCCAGCGTGCCCGGGCACTTGCGATTACGCTGCTGGCGCTGATCCGCGGCACCAAAGCGAAGTGCTACTCTCGCCCGTATTCGGCTGGATCCAAAATGGCTTCGGGACCATCCTCCGAGTAGTCGGATTCTTCAAGTTGGCGGCATTGAACCAGCCCCTCGTAGCCCCATGGGCAGATAGGTACGGTTTCACCCGGCTCTCGCTCCGCGGCTCTCTGGAATGTCCGCACTGCTATTTCCCGCGCTCGTTCTTCACTGGGTGCGCGAATGACAACGGGTTCGTTGTATCTGCTTGTTCGCCAGTTAGGGTCAGTAGAGTTGATTGGTGTTAGCTCCCAGATGGACATAGAGATCGCCCCTT
>JAZGDW010000290.1:0-2688 GCA_036478295.1 Candidatus Krumholzibacteriia bacterium
GAAGCCCGGATTGTCGGGATGGGTATCCAGAAACTGGAAGAGCAGCGCGAAATCGGGAGACTTGTCCGCACTCCCGCCCCCGGATAGCACGCCGCCGTCGTTGATGAGCGTCGACGACAGGTTACCCGTGTTCCAGATGATTGTCCGGTACGGACCCATAATTTGAGTGGCAACATTCTGCACGCGGGCGCCAAGACTATTGTTGACACCAGAGGACGGTCCCAGGACGTCATAACGGTCGATGCGGTCACGCAGCTGCAGGTAGTCGAACGCCGTGTCGAAGAAGAGCTGCGCCGGCCCGCCGCGGTCGTCGGTATCGTCGACGTAGAGTATTTCGCCACCTCTCGCGACACCGCCGGCGGGAAGGATCGTAAACTCCATCGGACTGCCCGCCGCTTCCACGAGATCATCGGTGACAAAGTCACTCCCCTGGCCGCCCAGCCTCCGTGACCAGTAGTTTTGATTGGAACTGGCGTTCATCCCCGAGAGGAAATACAGAACCGTATCGCCCGGCGTAAACACGTTGTCATTCAGATCGAAGGCGTAGCGGTCCGCGACTATTTCGCCCGTGCCTGTTCGTACCGTGTCCATTCGCAAGCGGTACCATGTTGTGCCACCAACGAGCAGGCTGTCCACCAGGGGATAGCGCTTGCCGATCGTCCGGCTCTCCGGCGCTTCGAGTTCAGGGCCGGATTTGCCCGGCTGACCCGGTGGGAGCACTGTCACGTACGCATAGACCGACGGGCCCGCGCCTGTGAAGGGATCGCTGACCAAACCCACCTGGGTATCGATCACGTTGACCGTGATTGAGTCACCTGGGCGGATGGTCGGACTGGCATGCGACGCGATGTCTCCGGCGGCATCGGCCCGCGCCGGGCCCGTCAGAGTGCCATCCGCGGCGAAGTTATCCTGGAAAAGGTCGATGTGCCGGACCGCAAACTGCGGGCCCACAACGTTCACGCGCATGATATGCCCGTCGTCCACAAGCGGCGCGTGCGAATGACAAAAACCAAAACCGAATATGCCGCACCAGACTTCGCACATATCCCGGGCGCCGATAGCGATCTGTATATCGGTCGCTCCCGAATCGATATGGGCGCCGATCGAGAAACTGGGTCTTACCCAATCCTTCTGCCCGCCGAAGTAGACAAAGTTATCGTTGTTCCACGTTCCCACCGAGCCACCCACCCGGGAACGCACGCTCCAGGTGTAGAACTGCAAGTTGTCCAGGGGCATGTCGCGGTAAACCCGAAACTCGAGCCTCACCTCGTCACCGGCCCCGGTGTAGGCGATCCAGGGAGACCATATCTCGTTATTAAGGTACTGGCCATCGGTTGGACCGTATGGGAACGCGCCAACGTCCGGCCGGGGGTCCGGCAAGTGACAGTTGTAGTTGGTTCTTGTTGGGTCGTCGAACCATCCCCAGAAGTGAGTGGCATTCAGAAAACAGGGATCCTCCTGGAGGATCGTCGTACCCGGGTAGAGTGCGGCAAAGGTGCCGTAAGGAATCGGCACCGTACCGAACCAGGCGCCGTCCGCAGTCGTCCTGTCACCGGGAGACTCCGCCTCGAAGTCCTGCTCGTTGACGATGCCACTCGCATCGGATATCACGAGACTGTCGATGATAATCGCGCCGTCCGTGGGCCAAAGACCATCCTCATCGGACCACGCACCGTCCGACTCGAACACAAACCGCAATGTTACATTGCCGCCAAGGGAAGCGGCGTCGATGACAAAAGTCTCAGTAAGTGCCCCGGTCCCATCGTAGATGTTCGGCCTCGTCGAGAGGCCCCCACCCACCGGAAGCAAGGCCCACGTGGAGCCGCCGTCCCCCGAGTATTCGAATGTGGTGCCATCGTATTCCGGCTCGGCGTCCCACTGCACCTTGTATGAGACCACGACGTCCCCGGTGACGGGAAACGTTACCGATTGCAGTCTCTGCTTCCAATCGTTCCCATATCCCGGCAGAGTGGCGTATCCCGAAAAAGGATTCGCAATGCTGCGCGCGACACCACACCACATCGACTGCGAGCCCTGCAGCGGTCGCATGCTGCCGAGTTGCCCGCCGTCCAGCTCTGTCGAGTCCGCCACATGAAAGAACGTATCGACCGGTACCGTTCGATCGACGGAGACCCACCCCTGTAGGTCAGGCGCGCCGCCGGTATCGAAGCTGTACCAGCCAAGGTGAAACGTATCCGTCGCGGCGGCGGTGGATAGCGAAGGGCCCCGTGCCAGCGGTTGGAGTTCCGCCGGCAGAACGGCTCGCTGCGGGGACGACATGAATCGGTAGTTTACCGGGTTTTTATGCGCCGGTGGCTTCTTTGCGGATGCCGGCGATTGTATCCACGCAAAGGTAAGGGCCAGGGGTAGTATCAACAGCCTGCCCATCGAGGTTCACCTCACTTCAGAAGGACCATTTTCTTCGTCGCCGAAAAATCTCTCGTCAAAATCTTGTAGAAATAGACACCACTCGATACCTCCTGGCCGGCATTGTTACGACCCTCCCACGTCGCTTCGAAACCGTCCGGTCTCGGGGTTTGCACGTCACTGACGAGCGTCTTCACCAGCTGCCCCGCCGCGTTGTAAATCCGGAGCGACACGTGCCCGCGTTCTCTTATCGAGTAGCGGATCCGGGTCACTGGATTGAACGGGTTGGGGTAGTTCGCTTCGAGACGGTTCACAAACTGC
>JAZGDW010000291.1:0-4645 GCA_036478295.1 Candidatus Krumholzibacteriia bacterium
CCAGCTGAACATCGGCTACCTGTACCAGAAGCTGCGGGCGTTCTCCCGTGGTCTGAAATCCGCCGCGCAGGCCAGGGAACTCGCGGAAAAGGCGGAGCAGGTCCGCCTGGTTCGCGACGCTGACGCACTGTCCGCCGAGCTCGAATGGCTCAGCGGGCGGCCGGAGAAATCGCTGGAATACTGGCGCCGGGCGCTGGAGCGCGACCGGGCCGACGGCGCCAAACCGTTGATCGCGCGTGACGAGATCGGTATTGCCAACGCCAACGCCCTGCTCGGCAAGCGCGCCGAGGCGCGGGACGGATTTCGCAACGCCTATGCCAAGGTGAGAGAACTGGGGAGCAAGCGGCTGGAGCGGGTGATTCACCTGGGAATCGCGCACACGTACCAAGAGGAAAACCCTGATAGCGCCATCCACCACTACGAGCTTGGACTCGAGATTATCGAGAAATCGAGGGCCACACTGGGCGGGTCTGAAGTGAGAACGGGATTCCTGTCCGGGGAAAGGCGGTTTCTCTACGAAGAGGTCGCGCGCTACTACGCGTCGCTGGACCGTGGCGAGGACAAGGGCAAGTGGTCCGGCCGGGCGTTCGTGACGGTGGAAAGGGCCAAAGCACGGGGCCTTCTCGACCTATTGGAGCATTCCATTCTGGCGCAGAGCTCGCAGGCGGAGAACGCGGTCCTCGATTCCATTTACGGGTTGGACGACGCTGAGGACGCCGCCACGAAAGAACGGCTGAAGAAACGTTACGTCAAGCTGCGCGATAAACGCCTGGAGAGTTCGGTGGGTGAGTTGGCGACCGCCGGTGTTGCGGGGATCGAGGATGTTCAGCAGGCGCTGCCCAAGGGAACCGTTCTCCTCGAGTACGCACTCGGCGACACCAGTTCGTTGCTGTGGGTGGTAGATCGCAAGGGTCATTCGCTGCACGAACTGCCCGACCGCAAGACGATTCGTACACAGGTCGAGCGCATGCGCGAGGCGATCGCGCGTCCGGGAGCGGGTGACGCCACACTTCTAAAGACGGCCAGAAATCTGTACGAGCTACTGGTTCAGCCCGCGGAGGAAAGTCTCAAGAAGGCCAAGACTGTGGTTATCGTTCCTGACGGGATCCTCTTTGAAACACCCTTCGAGGCACTTCTGACGCGAAATCCCGACGAGAACAAATCTTGGAAAGATCAACCCTTCCTGGCGCGCTCGTTCGACACGATTTACTCGCCGTCGGCTTCCGTTTTTCTGAGGCTCGAGAAAGCCAAGAAGCGGGGGAAATACAGCGAGGAGCTGCTCGCCCTCGGCGATCCGGATTACTCGCATCTGGCCACCGGGTCGGGCACGTCAAAAACGCTGGCCCCGCTGCCCCAGACGCGGGCGGAAGTGATGAGCATCAGCTCGCGCCTCAAAGATGACCAGAAGAAAGTGCTCCTCGGTGAAGAAGCGAGTGAAGCGCGGCTCAAAGAAATCCTGCGCGCGAGCAGACCGCGCATACTGCACTTGGCGACCCACGGTCTGATCAATCCTCTGGAGCCGGCATCGTCCAGTATCGCGCTCTGCACGTCCGACGGTTCATCCGAGGACGGCTACCTCCATACGCTGGAGATCTTGTCACTGCCGCTCGACGTGGGACTGGTCGTGCTTTCCGCTTGTGAAACCGCGCGAGGAAAAGTGAGCCGGGGTGAAGGGGTGGTGGGGTTGAGCCGTGCCTTTATCGCGTCGGGGGCCGGGGGAGTCGTTGCCAGCCTGTGGGCCGTTTCCGACGAGTCCACGGCGCAGCTGATGGACAAGTTCTACGAAAGAATGCTGGGCAAGAAACATCCGGCCGGCAAGGCGCTGAACGAAGCGCGGCTGGCCATGATCAAGACCGACGACTTTGCGCACCCGTTTTATTGGTCACCGTTCATCGTTATCGGCACGGACCGCTCACCCTGGTGAGCGCAGTGAGGAGGAATATACTCTAAATCTACATACTGCAATTGACCTTAGCGTGGAGGAATTGTCAGCCATGAAGCCGCATACAGTAGTCCTCGCTATGTCGTTATTGATGTTTTGCGTTGCCGGATCCTTCTCCGAGGCGACGCAGGTGCTCCACCGGAGCCCACAACAGCTCGGTCAGCAATCCTCGCTCGTCGTGCGGGGAACGGTGGCAGGGGTACGTTCCTTCTGGAACGATAAGCACACCAAGTTCTTCACCGAGACCGAAATCACGGTCGATCAGTCCTACAAAGGGGAGCAGTCTCCATCCGTCCGGCAGCAGTCGGTTATGGACGGAGTGGAATTGCTGGGAGGGGCCGCGCCGAATGCACTGAAGCGGGTGTCGCTAGTGGATGCGGTGCCGCTGGAACGTTTCGTCAACCGTACCCTCAGCCCTAACTAGGAAAGGAAAACCGAAAATGAGCACTGGCCTGCAAAAAAATTCGGTTCCTGCGATCCTCGTTATCATGGTGTTGTGTCTGCTGGCATTCGGCTCAACATCCGTCTGGGCAGCGACGTTCACTGTCACTAATACGAATGACAGCGGCCCCGGCTCGCTCCGGCAGGCGATCCTGTTGGCGGACTCCACGGCGGGCGTGGACCTCATCAACTTCAATATCCCCGTGGTCACAGGCGCGTCGTTCATCATCAAGCCGCTATCCGCGCTTCCCGTGATTACCGACCCGGTGATCATCGACGGTTACACGCAACCGTTCGCAGTCCCGAACTCCAGCTCCCCTGGAGTGGGAAACAACGCCACCCTCTTAATCCAACTGGACGGGACCAGCGCCGGCATCGGGACGCACGGCCTGGACATCATTGCCGGAGGCACGACCGTGCGGGGTCTGGTGATTCATAGCTTCGGTGGCAATGGAATTGACCTGAGCACGGCGGGCGGCAACGTGATAGAGGGCAACTTCATCGGAATTGACTCCAGCGGTACGACGGCCCCGGGGAACTCTGGCATCGGCGTGACCATTACCACCTCGGGAAACACCATCGGTGGGGCGGCTCCGGCCGCTCAGAACATCATTTCGGGCAACGGCACCGGGGGCGCGGCCAGTGGAATTGGCGTTACGGGGGGTGCCACCGGTAACCAGGTAGTGGGCAATCTGATCGGCACGGATCGGACCGGCACGGTGGATCTCGGCAACAGCGGGCCCGGCGTGAGTCTTGACGCAGCCGGCAATACGGTCGGGGGGACGACTGCAGCAGAGCGCAATATCATATCGGGAAACGACATCGGGGGCGTGACTATCACATTCGGCTTGAACGTTGTCGTGGGCAACTACATTGGAACGGACGTCGCAGGTGCAGCCGCTCTTGGCAACACCGCAGGTGGAGTCGCCGTATTTGATGCGCCCAATAACACCATTGGCGGGACGGCACCTGGAGCACGCAACGTGATTTCGAGTAACCAAAACGGCGTTGTCATTTTCGGTATCGCTTCAACGGGGAACCTCGTGCGAGGCAACTTCATCGGCACGGATGTCACAGGCACTGTTGACCTTGGCAATAGTGTCGACGGGGTGCAGATTCTCGGCGCCCCGGGAAACACGATTGGAGGGACAGGCGCCGGGGCTGGCAACGTCATTTCGGGAAACACGGTCATCGGTGTCAGGATTTCCAATGCGGGAGCCGACGGGAATTTCGTTCAGGGCAACTTGATCGGCACCAGTGCGAGCGGCACGGTTGCCATGGGCAACGGCCTGTTCGGCGTGCAGATTAGCACGAAGAATAATACGGTCGGCGGCACCACTGCCGCCGCGCGCAACATTGTCTCTGGCAACACCAGCCACGGCATCCAAATCGTCAGCAGTGTCGCCACCGGGAATCTGGTGCAGGGTAACTACATCGGCACCGACGTCACGGGTACGGCCGACCTCGGCAACGGCCTCTACGGTATCGACATCAGTAATGCACCGGGCAACACCGTTGGAGGGACGACCGCGGGCGCAGGCAACCTCATTTCGGGCAACAGCCAGGAGGGCGTCAACATCATCAGTGCATCCGCGACCGGAAACTTCGTCCAGGGCAATTTCATCGGCGTGGATGTCACCGGTACCCTGTCACTCGGCAACTCCTTCAACGGCGTCTTTATCAGGTCCGGGGCCTCCAACAACACGATCGGGGGCACGACGTCGGCGGCGCGAAATATTATCTCCGGCAACGTCTCGGTCGGCGTCCGGATGGATGGAGGCGCGAACGGAAATCTAATCCAGGGCAACTATATCGGCACCGACGTCAGCGGCGCGCTGGCAGTGCCGAACGCCGCCGGTGTGCTTTCTGTGGGCGGTTCAAGCAACAATACGATCGGCGGAACGACGGTCGGCGCTCGGAATATCATTTCGGGGAACACTGTCGATGGAATCGATATCTCCAATATCACGTCGACGGGGAATAAAGTAGAGGGCAACTTTATCGGCACCGATGTCACCGGTATAACCGCTCTGGCGAACGGGAACTACGGGGTGCGATTCTCCGGTGGTCGCAATAACACGATTGGAGGGACGACCTCCGGGGCCCGCAATGTGATATCGGGCAATTCAAACGCCGGTGTCGTGATCTTCGCCGACGGCGGCACAGCGCTACCGGCCACGGGAAACGTCATCCAGGGTAACTTCATCGGCACCGACTCCACCGGTACGCTCGCTCTCGGCAACGGCGCCGAAGGTATAGTGA
>JAZGDW010000292.1:0-2064 GCA_036478295.1 Candidatus Krumholzibacteriia bacterium
GGAATCGAGATTGTCGAGCACATCGTCTACGACACCAACACCGTCGATTTTGCCCCCATCTTCAGCCAAGCCGTGGCGAAGGATCCGGACTTTCTCTACATTATTGCCTCGGTCAGGAGCCAAGTGCCGGCGTCTCAGTACGTCAAACTGCAGGTGCCTGTTCCGATAACCGGCATTAATGTGTCCGCGTTCGGATTGGAGTATTGGGACGACACCGGTGGGCTGGGTGGCGGACTTTCCACACTCAGTCCTATTCCATCCATCGGTTTTGACATGGACGATCGAAGCGCCGCATTCGTGGAAAAGTACCAGGCCAGGTACGGCGACGTCCGTCCTATCTTTCCCCACTTCGATGGTTTCAACGCCTACTACGGCATCTACAACGCATTCAACGCGGCAGAGCGGGCCGGAGGGTTTGCGCCACTGGACAAGTGGGTCGAGGAGATGGAAAACGAGGATCTCAAGATCTACAAGGACGGCGAGCTCTGGCTTCGTTACGCCTACTGGAAGCCAGGGGAGATCGAGCCGAGAACCAACCGAGAATATACCCACAATATCAAGTTCGACATCATGCCGCCTTACGATGAGGGTGCTCCGTCGATGGTGGTTATCCAGTGGTACACCGACGGTTCGGTAAAGGTCGTTTATCCGGAGAAATATGCGACTGGAGAACTCACCGTGCCGTCATGGGTGGAATAAGGCAATGACTGAAACCACCGCAAGGTGAAGGATACATAATCGCGAAATCCACTCTGTTACATGTGAATAACTGGGAGCAGAGGTGCCGTTGAGCCCGTGCTCCCCTTTTTTTGTGTCTTATTGCGGCGTCGGCAGGAATTAAGTCGTACCGCACCGGGAGACCGCCGTGCTGAGCCAGATTCTTATCCAGGGATTTCTAATTAGTGGCCTCTATGCGCTCCTCGCGGTGGGATTCACGATGATCTTCAGCGTGGGGCGCGTTCTCAACCTGGCTTACGGCGCCAACATCATGATCGGTGGCTATGTCTACTTCGTCATGGTCCAAGAAGCGTCGCTGCCGAAGCTGCCGAGTTTCCTCTGCGCCATCCTGGCGGGTGTCATGTTCGCCACCCTCACCTACTTGGCGCTGGTCAAGCGACTCCGGGACAACCCCATTGCGGTAGAGATATCGACCCTCATTCTCGCGGTGGTCATGCAGTTCTTGATCGTGCTGATCTTCTCGCCTGCTCCCAGGTCCATGTGGCCGCTCATTCCGGGCGTTGCCCACCTCTACGGCGTATCGATCTCCAAAAGCATTCTGCTGGCCATGGTCGTGAGTTGGGTAGTCCTCGGCGCTCTTTTGGTTTTTGTGCGCAAGACCCATCTCGGCCGGGCCATACGGGCGGTCTCCATGGATGCCAAAGGCGCCACGATATCGGGCATAGACCCGCAAAGGATAAGTCTAGTGACCTGGGCGTTGTCCGGAGCGCTCGCCGGTATGGCCGGGGTCTTCTTCGGGACCTACACCCAGCTGGACCCGGGCATGTGGGTATTTCCACTCATCCTTTCCGTTGCCGTGGTCATCGTGGGCGGCATAGGCAGCATCGTCGGAAGCCTCATAGCGGCTCACATCATCGGATTCATGGAAACGATCACGACGACGCTGATTGGCGCGGAACTGCGAGGCGCGTTCACGATGTTGCTGGTCATTGTCGTTCTGCTCGTCGCCCCGAAGGGCCTTTTTGGAAAAAAGGAGCTTTGAGACCGTGGAAAGGCGCTTGTTGAAACCGCTGGGTTGGTGGCTCGTTTTCGGGGCCGCGATGTGCCTGCTGCCGCTGTTCGTACCGACGGGCATATTGCGGATCTTGATTTTTGCCCATTTCCTGGCGATTTTCGCCATGAGCTGGGACATTCTCTCGGGCCGAACCGGCTACATCAGCTTCGGGCATCCTTTCTTGATCGGGATTGCAGGCTATACGACGGCCCTGCTCACCTATCACCTGGACGTGCCGCTGTATTTCAGCATTCCCGCTGCCGTTCTGGCGACAATGGTGATCGGCGGGACATTGTTTTTTCTGCCCGCTCTGAGGTCGCGCGGTACTTACT
>JAZGDW010000293.1:0-22087 GCA_036478295.1 Candidatus Krumholzibacteriia bacterium
CTTGCCGTCACCCGTGTCGTAGAACTTGTCGCTGTCCGCCGCGCGATAGCGGCTGTCATCCTCGCCGAACGCGCCGACCTGGTACGGCAGAAGCTCGTGGTTGCGGATCACAATGGTGAGACCATCGGGACCCGGGAAGGCTCCCATCCCGTCCGGCCGTGCGGGAACGAGCAGACCGTCGTCCATTTCATCGCCCGTGCGAGAGATAATCTTGTAGGTGAAACCCTTTGGCAGGTCCACAATCCCCGCCGCATCGGGCAGCAGCGGCCCGAATCTGTTCGAACGCGGCCGCGTTTCGGCGCGCGCGGGAACAGGCCCGTTGAAAACTCCATTCAACCCAACCGGCCCGAGCATGAACGCAACGCAGAAACCGAACACCAGCGCACCGCACACAAACAAAGAAGGCCTTGTGGACGTCGTCACGAGTAAGTCACTCCCCCCGAGGCGAGAACGAAAGCACGCCACGCGTTTCAATCAAACGTTAGCGCAGAAACAAGAGCTTGAACAGGCCGGGTTCTTTCAACAATCGCCGGATGTAACTGAGCTGCCCCAGGTGGTATACCTCGTGCTGGGTCAGAAACGCCAGCGCGGCCAGCGTGGTTTTTTCGCTGGTTGGAAACTCTCTCGCGGGCTCCGCGTTCAATTCAACGTCACCGAGCTCCGGCAGCCGGCCAAGTATCGATTCGGACACGCCGCCCCAGCAATTCTTGATCTCCAGCAGCGCCGGTATCTTGTCGTGTTCGATCTGGTCGATCCCGTAGGCAAACATACCATCCCAGGGGATTTCTTTCTGGATGCCGATGAGAGCGCCCATTTGAAAACGCGACGTGGCGAGATGCGCGAGCAGCCATGTGACCGAACTCGTATTCGGCGCGAACTGGGTTCTTGCCATTTCGTCATCGAGCTTTTCGAAGGATTTGTCGTAGAAGCCGTTATTGAGCGTAAGAATTTCAGCGATAGGCCTTACGGAAGCGTGCATATTCCCCTCCCCTGCAGTAAATCGCGTCGCCGGCCTGGTACGCGGCTTAACGATGGACCGTCGATCCGGGCCGCAGCGCTGCCGGCGTTGCAATCACGACCGTGCCGCGCTCTCAGCGTTGCCCCGCCGCGAAGCCGCAGCACGAATTGTATCCGAATTTCTTGCGGTTTGCAAATACCGGTGTTTCCGTGGCCGAAGCGCTGCCGACGACGTATCTTATTGGTAATGGACACCACCCTGTGGATAGCGCCCTCATGTTCCGCGGTGCGGAGAGGCCCGGCGGCGGCCGCTCTCGCCGTCGTAGCCCTCGCGATTTCCATGCAGCCGGTTTTCGCCGGTGCTGAAGACCGGAGAAAACCCAACTACCTCAGCCCGCTCGAGGCGGAAGTGGTTCGCGAGATCAACCGTGCCCGAACCAACCCTTACGCCTATGCCCGGCATTTGGAGGCGTGGCTCGAGCACTACGACGGCAAAGTGCGCCGACTCCCGGACAGCAAGCCGATTGCCACCAAGGAGGGGGTCAAAGCCGTCAGAGAGGCGATCCGCTACATGCGTTCGGCGAAAGCGCTCCACGCACTCGAGCCGTCGCGGGGCATGTCCCTCGGAGCGAGAGACCACGTGCGTGACATGGGACCGTGGGGAGCGCTGGGACACACAGGTTACGACGACAGCGATACCGGCGAGCGCGTGAACCGCCATGGAAAATGGGGCAAGCGCGTCGGAGAGAACATCGCGTACGGCAGCGACCGGGCCCGCGATATCGTCATGCGCCTCATTATCGACGACGGGGTGTCCGGCCGTGGCCATCGTCACAATCTGTTCGATCCGGAGTTCTATGTCATTGGCGTCTCGTTCGGCCCCCACGAGGTCTACGACACGATATGCGTCGTCACCCTGGCAGGCGATTACACCGAGTGATCTTCGCCCTGATGGGCACGTCGGAAGGGCTTCCGAGCGACCACAACTCGAGAGCGAAAGGACCGACCACCCACCCTCACATCGTGAATTGCCACCACTGCGTTCCCATGCTACTATTCCGTTTACACCCACTCTCGTTCCTCAACGCAAGGAGTCAGGAATGCCGGTCAATCCCATCCCCGAAGGTTTTCATACAGTTTCCCCGCATATCATCGTCAACGACGGCAACGCGGCCATCGAGTTCTACAAAAAGGCGTTTGGTGCCGAAGAAAAAGCACGGATGACCGGCCCGGACGGCAAATCGATCCTGCACGCCGAGCTCCAGATCGGCTCGTCGAGAATCATGCTGAACGAGGAGTTCCCCGGCATGGGCCCGAAATCAGCGAAATCACTGGGTGGCTCACCGGTGGTATTGCACCTCTATGTCGAGGACGTGGACGCGTTGTACGACCGCGCCGTCAAGGCAGGCGCCACGGCGAGCTATCCCGTGAACGACGCCTTCTGGGGCGACCGTTACGGTCAGGTAACCGACCCGTTCGGTCACACCTGGTCACTGGCCACCCACAAGGAAGATCTGACCGAAGAAGAAATCATGAAGCGCGCGGCGGACTGGTTCGCCAAAATGGGAAAAGGCGGCGAGCGCAAAGACTAGAGCAAGCGCGCCGTTCAAGCACCCGTCATCCGCCGAAGCACCGTCTGCAGGATGCCGCCGTTCGTGTAGTACTCGATCTCCACGGCTCCGTCGATCCGGACGCGTACCTCGAACTCCGTTCGGTCGCCACCCTCGGAAGTGGCGATGACGCGCGCCGTCTGGCCCGGTTGCAGGGGCTCGTCCAGACCCTCGATGTCGAACGTCTCCTCACCGCTCAGCCCCAGCCCCCGCCATGACTGCCCCGCTTCGAACTGGAGCGGCAGGACACCCATGCCGATGAGGTTGCTGCGGTGGATGCGCTCGTAGCTCTCCGCGATGACCGCGCGCACGCCGAGCAGCAGCGTGCCCTTTGCGGCCCAATCGCGGCTCGAGCCGGAGCCGTACTCCTTGCCTGCCATTATAACGAGCGGCGTCTTCGACCTGGCGTATTCCAGCGACGCATCGTAGATAGTCATCTGTTTCTTGTCGGGGAAATGCGTGGTCCATGGGCCCTCGGTGCCGGGGGCGAGCTGGTTGCGAAGACGGACGTTGGCGAACGTTCCCCGTAGCATCACCCCGTGATTGCCGCGCCTGGATCCGTAGCTGTTGAAATCCGACGGCTGGATGCCGAGCGATTTCAGGTACTCTCCCGCCGGGCTGGCCGGCGCGATGGACCCCGCCGGTGAGATATGGTCCGTGGTGACGGAATCGCCCAGCGCCACGAGAGCGCGCGCACCGGTAATCGGCTCGACGGACGGCGCCTTCATGTCCACGAAGAAAGGCGGCTCCTGCACATAGGTGTTGTCCGGGTTCCACTCGTAACGCTCCGACGCGGGCACCTCGACCGCGTTCCATTTCTCATTCCCCTGGAAAACGTCCCGGTATTTCTCGCGAAACGTGTCGACTTTGACCGCACTGGCGATGAGATCGTCGACCTCACTCTGCGCCGGCCAGATGTCTCGCATGAAAATGTCGTTGCCGTCCTTGTCTTTGCCCAGCGCCTCCGTGTCCAGGTCGATGTCGACCGTGCCGGCCAGCGCGTAGGCGATGACCAGCGGCGGGCTCGCGAGGTAATTCGCCCTCGTCAGCGCGTGGACCCGTCCTTCGAAGTTGCGGTTGCCGCTTAGGACTGCGGCGGCAACGAGGTCCTCGTCGCGTACGGCCTTCTCGACCGCTTCGGGCAGCGGACCGCTGTTGCCGATGCAGGTCGTACAACCGTAACCCACGGTGTAGAACCCGAGCTTCTCCAGATAGGTATCGAGTCCGGTCGCCTTGTAGTATTCCGTGACCACCTTGGAGCCGGGCGCGAGGCTCGTCTTGACATAGCTCTTCACGGTCAGTCCCTTTTCAACCGCCTTGCGCGCCAGGAGACCGGCGGCGATCATGACCGACGGGTTGGACGTGTTGGTGCAGCTCGTAATCGCGGCGATGACTGTCGCGCCGTGCGAGATGGAGTGGCCGCCGTTCCCGCCGATCTGTACCGACTTGCCGGCGTCTTCCTTGGCAATGCCAAATCCGCCCTCTTTCACCGGCGAGGTCAGGGCCGAACGGAAACTTTTCTTGAGGTCCTTGACCGCCACGCGGTCCTGCGGTCTCCGGGGACCGGCGACGCTGGGCTCGATGCCCGACAGGTCGAGCTCCACGTGTTCCGAGTATTCGGGCTCGGGCGCGGCGGGCGTGAAGAAAAGACCCTGCTCTTTCATGTAGGTCTCGATGAGGTTCACCTGCGCGTCGCTGCGACCGGTGAGTTTGTAGTAGCGGATGCTCTCCGCATCCACCGGAAAATATCCCATGGTCGCGCCGTACTCGGGAGACATGTTGGCGATAGTCGCGCGGTCGGCCAGGCTCATGGCCGACAATCCCTCGCCGTAGAACTCGACGAACTTGCCGACCACGCCCTTCTTGCGCAAAGTCTCGGTCACGGTGAGTACGAGATCGGTCGCGGTCACGCCTTCGCGCAGGCTGCCGGTCAGCCTGAAACCGACCACTTCGGGCAGGAGCATGTAGATGGGCTCGCCGAGCATCACCGCCTCCGCCTCGATGCCGCCGACACCCCAACCAACAACTCCCAGGCCATTGATCATGGTGGTATGACTGTCGGTACCGACGAGGCTGTCCGGCCACGCGATGTTCTCGCCGTCTTTCTCAGCCGTGAAGACACCGCGCGCAAGGTATTCCAGATTGACCTGGTGCACGATCCCCGTTCCCGGCGGTACGACGCGAAGGTTCTTGAACGCTGCCTGCGCCCATTTGAGAAGCTCGTAGCGCTGGTGGTTGCGCTCGAACTCGCGGTTGATGTTGGTCTCCATTGCCGATGAAGAGCCGAACGCGTCGACGATAACCGAGTGATCGATGACCAGGTCGCAGGGCACCTGCAGGTCGATGGCACGGTAGTCCTTTCCCAAACGATCCATGGCGGACCGCATCGCCGCCAGATCGACGATGGCCGGCACGCCGGTGAAATCCTGCAGAATCACCCTGGCCGGGTTGAAAGGAATCTCCGACGCCGCCTTCGAATTCGGCTGCCAGGACAGAATCCTCTCGACGTCGTCCCCGGTCACGCGAAAACCGTCGACATTTCTGAGGGCGCTCTCCAGGAGTACACGAATCGAGTAGGGCAGCCGCGCGATACCACCCGGCGTCTCAAGCGCCAGCAGGTTGAAAATAGTGACGTTGCCGGATTGGGTGCGGATCGTCTTCTTGTAATCGTTGTTGTCAAAACTCATCGAAAACAGCCCCCCTTCGCCCCAAGTATAGCCGATTCCCGGGGCTATGGGAATTGTCCAGAGCCGCCGCGCAGCCGGCCGCCGCCAAGGGACCCATCCGGGCGATATCGAATGTAACTGATTAAGTACCAGCTTGTTATGAGATTTACGATCAACGCAATCCCTTCTGGCTCAATGAAATTGACTTATGTCAAGTTTTCTGGTAGAATGCTGCGCATTGGATCGCTCCGCCCGTGCCTCGCGGTGCCTCAGCAGCGCCGTCCGGCCCTGCCACCTACGTACCACTCGCAACGCCACGAGTCATTCGGAACCCAAGGAGGTTCGGACGATGAGCAATCTGCCCCTGCGATTCGCTTCTCTTTCCCTTTTTGTCTTTGCACTTGTTGTGTCACCGACGTGGGCGGCTGCGGAGATTTGTTTCACCGCGACCATCGACGGTATCCAGTCGGGCACCGGCTCCCCGGCGACGGGTACCGCGACGTTGATCCTCAACGATGCCGAGACGGAACTGACGTACAACATCGAGTTCTCCGGCCTGCTCGCATCTGAATCCGCGGCGCATATTCACAGCGATGGCGAGGGTGGCGGCGTGGTTCACCCGCTGGTCCTGGGCACTCCCAAGATCGGTGTGTGGAAGAGCACCGATGCCTCTCCACTCACGCCGCAGCGCGTGCAGGATCTGAAAGACGGTTTGCTCTACGTTAACATCCACTCGACCCTGCACCCAGCGGGTGAGATTCGAGGCCAGATTCTTTTCGGACCGTGTACGGAAACCTGTTTTTCGGCCACGGTCGACGGTATCCAGTCCGGCACCGGTTCACCGGCCACCGGGACCGGACTCTTCAGCTTGAATCACACGCAGACCGAGCTCACCTACAACATATCGTTCACGGGTCTCCTCGCCGCGGAGTCCGCGGCCCACCTTCACAGCGATGCCGAGGGCGGCGGCGTGGTTCACCCGCTGGTCCTGGGCACGCCCAAGGTCGGTGTGTGGAGAAATACAGACGCCTCTCCGCTCACACCACAGCGCGTGCAGGACCTCCTGAACGGACAACTCTACGTCAACGTCCACTCGACCCTGCACCCCGCGGGCGAGATCCGCGGGCAGGTCCTTAGCGGGGCGTGCAACGCCACCTGCTTTACGGCTTCGGTCGACGGCATCCAGTCGGGGACGGGCTCGCCGGCGCTGGGCGATGCGTCGGCCATTCTCAATCATACGGAGACGCGCCTGACCGTCCACGTCACCTACTCCGGCCTGCTCGCGGCCGAATCCGCGGCACACATTCACAGCGACGCCGAGGGTGGCGGCGTGGTTCAGCCGCTGCCCGTCGGCACCACCAAAATCGCCAGCTGGAAATTCACCGATCCGTCCCCGCTCACGCCGCAGCGCGTGGCGGACCTGAAGAGCAACCAGCACTATGTCAACATCCACTCGACCCTGCATCCGGCGGGAGAGATCCGCGGGCAGTTCATTCAGGGTCCGTGCAACCCGACGGCAATCGGCCCGATCCCCCAGGCCACGGCGAGCCTGACACAGAACTACCCGAATCCGTTCAATCCGAATACGACGATCCGCTACGCGCTGACGGAACCGGGCCGCGTACGGCTCAGGATTTACGACGTCCAGGGACGCCTGGTACGGACGCTTGTCGATGAGATCGGCAGCCCCGGCCCCGGACAGACCGTCGTGTGGGACGGCACTAACGATTCCGGCCAGGCGGTCTCCAGCGGAATCTACTTCTACCGCCTGACCACCACGGGTTTCACGGCAACGAAGAAGATGGTGCTGTTGAAGTAGCCGTTGTTTTGGAAATCGGTCATATCGCCATAGTCGCCACTGTGTGGAGCGAGCGTCTCGCGGCCTGCGTCGAGACTTGGTAGCATTACCACCATGCAGTGGCGACGTGTATCCTCTCGTGACGGGGCACGTGATTCGTTCGTTTCTCGTAGGTATTTGTATTACAATGAATTACATCAATCATGTGGAAGCCGCTGCAGCGATCTGCTATACTATGGCCGGTCCTCCCGCCAGGGTCAGGATCGGTACAACTACGAAAACGGTTCTAGCCGGGGGCGGTACTCACCGTCACTCACAGAAACCGGGGCCGCGAGTGCAAAACTTGTGACCCCGGTTTTTTGGTAGCTTTGCCCCTTTTACTCGTGAAGTCCACGACATTGAATTCAAAATCGCGTACACGCCGATCGTCGCCGCAACCGAAGGCCAATGACTCCCGGCGGGCTCGCCTAGCGATCCTCATAGCCGGCACCGCCTGGCTGCTCGGCTGTTCGCACGCCGATCCGCTGCAGCCGCCGCCACCACCGCGGCCCTCCCCACCGCCGCAAGGCGACAGCACGGCGGTCCTGACGGCGGCCAAGGACAACACACTTTATGAAACCGCTCTCGGCGAGCTGAGCAACGGCGCCGGCGAGTATTTCTTCGTCGGCCGCACCGGTTCCGGACGGCTCCGCCGGGGCCTGATCGGCTTCGACATCGCCGCCGGGCTTCCATCGGGTGCCACGGTCACGTCTGTGAGCCTTACCTTCCATATGTCCCGGACCATCGTCGGGCCGGAGAGTATCGCCGTGCACAATGTGCTTGCGGAATGGGGAGAGAGTACGTCAAATTCTAATGTGTTGGGTGGAGGGGGTGGCGCCCCATCCGCTCCGGGGGATGCGACGTGGATCCACACGTTTTTCGACACGAGCTTGTGGGTGAGTCCCGGTGGGGATTTCTCGACGGCGAGCAGCGCGGCCGAGCCGGTCGACACCGTCGGGTTCTACAACTGGAGCACCCCGCAAATGGCCGCGGATGTCCAGGCGTGGCTGGACGATCCCTCGAAGAACTTTGGGTGGATCCTTATCGGTCCCGAGAATATGACCAGCACGAAACGATTCGACACCCGCGAGAATACGACGGGTATGTTTCGTCCCCGGCTAACGGTTCGGTACAAGCCCGCGCCCTGATCATCGGGCTCACCCAGCAGGTTTTTTTTGACATACCCCGGTTTGGAGGATTTATGAAGAAGCGAATTGCCCTGTCGCAAACGATCCGGTTGTTCGCGGCATGTGCGCTGGTCCTGGCGATGACGGCGGGATGCACGACGTATATCGAGTCCGACGACGAGGAATATTACGAACCGGCCCAACCCGAGCCGCCGGAGTATTACTCGTCGGGTGAATTCGGTGAGCTTACCGAATACGGCACCTGGATCCACACGGCGCCTTTCGGCTGGGTGTGGCAACCAGATGTGTACGAGCGCTGGCAGCCCTTCTATGACGGCCATTGGGTGTGGAGCCAATGGGGCTGGACCTGGGTTAGTTACGAGCCCTACGGGTGGGCGGTGTACCACTACGGCAACTGGGTATTCGATCCCATTTTCGCGTGGATATGGATACCGGCGTATGACTGGTACCCGTCGCGGGTACAGTGGATCGTGTACGACGACTACATCTGCTGGGCGCCGTTGGGACCACCCGGTTATCTGATCGGCGATCCCTGGGCGTCCCCTATCGATGACCTGTGGATCATTGTGGAGCCCGGCTATTTCACGCACACCCACGTCGGGCGGTACACCAAACGGCGCTACCGGTGGAAGACGACTTCATCGACCATCACCCAGGTCTTCCGCAACGCCCCCGATGTGCGATACATCGGAAGACACACGCGCAGGCCAATCCCCAAGGTCGACATCGAGCTCAAGAAATTCAAGGCCGGGTCGAAAGAGCTCAAAAAGATGAAGCTCCCGTCGGAACACCGCAAGACGGTCGATCGTTACAAGGCGAAAACACGCAAGAGAATCGAACAACGGGATGACCGGCGCAAACCCAGCAAGAAAGAAAAAATCAAAAAGCCAAAGCGCCGCGAGCCCACGAAGACAAAGGTGAAGAAGAAGTCGAAATCGCCCGGCGAAGAGAAGCCGGCGGGAACCAGCAAAATGGCACCGCCCAAGTCCGACAAGAAGAAGAAAAAGCGGCCGTAGGCGCTTCCACGGTTCCGCGGATCGGCTCAGACCTCAAACCCGTTATGGGGCTGCGTCCTCCGGTCGGAGACCTTCCGCCCAAAACGTCGCATACCACAAGGCGGCGTCGGAGCGCTGTCCCCATTTCCTGAGACCGTCGATGGCCCGGTCGAATTCGTCCGGCTCGACCGCCGACACATCGAGGATCGAACGGCGGGCGCCGCCGATAACACCCACGAAGTTCTCCACGAATACCTCGAACGCCGGGTGTCCTGAACAGCTGCCGAAGAACAACCAGTCGTTTCTCACCGGCTCCGCACCCGCCTCCCGAATCATGGCCACCAGGTGCCGCCCGACAAACGGATCGTTTCCCAGTTTGCGATAGACGTCCATGTACGCCCGCCATAGTTTGTAGATTCCCTCGGGCTCGGGCCACAAACGCAGCACGTCGTGGTCGTCATCTTCGAGAATGATGCGGCCGCCGGGCCGTAGCGCCTTGACCAGGGCGCTCACCTCGCCCTGCGGATCGGGCACATGTTCGAGGAGAAACCTCGAATGGGCGAGGTCGAAGCTGCCCCACTCTTCACCGGCAAGAGGCAGGGCTGTGGCGTCTCCCTGCCGGAACTCAACGCGATCTTTGCCGCCACTCTTGTCGGCCAGTTGCCTGGCCTCGGCGAGCTGTTTCGGATCACGCTCGATGCCGACAACCTTTCCAGCGGGTGAAGCGGCTCTCGCCATCGCATGCGCGAGCTGCCCCAGGCCGCTTCCGACGTCGAGTATCTTCTCCCCACCCTCCAGCCGCATGGCTTTCAAAGAGGCGTCGTTCAAGAGGTCGTTCAGGAGCGACAGGCGTCGCTGTTCATCGCTGTCCGTGCCGTGGATATACTGTTCGTCATTCATATCGAGTGTCCCACGCGCCGCCGCCAGGTCGACACAGAAGCTAGTCTCTCGCCCCACCGAACTGCTTTACCGCCTCGGGGTCGCGCACATAAGGCCGCACGTTTTCGGGGAACTCACGGGGACGGTAGAACTTCCTGAAATCCGAGTTGCGCCAGATCTCCCGGTCGCTGAGGAAATACGCCGTCTTGGCGCGCCCCAGCCCGCCGAAGAGGATCACGTCGGGGCGCTGCCGAACCACCCAGTGCCCGTCACCGGCCTGGTGCCCGTAGGCCAGCGACCGGTCCCGTCTCCCACGGGTGGCGATGTGCTTGTTGTTCAACCCCAGCATATCGATGGTCGACATGCCGGAGTAGTACGGAATGATCCCCGCCGCATTGAGGGCGACTACGGTGTCCGACGGATAGTTTTCCTTCAGATAGAGACCGGTTGCCTTTCTCCTTGTGAAGCCCGTTCGCCACAACGCGATCTGTTCTCTGACGGGCATCTGGAAACTGCCCCCGATAATTGTTCCGTAATTATAATTTGCGACATGAAACGTGCTGATAACCACCAGCGCCACGATTACGACCGCCACGTGGAGACGGCGAAATCCTAGAACCACCGTCAAATAGATGACGGGAAGCACCGGCAGAAGCGCCCGGTGCCCGACGAGGTTGTCTCCACCCTTGATCGTGAGGTTGACGACGTAGAGGAGAATCACCACGAAGAGCGGAGTGGCCGCCGGTCCCATCACCTTGCGACGATGGGCGGCAAGATACACCAGGGCCAGAACGACCACAACCTTGGCCTTGATAAAATGGATCAAGTAGAGAAGACCCTGGCCGGTATTCGCCAGGCCGGCGCCAGCTTTTGCATGGTACGTATTGGGCACGAACGATCCGTAGTAGACGCGGGCGGCGAGCACCACGGGAACTATCATAATCGCAAGCCACAGCAGGCACCTGCCGACCGCGAATGTCCTCGACCTCCAGGCGAGAAAGGCGATGACCATTCCCGCGACCAGCACTCCCTCCGGGCGCGCAAAGATGGTCAGCGCGAGCACCAGCGGCAGGGTGAAGGAGCGCAGTGTTTTCCGCGCATCGGCCGCATATGCGAACTGAAGCGCCAGGAGAACCATGCCGGCAAAGAAAATCGTCTCGAGTCCGTTACCCATGTAGAAGGCGAAGTCGCCGGTCCCCGCCAGGAGCGCGGGCGCTATCAACGACCGCGCCCTGGACAGTCCGACCCGGCGGCCGAGGAGGTACACCATCACTATGACAAAGAGGCTTGATGCCATGCTCATGCGCTCCGGCACGGCGGGCAGCGCCTCCGTAATGAGCCGGCCCACCGCGATGAACGCGACCCACAGCACGCTGGTGAATCCCTGGACTTTCATCCCATTGAATGTGAGTCCGTTACCTTCGAAGAGATTTTTTATGTAGACCAGGTAAATATACGTGTCGTCGCACGCCGCGTAAATCTCGCGAGCGTAGAATACCGAAGCGGCGAAAACCGCCCCCAATGCCACCGCGACGCCCAGTGTCGCGGGGATGGAGGCACCGTGACCGGTAGCCGGGCTCTCATTCAGTTGGTTGGCGGTTTCGACTTCGTGCATGGACCGTTAGCCGCGGCGCCGGCACTTCTTCAGCGCTGCCTGAAACTCGGGATGGTTGCGAACCGGATCAAAATCCAGCCGTTGTAGTGTGGTGTCTTCGGCCTTGTAGACCAGTCCCATGCCGCGCTGGCCGAGTTTTTCGAAAATCTTGTAGTGCGATATGGTTTTTCCAATCACCGTGGTCAGACTCCCTTTTTACGGGCGTTCCGATTCTATCAGAGATGGATTGGAACGTCAAAAAGGCCTTGGGGTAAGCGAACGGGGTGTTCGCCCTCACGCATGGACACGAGGAAACAAGCGAGGCGACACCAGCCGCATTCTCGCACCACGGGTACGTTCATCACCCACCGCTGGCCATAATTCCCGTTTCGGTCTATAATAGCCGGGGTGCACGCTGGGCAGTTGTCTCTACAGATCAGGTGAAACCATTATGAAAAGTTTGTGGTTGGACGCGGATGCCGGGCGATACGAGGATGACCCACTCGGGCTCCGTGTCTACACGTCCCGGTTACTCGGGCGGGAGCCCTCGCTTGTGCTGGACGGCGGCGGCAACACATCGGTCAAAACAGAAGTCACCGGCCTGTTTGGGGATCGGGAGAGGGTTCTCTATATAAAGGGCAGTGGCCACGATCTCGCGAGCATAGCGGATGCGGGTTTCGCGGCCGTACGCCTGGACGTGCTGCTGCGCATGGCGCAGCTCGACGAGTTGAGCGACCGCGACATGGTACAAGCCCAACGCGCCGCGATGATCGATGCCGACGCACCCAGCCCGTCGCTCGAGGCCATCCTGCACGCTTTTATCCCGTTCAAGTTCGTCGACCACACGCACGCCGATGCCGTGGTCACCATTACGAACACGGACGCGGGCGCCGAGCGTATTCGTGAGATCTACGGGGACCGCGTGCTCATCGTCCCGTATGTCATGCCGGGTTTCCGGCTTGCCGGCAAAATCTACGAGATGACCCGCGATATCGACTGGTCATCGCTCGAGGCCATCGTTCTTCTGAACCACGGGGTGTTTACCTTTGCCGATGACGCCCGGAAGAGCTACGAGCGGATGATCGAAATCGTCTCGCAGGCGGAGGAATACCTCGCCGCACGAGGAGCGGAGCTTCGGGTGCTGGGTGGTGCGTCTCGCGCCGCTGCCGCGGGGACGATAACCAAGGAAGACCTCCTAGAGCTGGCGCGCCTGCGGAAGGCGGTCTCGAAGACGCGGGGCGCCGCGATGCTGGCCCGGCTGGATGCGAGCAAGGAATCCGCCGCATTCTCGGCCATGAAGAACGTCGCATCGATTGCGACCCGCGGGCCGTTGACTCCCAACCACGTGATTCGCACCAAACGGGTGCCTGTCGTCCTGGGCGAAAATCCGGTGGATGACGTGACGCGCTACGCGAAGGACTACAAGAGATATTTCGACAAGCACACCGACGGACGGCTGCCCATGCTCGATGCCGCACCGCGGTGGGCCGTGTGGCCGGAGCACGGCACGGTGGCGTTCGGACGTACCGCGGGTGACGCGGCGGCCGTTATTGATATCGCGGCCCATACCGTGGGCGCTATGGGGGCGGCCGAGGCTCTCGGAGGCTGGAAGGGCCTGCCCGAAAGAGACATCTTCGACGTCGAATACTGGGAGCTCGAACAGGCCAAAATCGCCCGGCGTGAAAAGCCACGGGCCTTCAGCGGCAAGGTCGCGCTGGTAACCGGCGCGGCGAGCGGCATCGGGCGCGCGTGCGTCGAGATGTTTCGTGGGCGCGGCACCGCCGTGGCCGCGTTGGACATTAACGCAGACGTCATCGATATGTTCGACGGTGACGATGTGGTCGGGATCACGTGTGATGTCACGGACGACGTGGCTGTCGTACGCGCCGTCGACTCCGCAGTACGCGCCTTCGGCGGTTTGGATATCTTAGTGAGTAACGCCGGCATTTTTCCGGCCAGCGAAAGCATCGCGGAGATGAGCGCCGAAACGTGGGACCGCAGCCTTGCAATCAATTTGTCCAGTCACCGGAAGCTGCTGCAGACCGCCTTGCCTTACCTCGAACTGGGGATCGACCCCGCCGTCGTCATCATCGCCTCGAAGAACGTGGCCGCACCCGGGCCGGGCGCGGCCGCCTATTCGGTCGCCAAGGCCGGTCTGACCCAGCTCGGCCGTGTCGCCGCGCTCGAACTGGCGCCCGCCGGGATCCGGGTAAACATGATTCACCCGAACAATGTCTTCGATACGGCCATCTGGACGGACGAGGTGCTCGCCGAGCGCGCGAAGCGGTACCACATGACTGTCGAGGAATACAAAACGAACAATCTGCTGCGCGTGGACGTTACGTCCGCGGACGTTGCCGCGCTGACCTGCGAGATGGTCGGGCCGGCGTTCGCCAAGACGACGGGCGCGCAGGTGCCGATCGATGGGGGAAATGACCGCGTAATATAAACGCAGACGCGGCGCCGCTTGCCAAAACTGCGGGATCTACTGCTGCTTCTCCAGTATGTCCTTAAAGCGGGGGTCGTTACGGATGGGGTCGAGGTCGGGGTCGGTCTGCGCCCACCCCTTAATGGTCGCATCGTCACGCATGCCGTCCAGGGACTTGCGAAAATAGCCGATTGCATCCTCGAGTTCACCGGCGAGGGAAAAGAAACAACTAATATTATAGAGAAGCATGGGATTGTGCGGATCCAACGATACCGCCCGCCGGGCCCACTCCAGACCTTTGTCACGTTCTCCCACTTCGACCATAACGGCCGCGCCCAGCCCGTACGCGCGGGAATCATCCGGGTGTTGCTCCACGTGTTTCTCGACGTTTTCCGCGGCACGCTGATAAGCCGCCTCCGCTCCCGCTACCAGTTTCAGCCCCTTGTACGTTTGGGCGAGGAAGGACCGCGCCTGGTAATCCTCCGGCCTCATCAGGCACGCCTGCTCGAACAACTGGGCGGCCTTCTCCAACTTTCCCTGGCTCAAACAGCAGCGTGCATAGAAGTAATAGGCCTGGTAAAGCTTGGGGTTCTGCTTCAGGGCGGTTTCGAACTCTTGTTCCGCCTTCTCGTATTCCTCGTTCAGGCATGTGATGGCGTATCCGTGGGCCGCATGGGCTTCGGCAAGGCTGGAGTCCAGCTCGAGGGCCTTCCGACTCGCTTCGAGCGCCTTTTCGACGTGCTCTTTCTTTCGACCGCAGTCGGTGAAGAGAACGCAATAGCAGTCCGCCAGACCGGCATGGGCGAGCGAATAGTCAGGATCTCTCTCGATTGCGCTCGAAAACATTTCGATAGCTTTCTCGATGCTGGTGCGGTGCCATTGATAAAAGAGCTCACGACCCTTGAGGTACACGTCGTATGCGTGTACGTTCGTTGTAGCCGTTTTTTCCATGGCCTGCTTTTCTTTCGGGGTTAGCCTGATCTTCAGCGCGTGTGCAATGTTCTGCGAGATTTCGTCCTGGACGGCAAACACGTCCTCCAACTCACGGTCGTACCGCTGCGACCAGATATGGTACCCGTCTTCAACATTGATCAACTGGGCCGTGATGCGCAGACGATTGCCCACCTTCCGCACACTTCCCTCGAGCAGGGTTTTTACCCTGAGCTTCTTGCCGATTTCGCAAATATCCTCGTGTCTCTCCTTGAACACGAACGACGATGTCCTGGAAACGACACGAAGACCTTCCACGTTTGTCAGGTCATTGATGATATCCTCGGCCATACCGTCGCAGAAATACTCCTGGTCCTTATCCGCACTCATGTTGGCAAACGGCAGCACCGCGACGGAGACCTGAGGGGCCGCTGCGGGCATTTCACCCCTGGATCCTGTCACAAAAAGCTTCTTGCGCAATGTTTTCAGCTCCTCTGCCAACTCGGATGCGCTCTGGTAGCGGTCATCCAACCGCTTTGCCAACGCCCTGGCTATGATGTGCTCCATGTCTTCTGGGAGGTCGGCGACCAGACCGGTAATCGGCATTTGATCCTCATTCAGAATCGAATACACGACCGCCTGGTCAAAATCGCCCCGGAAGGGCAGCTGGCCGCTCACCATTTCGTAGAGAACCACGCCTAGTGACCAGATATCCGTTCGGTGGTCGACGTTCTCCCCCCGAGCCTGCTCTGGAGACATGTAGTCGACCGTCCCCAGGGACGTGCCGCTCTTGGTCACCTTCGTACGCCCGGCGAGTTTCGCGAGCCCGAAGTCTGTTATCTTCACCTGGCCCGCCAGCGTTACCATAATGTTTGCGCTCTTGATGTCGCGGTGCACGACGTTCTTATCATGCGCAGCCTGAAGACCTTCAGCAGTCTGAATGCCGATGTCCAGCACCTCTCTCAACTCCACCGGGCGCGATTGGATTCTCTCCTTGAGGCTTTCCCCATCGATGTGGGCCATGGAAATGAAAGTCTGATTGTTTGCCTCGTCGATCTCATAAATCGTGCAAATGTTCGGATGGTCGAGCGACGCTGCTGCCTGAGCTTCGTGGATAAACCGGGTTCTACCGGCCGGAGTGCCGAATAGGTGTGGTTGCAGGAATTTCAGGGCGACAGTGCGTTTCAGCTTGCTGTCCTCGGCTTTGTAGACGACGCCCATGCCGCCTTCGCCGAGTTTCTTCTGGACTTTGTAATGCAGTACCGTTTGACCGATCATGTCATTCCCAGCGGACGATGATGGAGTGAGACTGAGAGTCCGTACGGCGCAACGATCTGCTCGAACAGGCAAACAGACCTCACTCGCCAGCGGCGAGCGGCTTGGGCTAACCTGGTTCGAAGAGATGCAGCGGAGCCACCCTTATACATCGTATGCCTAATTGAACAATATTTCAATGCCGATCTGTCAACTGTCAATATCACACAACTGCTTTTGTGAATGGATGTTACACAGACGACGTGCGGGAGGGCCGCCCTGGCCGCACTCCTCAGAGCCTGGTCGGGGCGTTCCACTCGTGGAGCTTACTCGTTCAAATCATCTGCTCGGCCCGCAAGAACTCCCGGGCGTTGCTAACGACCCTGTCGATGATCCGCAGCTTGATTTCGCGCCGTTTCTTTGTTTCGCGCACGTCGATGTGCTCCCACGGCCCAAAGGCCTGTATGAGCCGGCCGGCGACGAGGTGCTCGACGAAACGACGAGTGAAGTCCTCGCCTTCCAGCAGCTCGAGGTCCCGCAGCAGGGCTTTGAGCTCCGGCTCCGGATCAGCGAGCAGCGTCCGCACGTCCTCGCCTTCGACGCCGCTGTCCAGAAGAAGACCCAGGCGAAAGATATCCTTGACCAGGCTGAGCGGGGTATTCCTCCCACCCCGACCATACTCGAGGTTCAGCACCGGTTTGCCAGCGGCCGCCTGCACCTCGCCGGCCAGCGGTGTGAGTTCCGCGCCGTGGGAATTGGCGCGGTCCATGACGATAATCGTCTTGATACTCTCGAGAGTGTTTCGTATCTCCTCGAACGGAAATGGACGGTAGGTCTTCAGCGCGAGGAGTCCGACGCTCAGTCCCTGCTCGCGCAGCTCATCCACGGCATCCATGGCCGTTCCCTCCGTAGAACCCATGGCAACGACAACAACCCGGGCGTCGTCCGTGCGGTAGTCGCGGATCCTCCGGTAGTCTCTGCCCGTCAGTTCGGCAAACTCAGCGAACACCTGGTCGATGATCGCCGGCAGGGTTTTTTGCGCTTCGGCCAGCGTCCTTACGTGCTCCGAATAGTAATCCTGCAACGCTACGGGGTTGTACGTACCGCCCGTCTTGAGAAGACTATGCTCGGGGTCGTACTCTCCGACAAATGCCTGCACCGCTCCGTCGGACAACGTGTCGAGCATGTCCTTGTTGTGTGTAACGATGAACCCATCCTGGTTCAAAAACGCCGGGAGACAAGCCGTTTCCGCCGCCTTCTGCGCGATGAGGGCGAAATCGTACGCCTCCTGCGCGTTTCTCACTATGAAGTGAATCCAGCCGTCGTCCCGGAACTGGTAGAAGTCAGTGTGGCCCGCGTGGATATTCAGGGGCGCGTTGGTCTCGCGCGCCCCGACGTTAACCACAACGGGCAGCCGCAACGACGCCGCAAGGAGGCCACCTTCCTTGCCGAGGAGCATTCCTTGTGAGGCGGTGGAAGTAACCGCCCGCACACCACATGCGGCCGCTGCGATGATGGCCATGAACGACGAGTGCTCGGACTCGGTATGGATGAATTCCGTATCGACCTTGCCGTCCGCCCAGAACTGCGAGTAGGTCTGCCCGACTTCCGTACTGGGAGTAATCGGAAACATCGCAAACACGCCGGGGTTGATCTGCCGCCACGCCTCCGCGATGGCCTCAGAGCCGGTCAGCAGCTTCTCGGGCGGAGCTTGTTCGAAACCAGAAGTCTCGGCCGCCGCCCGGCTGGGCGTTGCGGCACCTTCACAATCCGACAGCGCGGCGTCGCGGTAGGTATTCCAGAACGCATCCATGTTGCTCTGGACGATCTTCGCCGTATTGGCCTTGCCGGCAAATTCTTTGGCGAGAAGTTTCTTCCACCGCTCCTCGAGATAGTCTGCCGGAAAAGCGATCCCACGGTTCACCAGTGCCTTCAGGACACACGCCAGCAGCGTCACGGTCTCGGGTACACGATAGGATTCCCTGGCGGCGGTAGCATCCGCGACGACCAGTACCTGGGTCGCCGGAATTTCGTATCTGCGCCGCGCTTGGTCCGCGGCCAGCGGCGTGTTCAGGATAACGACACCGTCACCCACCACACCGTCCCTCCATTGCGATATCGGCCAGCCGGCGTCGTCCGGATTGACCACGATGCTGATGAAATACTTCTCGAAACTCGCCTGCGTTCTCAGCTCCCTGCCGCTGACCGTAAAGTTGGTGCCGACCGGCGCCCCGCGGCGCTCCGGTCCGTAGTCGGGCGCGGCCTTGCCAAACAAACCGACTTCTTTGAGAAGGCTGACGAAAAGCTTAGCCGCCGTCACTCCGCCGTCCCCCGCACGGGCGAATATGCGACCGGCAAGCGGGTGGGGGCCGACGACGGCCCGGTTTTTTTGTTTTTCTTTCTCATCCATTGCCGACCCGGTGGCGGCTTCGATGATTTCCTTCGCTTCGCGGGCCACGGCCGCTTTGGCGGCCCTTGCTCTGGCCAACGCGCGCTGATCCTCGATGAGCGTCGAGTATTCCTGGATAAAAACTGCGTAGAGCTTTTCCCCGAGTTCGGGATCCTTCAGCTTGTAGCCCTCCGAATCCAGGCAGCGCCGGACGTTTTCGAGCACTCTTCGCAGAAACGGTTTTGGCTTTCCGCCTTCATCGACCCAGGAAAGTTCGTCGATATACGATTGCGTGTACCCGGCGAGGCCGAACAGGTGTGGTTTCGTCGTGAGGTCCTTGAGCCGCTTTGCGTTTTTCTCCCGCAGGTACTCGGTCAATTCCTCCATTAACTGGTCTTTCCTCTGGGTCAGCCTGTCTTCGGCCTGTAGTTTTCGCCAGTTCATGAGCAGTTGTCGCTCGAGTTCCCGGAACTGCATCTCGTGCTCGCGCGAGACAAAGTTGCCCTTCTTATCGAAGTGCTGGGCAAACCGTCCCTCGGTCTTGAGCCACTGGAGCAGTGTTACTTTGTTCTCCGGTCTCACCCGCGGATTGAACGCGCTTGGTTCCGGCAGGGTCAACCGCGTCTCGCCGTTCTCGATCTCGAACAGCGGCCAGAACCCGCACTCGACGGCGAGTTGCGATTGTTCGGTGGTAAGTTCGGCCGGCGTCCTGTGGCCGATCGTACAATTGCTATAGCAGACGACGAACGCGGGCCCGTCGTGCTGGACGGCCTTCTTCAACTTGTTGATAAAATCAATCTGGTGGGACGGGGACACCTTGGCGACATAGACACTATTGTGCGCGCCGGCGATGTGCTCGATGTCTTTTCGAAATTGCGGCTTGCCGGGGATCACTTCACCAATGGGCGACGTGCTGGTCGCCGCGCCCATGGGAGTGGCGCTCGAGCGTTGAATGCCGGTATTCATGTAGGCGCCGTTGTCGTAGCAGAAATAGACCGAGTCCTTCGCGAGTCCCCGCTCGAGAAGACCGCTCAACGCCTGCAAACCGATATCGTACGTGCCGCCGTCGCCCGCCCATCCGAAGAACTTCAGTTTCTTCTTCATCTTGCCCCGCTTGCGCAGGTAGCGGTACGCCGCGTCCATTCCTTCCAGATTCGCGCCCAGACCGCCGAAGGTCGTGTGCAGCCAGTTTGGCCACGCGGTATCCGGATAGATGGTCGTGGCCACTTCCGCGCAACCGGTCGCCCCGCTGTAGATGCACTCGATCTCCGGGTCCAGATCGGCGACGGACCGCACCACCAGATTGAACGCAGTGGCCACCGGACACCCCGCACAAAGCCTGTGCCCCGAGCTGATCTCCCCGTCGTGTTCCTGCAGCTGCGCCAGCGGCCGGTCGTCTTCGATCTTTTCGGGCTCGGGCATCGTCGTTTCTACCTGCGAGATAATTTTTTCGAAATCGTCATCACGGGTCCGGTTCGGCATAAACGGCGCGCGCAAAACACCGACCTTCTCCGTTATCATCTTGCCCTGCGCCACAGAGATCACTTCGTAATGCGCGGTCACCACCGCGTCGAACGAACCTTCGGACCTGTTGATGACCGCCTCGAGCGATGCATTTTCAATAACGTCCGCCTTTTCGAAAGCCTCGCGCTGTCGATTGGTGCCATTGCTCCCAGCGGTAGGAATCGCCGTGATGCGGAACCCGTCGAGCTGCAGACGGGCCGCCAGCGCCTTGTCGTATTCACTCATTCCGTAGACAAGTACGTCGGCCAGGGGACGGACTATTTTCCGCCACTGCTTGCCGTTTTCGCTGGAATAGGTATAGAGGAGCGGCCGCTGTGCGGTGCTGAGGTCGCCCGGCGTGTGCAGGATTTGCACGATCCGCCGACCGGAAAGGGATTTCTTGCCCGAGGTAGCATCGTAGACCATCTGGTATTCCGCGCATTCGTCCAGCCGACGGGCGTCCAGTGCTTCCCGCTTGAGGAGATCGCCTTCGACCTCGATGCGTTTGCCGTACACGCCGTCGAACACCTTGGGCTGGGCAGCCTTGACCAGCTTCCCGTCCACCATCTCGATGGCGGCGGCGTCGAGCGGGCAGACGTGGTGGCACATCGCGCACCCCTTGCAGTAGTCGTAGTCGACCAGGTTCAGCTTGCCGGTCACCGGGTCAAGTCGAATGGCGTCTTCCGGACACCAGATCCCGCACTGCTCGCAGACGTTGCACTTTTCCGGATCGATGACGGCGACTGTCTTCGCCCACGATCCCGTGTACGTGTCTCTGGCGGTGAATTTTTCCCGGATCACCGCACCGGGTGTCACTTCTTCCCAACCCCAGCGGCCTCTCGAGAAAGGGGTCCAGGATTCCGCTTGCAGGTACCGCGACACCAACGCATTACCCTCGTCAGTGTTCGATTCCTTGCCGTTGCCCTGGGCGAGTACGGCACAGGTGCCGTCGTCGTACTCGGCGACCAGCGCCAGCGGATCCCGGCTTCCCTTGCAGGTAACGACCGAAAAACGGGCGTCCTTCCAGCCCTCCTTGAGCGGCCATTGTCCGTCACTGATAATCTGGTGCGCCATCTGCCTGCCCTGCTCGCCGAGATAGGATTTCGTGAAATCCCCCACGGCTATTGACTCGATGGTCAGGGCGTCCGTTCCTCGGAGTTTTACGACGCCGAACGGTGTATTCATTTTCTGCTCCTCTTTGTCAGGCGTGCGCGGACGCCCCGTGTATCATCTCTCTATTATAGGCAGGTGCGATACGTCACCTGAGGTTGCGGTTGTGCTCTTGTGCTCTTTGGCTCAAGCCTCAGATTTCTCTCGTCAGGAAATCGTGTATGAGAGTGGGCCTCTTCAAGATAACGCAATTCCTGTGACAACAAAAGTTCGCCCGTCTCTGTTTGACAAAAATCAATTTTTCGCGTTTTTACACTTCACGGATCAGCGAAATCGCGGGCACTGGGGGGAAAAAAACGAACCCAGGTCCCTGTGGACCCGGGTTCGGGATAGTGAAGCACAGACCAGCCGTTTCCATACTATTTCAAGAGTACCATCTTGCGCGTGAGCACGGCATCCCGTGTAACGAGCCGGTAGAAATACACTCCCGTGGCCATGACCCGGCCGCTCACGTTGCGGCCGTCCCACACGACACGGTTGGGTCCCGCCTCGAGATCCCGGTCGAGCAGCTTCGTAACCAGCCTGCCCTGCGCGTCGAATACCACCAGCGAGGCATGCCCCGCCCGCACCATATCGAACACGATCTCCGTGGATGGGTTGAACGGGTTGGGGAAATTGCGCATCGACAGCGCACCAAACGGTGGCGAGTCGAACCCCGTGGGCAACGCTTCCACGGTAAACGACTGGCCCGCGTTGTTTATGAAAACCGCATCGCCGGCCGTCAACG
>JAZGDW010000294.1:0-4009 GCA_036478295.1 Candidatus Krumholzibacteriia bacterium
CTTCGCCGCGGCCCGGGCCTGAAACACGACGTCTTGCATCGACTGACGCTCGGCACCGTGGTCATTCAAACGGGCGCCCAATCGAACTGGTATGAGGTCAAGACGAGAGACGGCAAGAAAGGATGGATCCACCAGTCAGTGACGGTGGCTCCCTAGAAACACTCGCAGCGGTTCCCGCATTTATCTCTCTGCCATCGCGAAACGTACCTGATTCTTTCCGCTACCCTTTGACATGTAGAGCGCACGGTCTGCGGCGTTGAAGAACTCCCGGCGGTCACCCCGAAAGATGGACACCCCCACGCTCACAGTCACCGATACGGTGATGTCGGCGTCCGGTACTTTGAAGACCATGCTTTGCACTGCTGCGCGCACTTTCTCGGAGGCGGCGAGCACCCCGTCGCGGCTGGCGTCCGGAAAGAGAATGGCGAACTCCTCTCCCCCGTAGCGGGCAATCATGTCGGTTTGACGGACCGTTTCCCTGAGCACGCCCGCGATTCTCTGGATCAACAGGTCTCCGGTTGAATGCCCGAACTTGTCGTTCACCAGTTTGAAGTTGTCGACGTCCAGCAATACGAGTCCCAGTTCGCCGGCGTAGCGGTCGGCCCGCGATAACTCGTTGTTCATCAGGTTCCAGAAGTGCCGGTGATTGAAGAGACCGGTTAGACCGTCCGTGACCGACAGGCGTTCGAGCTTGTCGTTGACGACGATGAGCTCGTCGTTCTTGACCTGCAGCTGCTTCGCCTTGGCCTGCAGCTCCACCTCGGTCAGGCCGATGCGTTTGGCCATGTCGTTGAACGCGGAAATCATGTGCCCGATCTCGTCGTCTCCGGCCTCCGGAATCTGAACTCCCACCATGCCCTGGTTGATTGTCCGAGCGCCCTCGCTGAGGTCGGCAAGCGGCTTGAGCAGGTGCCGCGACATGCGCCACGCGGCGAGCACGAACAGGGAGCAGACCAGGAAGTTGGCGAGCAAGATACGGTTCTTACGCGTCACTACGGGCGCGACCAGCAGGCTTTCTTCCGCTTCACAGACCAGCCACCACTGTTCGTTGGCGAGATACAGCTTGCTTCCCAGAAACTTGGTTCGTATGTGCCGCCTGCCGTCTTCGGACAACATCTCCTTGGTGTACTTTTCGATGATCGGCTCGGACTGCCCGGCGGCCGGCACCTTCATGGCGTGCTCGCCCAGCATGTTGATGCTCCGGCCGGTGGTGCCATCGAACGGTGCGATGCGCGGCTGGGTAAGAAACCTCCCCTCGCGATCCAGGATAAACAGATCGGCGACGGTGGTGACTTCTTCCCTATCGAGAAGGTCCTTGATGCCGGCCAGGCTCATCTTGGCGCAGGCGGTCACCTTGAACGCCTTGGAGGCTTGCACCGGAAACAGGATCCATTGGTAGACCTCGTCTCTGGACGCGGAGAAGTGAGCCTGAGCGACGTATCTTTCGACCCCCGCGTCGTGACGCAGCGAGTCCAGCAGTGCTGCTGTTTGTTTGGACAGGGTCACGTTGGAAACGATCAGTTTGCCGTTCGCATCCAGGACGATGAACTCTTCGTAGATTGGAAACTTCTCGCCGACGAGCGCGAAGTACTTCTTGATTTCATTCTTGTGGTACTCCTTGACCGCCGTATCCTTTTCGACAAAGTAGCGTTCGAGGGAAGCGAGGAACCCGGACGATGTCAGGAGCCGCTCGAGGTCGCCGATCCGGTCCTTGTACCAGTAACCAATCTCCCTCTGGGTGGTGCTCAACAGCGATTGGAACTTGGTTCTGGTTTGGGCGGTTTGAAAACGCTCGGTGTCCCGCACGCTGAACACCCACAACACCCCGGACGGCAGCAGCACGCTGGCCAGAACCAGGGCCAGGAACTTGGTCTGGAAGCTCCTCAGCAGGCGGCGGAGCATCGCGGCGGCCGCGTTAGCGACTCCCAGTTTCAATCGCGTCGTGATCTTCGTGAATGGCGATGCCATCGACTCCTCCGGATGTACGTATCCGCTCGGAAGTAGCAAGAACAGTACACAATTACGCCTCTGGAGCCCGATTGGCGGTGGAAATATTTGCCGGCGGGATTGCCCCTAGCGGACCAGTTGCAGCAGGACCACCGCCGCCAAAACGAACCGGTAGTAGGCAAAGAGGTCCAGGCGATGAGTTCGAAGGAAGTGCAGGAGAAACCGGATCACGACCCATCCGGCGGCGGCCGACGTGAGCATGCCGACGACGAGCAGTGCAACCTGCCCGCCGGACAGACTCAATTCCCCGAGATCGAGCGTCTTCTTGATCCCCGCACCCAGCATGATGGGCATGGAGAGCAGGAACGAAAAACGCGCCGCCTCCGCCCGCTCGAGGCGGCGTGACATACCGGCGACGATGGTGATGCCCGAGCGCGACACGCCGGGGATGAGTGCGAGACTCTGCGCCACACCCACGATGAGGCTCGTCACCAGGGTTACGTCCTTAATGGTCTCCCGCGGCTTCGCCACCCGTTCGATGATGAGAAACAGGATGCCGCCCGCCACCAGCGTCGCGACGATAACCGGCTCGTTGCGGAATACCCGCTCGATGGTGTCGCCGAGCAGCGCGCCCGCCAGCGCCGCCGGTACGGTGGCCGCCAGGATATACCACGGCAGGCGGGTCTCGAGGCCGGTGGCCGCTCCCCCTCTTCGAAAGCTCTTGCCGAATCCGGCCAGCAGGCGGCGCACGTCAGCGCGAAAATAGACTATCAAGGCGAGCAGCGTTCCCATGTGCAGCGCGACGTCGAACGTCAGTCCATCGATGGAATCGAAACCGAGCCAGCCGCGAAGAACGATAAGATGCGCGGACGAAGAAATCGGCAGAAACTCGGTAATCGCCTGCACGATACCGAGGATAAAAGCACGAAGCAGATCCATTGAGGTGATCCTTCGTCAACCGTCACGGAATGCCAACACAACCGCGTCGCATGTTACGAACGGGTGCTTCGCCGTGTCAAAGCAAAAGCGGTCACGCACCGCCGTCCGACACAAGGTGGCGCGGAATCAACAAACGTTCGAGTCCCTCAAAACCCAATTCGGTGACGATCGCGAGAACGGCGGCGGGAACGGCCCCCTCCAGAATGAGGCCCGTATCGTTCAGTGCCAGCCCCGTGACGATCGGCTCGCCGAGCCCGCCCGCTCCGATGAAGGCGGCGAGTGTCGCCGTGCCGATATTGATAACGGCTGCGGTCTTGATACCGGCCAGGACGTTAGGCACCGCCAACGGCAGTTCGACGTGACGGAGCCTTTGCCACGCCGTTAGCCCCATACCGACTGCGATTTTTTTTAGCGTCGGGTCGATCGAGTAGAGCGCCGTCGCCGTGTTGCGCAGGATGGGCAGCAACGCGTACAGGAATAAAGCGATGATGGCCGGCACCGCCCCGATTCCGAACAGCGGTATCATGAAGGCAAGCAAGGCGATCGACGGCACGGTCTGCAGCATCCCTGCGATATAGATCGCGGCTCGTGACACGCCCTTCAACCGGTAGACGACAACGCCCAGCGGAACTGCGAGCAAGATCGCGGCGACCAGCGCGATAAGGGTCAGTTTGAGGTGCGTCAGCGTCCGGAGAAAAAGCACGCGCCACAGACCGGCTTCCGTGTGGTGTGCGCCGGCCTGCACCAGCCGTTCGCGCACGAGAAAACCGGCGGCGACGTCAGCGAATGTCTTGCCTTCGAGCAGCACACGGCCGTTGAGCGCCTGCATCTCTTCGGCGGTCAGGCGACCGGCCAGCTCGTTCAAGACCGAGCGCACGCGATCGCTGGTGCCATCGTGGACCAGCGGGGCAGCGAGGTAACTGGGGAAATAAGCGCGGTCGTCCGCCAGCAGGACGAGGTCGTACTTGCGGATGTCACCGTCGGTCGAATAAACGTCGGTGACGTCGATCTTGCCGTCATCGAGTGCCGCGTACGCCAGTCCGTGCTCGATGCCCCGCGGACGCCCGCCCAGACCGTACGCGACGGCGAGACCGCGCCAGCCGTCCAGCCGGTTGAGAAACAG
>JAZGDW010000295.1:0-17565 GCA_036478295.1 Candidatus Krumholzibacteriia bacterium
CCAGCTCTTTCGCGGCCAGCCTCTTGTCGCGCAACAGTCTCTTCGCCGTCGTGGCGGCGCCGCCCGGTGAGAGAAAATAGACCTCCGATCCCCGCGCGCTCCGGCGCGGCGCGGAGTTGAGATGGACGCTAACGAAAATATCGGCGTCCTTCTGCTGGGCGATCTTGCTCCGCCGCGGCAGTGAAATGAAAACGTCTTTGGTGCGGGTGAGGACTGCTTTGTATCCTGGCTGCTCGTTTATCTCACGCGCCAGGCGCCGGGCGATGTCGAGAGCGGCACGCTTCTCGACGATACGGTGACCTCGTGTGCCGGGATCGGTGCCACCGTGTCCCGCGTCGATGGCCACCACCAGGTCGCGCCTCTTGGTGGTCCTCCGGACCGCTGTCCCCGCCCCGGCGGTCTTGACCGGGCCTTTGGCGGTGCTGGCCAGCTTCGTTACCGGCGTCGTAGCGGGCGTTAGGACGTCAACCACGATACGGTTGGGCATGTTCTCGACCGCGGCGAGAAAAAAGTCCGCCCAGGTTGCCTTGTGGTTCAGGTCGAGAACGACCTGCGAACCCCAGGACAAGCGATTGACCCTCACGCGTTTCACAAGACTCCCCGCCACGTCGATGGAGCGGACGCTCTTCGCCAGGCGGGTGTTGGGCATGTTGATCGCGATGCGCTCGGGCCGGGCCACCCGGTATATTTTGTAGGAGGTCCGCGCGGACAGGTCGATGACAATGCGGGTCCGGCCCTGCGAGATCGAGTGCCGCACGTCTCGCACCGTCGTCGCCCCGGCCGCGGGACTGACCACGGAGCCCGTGCAGAGCAGCAGGGAGACAGCGACTGAGATTCTTGGGCAGGATGCGATGCGTTTCACCCCAAAATCCTCCGACGACCCTGACGGGCACCGATACCCGGTCTGTTCCGGGCGGTACCGGCCGGGATCCGTCCCGACACGCCAAGCTCAACGGACTCAAGCGCCTCCAAAGAGGCTCGATCAGAAGCCCGGCGCATCTATGGAAAATAGACCAGGGGCAAAACGCTTGGCAAGAAAATATTTACAGGGCTAGTCAGTGACTTCTTTGCCCGAGAGGACGTAGGCCAGGGGGTTGTGCTTGCGTCCGTCTTTGAGCACTTCGTAGTGGAGGTGGGTCGCGGTGGATTTTCCCGATGAGCCGACACGCGCGATAACGTCACCACGCTTCACGCGTTGACCCTTCTTGACCAGAATCTTCGAGGTGTGAGCGTAACGCGTCACCAGACCGAACCCGTGAGAGATCTCGACGGTCAGGCCGAAAGCCGCCCACTTGCCAGCGAAGGTCACCACCCCATCGCCCGTCACAAGAATCGGGGTGCCGAGACGGGCCGAATAATCGACGCCGTAGTGGTTCGACGCGCGCCCCGTGATGGGATCCATGCGGCGCCCGAACCGGCTGGACAGGTACCCTCTCGGAACCGGCCGGATCGACGGTGTGGCGTTCAGCCGCTTGTGCCTGTCGGAGAGGTGGCTGATAATCTGGCCGTAGCTCTCCCGCTGGAGTTTCGCCTGCCGGACAAGCTTGTCGATATCCGCCTTGAGCCCGCTGACCGTTCCACGGGTTTTGTCATCGAGCATGGACAGCGAGCGGACGTAGCCATAGTTCGGCCCACCAACGCCGACCTCGGCGATGTCTTCACTCATATCCTCCAGGTTGGCAAGGATGCGGGCTTTCTTCTGAAAATCGAAGTTTTGCTGGACGTGGTGCTCGAGTGCTCCGACCTGCTGCTGGAAATCCGTGAGCTGTCCCCTGAGCAGTCTGTTCTCTCGCTCCAGCCTCGAGACGCGGTAGGTATCTGTCAGATTCGACGAGTACTTGAGCAACACCACGGCACTCATCACCATCAATAACGCGATAGTTCCGAAAAGGCTGAATACGAGCCACCTCCGAATACGGACAGTCTTGAGCCCGTCGTTCTCGGCCGGGACGTACATGAAGGTGAAATATCTATTGGCGTGGTTCATGGACATGCTCACCAAATTACCGGATAGGCTACGGAGCTAAGCTGCTTTTGTCAAGGATATTATCCATCGTCCCCTGGTAGGGAGCAAGGATTATACCAGGAACTTGGCCGTTGAAAAATAACAGGTTACCGGGTTTCTAACCCCGGTAACCTGTCGCTGGGCGTTGCACGCGTCGCTGATTGGGAATTTCTGGCCGTCAGGCCTCGATGTACCCCTTGAGGTATTTGGACCTCGATGAGTGACGGAGCCGCATGATGGCTTTTTCCTTGATCTGGCGGATGCGCTCCCTCGTGAGAGCGAGTTTCTTGCCGATTTCTTCCAGAGTCATCGGTTGTTCCCCGCCATTCAGCCCGAAATAAAGGCTCAGAATAAGTTTTTCCCGTTCGGAGAGGGTGTTCAACGCTTTCTCCATGTCGTCGCTCAGCGCGTGCTCGAAGGTCTGGTCGTCGGGCATCCTCGCCTTGTCATCCACCAGGTAGTCGACCAGCGCGTTATCGTCCTGGTCGTTCGAGTAGGGATCGTCCAGAGACACGTGCGTGTTGGCGATGTGCATGGTGTCTTTGACTTCCGTCTCGGAAATCTTCAGCTTTTTGGCAATTTCTTCGGCACGCGGCGCACGGCCCAGTTCCTGATCGAGCTGGCGCGACGCCTTGCCGATTCGGTACAGCGTGCCGGCGCGGTTGAGCGGAAGGCGCACGATCCGCGAGTGTTCCGCCAGCGACTGCAGCATCGCCTGCCGGATCCACCACACCGCGTAGGAAATGAACTTGTAGCCGCGCTTTTCGTCGAAACGATGTGCGGCCTTGATCAAACCAAGGTTACCGTCGTTGATCAAATCCTCGAGTGACAGGCCCTGATTTGCATACTGCTTGGCGATAGAAACCACGAAGCGCAGATTCGCCTTTACCAACTGATCCAGCGCTCCCTCTTCACCTTCGCGAATACGGCGGGCAATTGCCTGTTCCCCTTCTCGCGACAGGAGCGGCGTCTTGTTGATCTCGTGCAGATAGAGATCGAGACTACGGTTGCCGTTGTAGCTCTGTTTCTTTTCGCCCTTGTCGTTCTGCCTCATGGCGTCTTCCTTGGTTAATGGTCCCATACCGTCTGGATATATTGCATGGGCTAGTCCTTATCCGGAATTACCGGTACGTACGTTGATGTCCTTCCTCGTTTGACGAGGAATGCGATGGGGTCTTTCCTGTCCCTAAGTTTCTTGGATATTGCCACGTACTCTTTCAAATTCACGACCCGCTGCGAGTACACTTCCGTGATGACGTCTCCCTCACGGATGTCCGCGTCACTCGCCGGGCTGCCTTCTTCCACCTCCACGACCACAACGCCATCCTGTCCCTGCTCGATCCTGAATCGTGCCCGCACCTCCGCCGAGCGAACGTCGTCGACCTGGATCCCAAGCCAGCTATCCTTGCTCTGCGACGTCGACGCGACGAGCTCGGGCGGGCTAGGTCTCTCGGTCAGGGTGATCATGACATCCTTCTTCTTTCCTTCGCGGACAATCTGGAGCGGGACTTCCGTGCCGACCGGCGTGTTACCGACCATTAGTCGGAACCTCTGCGCATCCCTTACAAGGTTGTCCCGGTACTTCACGATGACATCGCGCTTGAGCAGGCCCGCCTCGTCCGCCGGAGAATCCGGGACCACCTCGCGCACCAGGATGCCCTGATGGACCTTGAGTCCCAGTCCCTCCGCCAGGTTGCGGTTGAGCTCGGCGAGCTGGATGCCCATGAAACCGTACTGGACGCGCCCTTTCGAAATCAGCTGGTCACTGATGTTCTTGGCCATGTTCACCGGGATGGCAAAGCCGATGCCCTGGCCCGACGGGTTGATCGCCGTGTTGATCCCGATGGCCTCGCCCCTCAGGTTCACCAGCGGCCCACCGCTGTTTCCGAAGTTGATCGATGCATCGGTCTGAATATAGTCCTGGTAGTCCGCAGTGCCCCCCATGATGCGCAGGTCGTTACGGCCCTTCGCGCTGATCACGCCCACGGTTACCGTACCGGCCAGCTGACCGAACGGGGTGCCGATCGCCATGACCCAGTCGCCCACCATCATCTCGTCGGAATCGCCCAGTTCCACTACCGGCAAGTCCCCCTCGGCATCGATCTGGATGATCGCGATATCCGTGTGCTCATCCATACCGATCACGGTGGCCTCGTACTCCTTCTCGTCAGGTTTCTGTCCGAGAATCACGGTAATCTTTTCCGCGTCCCGAATCACATGATGATTGGTCAGGACACGTCCCTTCTTGTCGATTATGAACCCGCTGCCCCCCCCGCCCAGCTGCCGGCGCGGGCGCTCGTCATCCGGCACCCTTTCTCTGAAGAAATCAAACGGTCCGAAGCCGTTTTGTCTCCGGCTGCGAGAAGAAGTGCGCTCGGTTCGGATAAACACGACGGCCGGTCGTACTTTTGCCGCCACGGCGGTAAATGTTGAATGAATACTTCCCGTTTGCGGGATGACCCGTGACTCAACGTCGGCAGATTTTTCCTGGGGCGATGAAACGGTATCCGAAGTCACCAGAAGGTTGTACGTGAACCCGCCCAAAAAAAGCGCCGAACTCAACAAGAACAACTTCAGTGACTTACGTAAAGTTACCATGCGGGTACTACCTGCATACCTGTTCATCGTGCAATCCTCGACTCTGTATGTGACCTGGAGTGCCGTGGGGAGCTTCCTCCATACTTCCCGTGCCGGAGGAATCTCGTAGTGAGGCCTGGATCCGAGCTATCGGTTCATTCATAAGTGTAGACCAAAAAACACACGCTGTCAAGCTCCCACAACTGATTTAGTCGCTACCGGTTGTTCTGATCACGGCAGCTCCAGCGGAGTACCCGGCCCGATACGCACCACTGCCCCGGGCATTGCGGAAATCTGCAAATTCGCTGCCAACACCCTCGGCAGCCGGTCCTCCGCCTGTGTTTCTACCCTCTTATACGGCCTCGGGTGCCCGAAGTTCCCCCGGGGCACTCAGGGTTCCTCGAAATCGCCGCTCCGCCGCCCGTCCTGGGGGCCGCCGTACGGACCGCGCGCGGGCTCGAGCCCGCCGCAGTACCGTGCCGCCACCGTGAAAACGCGGACCATTGCGAAAACGGGGTTGCCCTCTCTTGCCGTTGTTGATAGAAAGAGGCATTGAAACATCGACCGCTGGTCACCCCGGACTACAGATCGGTGCCCTCGGGCGAAGAGGACAGCATGGATTCTTACTCGAACATTTCGTCCCGTCAACTCCTGTTCCTGGCTGACACCCATTTTCGCAATCCCCGACTCGAGGCGGAAGCGGAAAGGCGCCGCCGATTTATCGGTTTTCTCGAAACAGTACCGGACGGCGCCGCGCTGTTCCTGCTCGGCGATATATTCGACTTCTATTTCGAGTACAGGTCGGTCGTGCTCAAACGCTACTTCGATATCCTCTACGCGCTGCGCAGGTCCGTCGAACGCGGGGTCGAGGTTCACTTTCTCGGCGGCAACCACGATTTCTGGGTGGGTGATTTCCTCAGCGAAGAAATCGGCCTCACGTTGCACGGCGGCGACGACATTCTTATCGACAGCCAGGGCAGAAAAATATGCTGCTCGCACGGCGACCTCGTGCTGCCGAACGACGGCAGCTACCGCAGGATCCGGGCGATCATCCGCAACCGCCACGTTATCAACGCTGCCAGGCTGCTCCATCCCGATCTAATGAGCGCGATCGCAACCCGTATTTCAAGCGGAAGCAAGAACAGAAAGCGCGGTGCGCTGGCTGACATGGCCAATCATCTCTGTGATATCGCACCCGGGGAATTTTTTTCGAAGGGGAACGACGTCTTCATTATCGGCCACGTACACTACCCCCTGCACCGCGTCTATGACGACCGGGATTTCATGATCGTCGGGGATTGGATCGAGAGCTACACATACGGCAAGCTCGAGGGCGGCAGGCTGAGTCTCGAGAAGGTCTAGCCAGGCTAGATCCGCAACGAGAAGCCAAACCGGTGGCTATCGCCCAGGTCGTTGCTGATCAACTGAACCGCGTAGTCGAACAGGAATTCGCGGTATTTCACCCCGAGCCCGAAGGTGCCTCCCTGCGAATCGTATCCGCCTTTGAATCCCGCGCGCAGGTACACGCGTCGCGCGTAGGCGAACTCGATCCCGATGTGCTGCTTGGCGTCGCCGTCATTCGGAATCACCCCATCGAACGCAATAAGAACCGCCCCGTTCAGCGACGGGTAGTCTCGCTCGAAACTCACCCCGAGCCTCGCGAGGGCGGGCAGGGGAAACTTCGTCCCGGCGAACCGGTCATCGTTGAAACTCATCTTGGCCCCGATGTTCGACACGGCCGCGGCGAACTTCACACCGGGGATGCGGGTTATGTGATAGAGGCCCGCATCGAACGCCACACCGCTCGCCGTGAAATCGTCGATGTTCTCGTAGACGAGCTTGGCGACGATCCCCGCGGAGAGGTCGGGCAGGACGTAGCGCGAGAAACCAACGGCGGCGGAAACGTCGTAGGCCGAAAACGTCCCCAGTGGTCCAGAGGTCGGTACGTTTATGAACCGTTCCATGTCGTCCATGTACAGCCCCACAAACGCGAGTCCAATCGTCCCGTAGTCCGTCTCGTGCGTCAACGCAGCCTGCTCTAGCCTGATGGACTGAAAATACTCGTTGTGCATGACGGTGGCGTTCGTGCCGAGAACCGCGGCCATGGCACCGGGATTCCAGAACACGCTGGTCGCGTCCTTGGCAACGGCGACATACGCTTCTCCCATGCCGGACGCCCTGGCGCCCAGCCCGAAACGCAGGAATAGCGCCCCGGCCTCACCGGGCTCGCTCGCGGACGACGGGGAAGGAATCAGCCCAACAAGCAGGGCAAACGCAACGTGTCGAAACCGGCACATAAGGATCTCCCTCTCACCTCAGGATGGCAAAGGTCTTGACGAACGTGTCGGTTCCTCCCGAGCTCTTCACCGACAAGCGCATCAGGTACACGCCGCTCTTGAACCGCGCGATATTTATCACTTCGTCGAAAGGCGTCTGGATGGTACCCGATGGATTGGCCAGAAAACTCCGTGACAACACCCGCTCGCCTTCGAGATTGTAAATTCCTACGTCGATGGTGGCACTTTGGTTGATAACAATCCTGGCGTGGAGCTCGTCACCTCTGACCGGGTTTGGGTAGACAATGAATGAGCTTTCCACCACGACGTTGTTTGCCTTCCGCAGCGGGTGAGGCTCGCTCACGCGTCCGCGCCGCAGTCCGTCGTGATGGTAGGAGAACCAGAAGCTGGTGGTGAGCGCGCTCGACCCCGGCAGGGTCTGGAGGGACAGCACCATCTGGTTCGCCGATATGATTATATCAGAAACCGAGTCAAAGGTCTCCAGCAAAGGCACCGATCCCAGGGCAATCAGCGTCAGCTCGCCGTCGTTGTCCAGGTCCGCGACCGCAGCGGTCGCGCCCATCGAGGCGGGACCGACCCGCGGAAACGTTGCCACCGGCGAGCCGTCCGAGTGATAGCCGTAAATCGTTCCCTCTCGGGTCGGAAACAGGATGTCCATGCGACCGTCTCCGTCCACGTCGCCGATCAGCGGGCTGTTGAGCCGCGCCTCGAAGCGGAGCGGTGGGAAACTCCCCACGCTTATCTGGCGAATCGGTTGCGGCCAGTTCGTCGCCAGCCTGCCGTTGTTCTCGAAAAGGTAGAAATAGTCGTTGTCCCACACGGCGATCTCGAGCGCTCCGTCCCCGTCGACGTCTCCCAGCGCCGGTGACGACGGATTGGTCGATCGCAGGGTAACGATCTCGGTCCTGCGCGGCGGCAAGGGTGGGGTCGTCAGCGGTGACCCGAGCTGCCCGCCTATCGACCACGCCTGTCCGAAACCACGCGGGGACAGCGTGTGGATCACCAGGCGCCCGTCGGGTAGCGCCACCACGACTTCGTCGTAGCCGTCCTCGTTGAGATCGCCCACAGCCGGCGCGGACACCGGCGGAAAAGCCGCTCGTAGTGCCCCCAGCGGCGCGAAGGTCACCGTCTCCACCGTCTGCCCGAAGCCGAACAACGAGATACCGTAGACCCCGCGTACCGTATCCGTCCACGCCGCCACGATACCCGGCACACCCACCTGCTCCACCCGGCCGTATGAGAGCGGCGCGCAGTATTGCGCCTGAACGTGGAGCGGGGCCGGCGAGATCAACGTCGGCGGTACCTTGAGCCCCCGGTCGTCCAGGAAGCCGATGAAGATCGAGTCGCCGACACTCTCGACAACGGCAATCTCATTACGTGCATCCCCCGCGACGTCGACGAGCATCGGCGGGGCAGCCAGAGGCGCACCCTGGTAGAGCACTCCGATGGTGGCTGCATTCCCGTCACCGTCGACTACCTCGGTGCCGTCTCCCTTCCACGCGTAGACGGTGCCGTCCTCGCTGCAGGCGACGATCTCGTCGTCACCGCCGCCATCGATGTCTCCAAAAGCCGGTGCCCCTCGCCACACGGCGCCGGGCGCCGAGAAAAACGGCTCGATGGTTGCCGGGTCGAGGTCTTGATCCAGGAACTCCGTCCCGTCCGGACGAAACGCGTACACCCGGCCCGAGTCGGCAAACACGACGATTTCCGTGTCGCCGACGGCGTCGAGATCAAACGCCGTCGGCGGCTGAAAGGACCCCACATCCGGCCAGCGCACGCGGATGTCCGCGTACGGTCTGGCAAATTCCACGGTGCAGGTCATAAAGGAGTCGGCCGCCGAAATATCGCGGATGGTGATTCCGGTGCGCGCGCCGGAGTTGGCCAATGATGAGGGATTGGTACCGGGACCAAACGTCGCGTTGTGGCCCGCACGAAAACTGTCGAAATGGCTGCCGAATGAAAAACGGTTGTTGCCTCCGACGTCGAGGTCCGGAACACCGTCGGCTTCCTCGAGGTCGACGCCCTTGCGCGACACAAAGTCGTTGGGTAGAAAGCCGCTCTCAAAATTCGTGCGGATGACGTTTTCGTCTACATGCCACACGTAGACGCCGGAACCCGTGAGCCCCGGTGGGTTGGTGAACACGGTCAAGAAGAAGTCAAACTCGGCTCCTCCAAGCGAGTCGGTGTTGTCCGGTACCCGGTTGCTGTCGAAATCCGAGAACGTAAACATGCCGTCAAAATCCGTATCGTGGACACGGTTCACGACCAGAAAATACTCGCTCTCGGTGATTGGTATTTTCAGACAAGCGGTGTCAAGTGCCGCGGAGGTGTTGATATCCCGCAGACGAAAGCGGCCGTCTGTGTCCACCAGCAAAGGATCCAGCCACCCGGCGAGGATACGGTTGAAGGCGCTGGGGAACCCGGGCACGAACCCGTTCACGATGAAGAGGCCGCTGCTCATCAGGTCGAAGTCGCCGACTCCCCGCGAATCGGGAAACCCCGCCGGCGTCGAATCGAAGAGCGGCACCAGACCGAGGCGGCTGCCGGTAACGAACGCCCAGATGCCCAGCGAACCCACGACGATCCCGTCCTGGTTGGGACTGGCGGGTAAAACCATGAAGTTGTCCAGCAGAAAGGGCTCTCCACCGAGGCTGTCCGCCGTCTGAAGTCCGGCGACCGTACTGTCGATGAATGCCGCGTCGATGTCGTCCTGGTCCATGAAAACCGAAAATATCTGCTCGCGCGAGTTGCCGAGGACGTCGGTCTCCTGCCCCGGTCCCGCGTGGAGCAACATGACGGTATCGTAGAGGGAAAAATCTTCGTCGGCATCCGCGGAGTCGATGACAGATTCCATCATCTCCACCACCCGCCCATCCTGCAGCACCTCGTCACCGTAGTAACCCATGTTCCGCGGCAGCGTGTAGAGTTTCGGTGTGACTTTCCAGGTGATAACGAGTCGCTGGAGTGACGCACCACTGAAGTACTGTTCGAGGTGTCGGACTTCGTTCGCGAAGTACGTAGAGTCGCGGACCTCCACGCGCCGGCTACCGGGCTGACCGCCCATGAGGCTGTCGGCGAACTGGACCTGGATGGCGAGGACCCGCAGTGTGGTCGCCGCGCGCACGCTTCCCTGCAGGTAGTTGCGTACCGCGGCCCTCTGGTAACGGTTGAGCGCGGCCGTCTTGCCGCCCAGCAGCGGCCTGGAAGGGTACTCCTGCGAGCGGTAGGTCGGCGCGACGGTTTCCGCGTACGCCGGGAGCACGGCGGTACACGCGAGAAGAGACATTATGACCAGAGAACGGATAAATCGCACCGATGCTTCTTTGTTGAGGAAATGAGCGGTCTACGATATCACAGGGGACGGAGAGAGAGCAATAGCAAAGGGGAGCTGGTTTCAGTAAGCGCCGCCCCTGATCGGCATTTACTTTAACTCAACTCCCCCTTACCTGGTCGGCATTTGTTCCAGCCTGCTTCTCGCGCTCACGGTCAGCGAGCGCTTGCTACCAGCCAACCAAACCCTCTCAGCAACGATGGGGGTAACACTTCTAGCGCTTCCCACGCTTTTTCGCCTTGCCATCGCCCGAACGGGACTTGGCGGCAGCGACCTTACTCGCGCGGGAACTTGTCCTCGCTTTCGAACTTGTCTTCACACGCGCACTCTGTTTCTTCAAGCTTCTCTTGTTGAGTGTCCGCACGTGCTTGCTGCTCTTCTCAGTTCTCTTCGTAGTCACCTTGCGCTCTTTGAGCTGACGACGCATCGCCGTGATCTCACCCTTGCCCTTCACGTATGTGTCCTTGCTCGAGCGTACAACCTTGCGCGAGGTTTTGCTTCTCGCACCGGACCTCACGGACTTCTCGTGAACGGCGCGCTCCTTGCGCGAGACCCGATTCGCGACCCGTGACTTCGTCTTCACGACGTTTTTGCCGCGTTGTTTGGCGTCATAACTGTGTATCTCTCTCTTCGCAGCTTTGTAACGCGTTTTGTGTTCGCGCTTGCTATGGTGAGCGATCCTCGTGTACTCGCCCACTTTGTGCTTGATCCTGTACTGCGGGTGCAGCACTTGATGCGGGGCTCTCGCGTGCAGGTTGTAGTGCCTGTACACGGAGCAGTTCCCCCGGCAGTACTGGCGGGCACCGTAGTAATCGTGCCAGCCGACGCAGAGGTATCTCGGGTAGCGCACGTACTCCCTGACGTAGAAGCGCGCGTGGCTGATGCCGATGAGATACCGGTCACACCTTCCAGCGATCAGGCTCAGGTAGAACCTCTTCGACGCCACGTACGGATCACCGTAGATCCGAAAGCCGAAGCCGGGCCCGAAGATGTCCACGCCGTAATAGCTGTAATCGAACGGAACCGGGCTCGATACCGCGAAGGCATAGGCGACGCCGCGGTCAAAACCGTGTCCGTAGCCGAAGTCGCTGAGGTAGATCTTGTAGACACGCCCTCCACGAACGTAGGCGTTATCGTCGACCGAGTACGGGTGCACCACGTGAATGAAGCCCTCGGTGTCGACCACGTAGACCGTCGCAAAGCAGCTGCGCGAGGCCCGAAAATACAGAACGATATCGTCGGCCGACGGGTAAACGTCGTACTCGTAGCGGCCTCCATCGTACTCGTCGTCGTAGTCGCCCTGTCCCTGCCGGTCCAGCCACACCTGAACATCCGCCGGAGACGAGGTGTAGGCGAAGCTGACCCGCACGCCGGCGCTCGCGGGAGCCACCAGCATCGGGGACAAAACCAGCATTCCGATGACGAACGTTAATGCGTTAGCTGTCTTTCTCATTGCGACGCACCTCCTGTTCCAGGGGCCAGTTCGGGGTTCCCAGGATCAATCTGGTACGCCCAGTCGAGCGTCACTGAAATTGCTGAAACGGTTACGACGTTTATCTTGGCCATATTGAAGGTGCCGCCCAGAGCGATACGAATGATGTAGCTGTGACCCGGGATGAGCTCGGCCTGACCGATGTTGGACCACCCGGCACTCGGCGCCCAGTCGACATCGATGAGATCGATCAGACCGTAGTCCTGGATTTGTACGTCGCGGTTAGGATTGGCAATTAGATTGTGCTCACCTGGATTGGGCGAGTCAAAGTACACATCTGTGTCGAAGTCTGTCCAGTCCTGAGGGGTACCACTCAAAGACGCGAAGTTGTACCCGCTCAGGCTTGGGTTCTGCCCCACTGCACTTAAAATCAGTCCGGTTCCCTCGGGCCGAGGGGTATCGAATATGTCTTCGAAACTCAGTTCGCTCTCCAGGCCGGCCTTGTCAAAAGCGGCGACCGCGTAGTAATAGGTGGTGCCATTGACCACTTCGGTATCGACGAAGCAGGTCTGATTCGCTCCGACGCTGCCGATGAACTCGAACGCGCCGGTCGGGGCGCTGTTCCAGTAGATGTCGTAGCCCGCGACGTCCGGCTCGGGGTTCCGGTTCCAGCAGATTGTCACCTGGCCGTCGCCGGTGATGCTAAACACGCCGTCAGGCGCGCTGGGTGGAAAATTCACGATAACCGGATCGTCGTCGTTGCAACCCCCCGCCACCAAGGTCAGCAAGAAGAGCGCGAGGGCCAGGGCCACCACGTAGGCGACACCCCACTGCCCGCTCATTTGCCGTGTTCTTATGCGAAATGTCTTTCTCATCACGCCATTCTCTAGCGCAATCTGTGTGCCAGACGCTAGGCGTTGGGCGGCAGTCGCCGGGGAAGGCAAGTTAATCTATTATTCAACAATTGGTTATGAAACAGGACTGGGCGCGAAAACGGGTCTCTTGGGGGTGGCTTGGCCCTGAAAAACAGCCCCCGGAGCGTGTAACAGGGACGACAACTGTCCTACAAAGAGGACGTTTTTGGCAGGCAGGAGCAGGCGACGCGGAGCCTGGCGAGGGCGGCAGATCCTTAGTACAAGAACCTGGAGGGTCGATGGCATTACGGAACAGCCGCCGGACGGTGCGCGGTTGGGTTGTTGACGGAACCGTCGCGGGAACAAGTCAGGGGGCGCCTGTTGGGTTGTTGACGGAGCCGTCGCGGGAGCGAGCGAGGATCATCCGCCGGAGGCGGATAGCCGAGCGAAGTGGAGCGCGGTGTGGGCATAATAAAGAAACTGACGTTCACATCTCCTTTTGGAGTTAAAGTCGAGACCCCACCTCTCGAAATTAACGTTACTCCGCAAAGCCAGCAGCTATGCTTTGGAGATTATGTGAACGCCAGCTTCTCTTGACCTTTCGGTCACAATGCTGGAGGAGAAAAGTAGCTCGTCTTTTCCCCGCTCCGAGTCCAGGATTGGATTCTTGGGGAACAATCCCCAAGAATCCGTTCCCCCACCGAATGGAAGTTCCTTACGCACGGGACAACTTCCGAAGCATTTACGTGGCAATCGGCGTGCCAGTAGTTGTCACCAACGCCAAAATCGTTGACGCTCTTATCAGACAATATAACAATAAGTTAGGAGGGATAACGCCGCTGTCATTGCAATCGCTTTTGGGGCGTTTTCAGGCGAAGTTAAGAAGATTTTACAGAACGACACCACGGCGTCGATGCAATCCACAGTGAGTGCATGAGTTAAGAGGGAGAAAAAGTTTTTATAAAAACTTTTAATAACAGCGGAGGTTGAAACGTTTGATCTTGGAAAGGATATTGGGGTAGCTGATACCCAGGGCGGTCGCCGCCTGGGATTTGTTCCAGCCGCTTCTTTCTAGTGCTGCCTGGATTTCTGTTTTCTCCAACCGATCGATCTGGTCGCGGAGGGTAACGTTCTTGCGCGCGCCGCGCTTTGCCGCCGGTGATACGATCTCGGACGGCAAGTGGCGCACATCGAGAGTTTCGCCATCATCCGCCAGGATGACGGCGCGCTTGACGACCTTGTCCAACTCGCGAACGTTGCCCGCCCAATGAAAGTCCCTCAGCATGTCGAGCGCCTCGTCCGTGATGTCGGTGATGTCCTTCCCCATCTCGCACGAGTATTTCCTTAAGTAGTGAAAGAACAGCAGCTCAATGTCCTCCCGCCGCTTGCGAAGCGGGGGAACGGTCAGTGGAAAATCATTGATGCGGTAGAAAAAATCTTCAAGGAAACGTCCCTCGTGGCACAGGGACAGCAGGTCCGCCTTGGACGCGCAGATGACCCGCACGTCGACCGGCCTCATCTCATTGGAGCCGACCTTTCTGATCTTACTCGTATCCAGGAACTGCAGCAGCTTCCCCTGCATCGCGAGCGTGGTCTTGCCGATCTCATCGAGAAAAATGGTCCCGCCGTCCGCCTGGTTCAGCAACCCGCTCTTGTCCACCGTCGCCCCGGTGAAGGAGCCTTTGGCATGACCAAAGAGCTCGGATTCGAGGAGTGACTCCGGCATGGCCGCGCAGTTGATGTGCACGAAAGGCTTGTCCCGCCTCTCGCTCAGGAGATGGACGGCGTACGCGATGAGTCCCTTGCCCGTACCCGTCTCTCCCTGCAGGAGCACAGTCGCGTTGGAGTGCGCCACTCGCTCCGCGAGGTTGAGTAGTTTGATCATCTCAATGTTGTTGGTAACGATGCTGTCGAAGCCGCTTGCCGAGGGCCTGGCCTTCGGTTCCCGGCGCCTCTCGTTGCGCGCCAGCTCGTATACCGAGAGCGAGATAAGACGAGAATACGCCCCTACGAAGTGCAGGACCTCCTGGCCAATCGGAACGCGATGAGGACCGGGCTCCTGATTCATGAACACCACGCCGAGGGCATCGTTTTCAAAACCGAGTTCCTGAAACAACAACTTGCCCAGCTGGATATCCAGCTGCTCGCCGTCTCCGTTCAGACCGGTGTCGTCTGCATCCCGGATCATGAGACCCTGATCCGGCGCCGTGCCAGCCTCGGACAAGTACCACGACAGAATGGCCTTCGCTTCGCGCGCACGGAGGTTTTCGCGGCACACCACTTCAAACCCCTTGCTGCGACCCTTGGGGATAGCAACGAACCCGTTCTGCGCATTCGCCTTTTCCAAAATGAGCTTCAGCGACGAACTGAGACCCGCGACCAGTTTGTCGCGCGAGCGCAGACCGCTCTGGGCATTGCCGAACATGGGAATCTGGTCCAGGACGCGGCGCGTATCGCGCGTCATCTTCGATTCGACCCGCGCCCGCATGGCCGCCAGCAGTTTCTGAAACTTTGCGTTCCGCTCCTCCTCGGCCAGCCGCCCCGCCTCATAGATGGCAAGGAGCGCATCGTCCAGATTGCCGAGGCGTTCTTCGACGACCGCCAACAGAACCTGTGACATCATTTGCTCGCTGAATTCCTCGATCTTGCCGAAACCGACGATGCTTTCGGTCAGCAATTGCTTGGCCCTGATCAGCGTTTCCTGGTCGCGGCTCCTAAGATGGAAGCGCCCCAACCGCCTCTGTGAACTAAATTTCTCGAATTCGATACCGTACTGCTCGAACATGTCAACACTGGTCTTCAGACTGACCGCCGCCACTTCAAACTCCCCCCTGCGCCGCTGGCACAGTCCGCGCGTCCGGTAGAAATAACCCAACTCGTAGAACTCTCCACAGGCGTTGGCAATCTCGAGGCCTTCGTCGACGAAGGACAGCGCCTTGTCGACGTTTCCCTGCAGGAGGTGGGCATCGGCCACCCGCCGCAGTATCTCCGCCGTCACGTCGCCTTCCGGCGCTATACGGCGGGCCCGGCGAAGCCCGTTGTTCAGGTTGACCAGGGCCTCCTCAGGCTTGCCCAGCGCCAACATTAGCTCGCCGAGATACTCGTCGGCCAGGGCGGCCTCACGTTCGTACCCCAACTCGTTGGCCATGGCCTGACCCCGCAGGATGTTCTTCTCGGCCTTGCAGAAATCCCCGCAGGCGATGTGGGTCCGGCCCTGCATGAGCACGGCCTTGGCGAGCTTTGCCTGGTCGCCGAAGCGCTCGGCCATGTTGCCAGCGGTTGCGAAACACGTTAGCGCCTCGCTGAAACGCCTCAGCTTCGCGTAAACCACGCCGAGGTTGAGCTGGACCCGAATGAGGTGTTGCGTGTGGCCCAGTGATTTGGCCAGGTCGAGTGACTTCGACAGCGAGGCCAGCGCACGATTCCAACGGCAAGCGTTCTTATGAAGCAGTCCGAGGTTGTTATAGACAATGGCGATCCCCAGCCGGTCTTCGATCCGGCGGTAGGTGGACAGCGCGTCCATGAAGAAGTCTTCGGCCTCACTGGCCAAACCGATACGATGGTAGCAGTTGGCGAGGAGCTTCTGGATATCTCCGACTTCCCTGTGCTCGGTCGAGTGTTTCAGCCTGCGGTAGGCGCTGAACCCGAGCTTCAACGCGTCGTTGTAGCTTCCCCTGGCGAGCAGGCTCTCCGCTTCCCTCAGCTCAATCTTGCCCAGGGCCTCGGCCGGCGCAGGATCGTCGAGCAGCACCCGGGCACGGTCGAGAAACTTCTGCGCCTGTTTGTAGTTACCCTTGCTGCGGTAACAGTCGCCTATGTGGAGAAGAATTCTGTAGCGATCTGGGGTATCGTTTAGATCAGGAGACTGCAGCGCCTCCTGGAAGTACTCGATGGCGGTCGAGTAGTTCTCCGTAGCGAGATGCATCAGACCGACCTCTTCGCTGGGAGCGTAGATCGATTCTGTGCTTCGCTTCTTGCGGTTGTGCTGGAGCCTATCGCGATCGTCCCGTGCGTTAGACATATCGTCGAGCCCTCAATCTGGTTTGCTCAGCAACAAGAACGAATTTCTGAGATCAAAACATTCTATGGAACAGCAAATACATCCACCAAATTTTTGCCCCGGACCTGGTCTGAGGCAAGCCGCCCACCGTGAAGCGGGTGTGCTTGTCGCCTTTGAGACCAAGATCATCTGCATCCCCTTGATCACCGTCACCGGACCCTAATGGACCACCTGGGTCGGTGTTCGGAGTGATAATTATGGTGGGAGAATCATCGATGCTAGGGGATTTCGCAGAAGGCATACTGGCAGGATATACGAGCAGTACCGCGAGCACGGCTATCAGTATGAAACATGCCCGTTTCATCCGACCATCATCTCCTTCCTAACCGATTAAGACTTTACTGGCCCTCAAGAGGGCGATGAACAACGAATTACCCATCTAACAGAATATAATCAGTCACCTTAGAATCTGTCAAAGATTTTCGTTCGAACGGGGCACTTTCCTAGTCGTTTTGTTCGCCGTCATCACGGGGACGTTTGTACGATATTCCGTATTTTTCAAGCTTTTTGTAAAGATTGCTCCGCTGCATACCCAGCTTACGCGCGGTCTTGCTCACGTTGTACCCGTAGGTCTTGAGCTTGAGCAGGAAGAACTCTTTCTCCGTGGCGTCCCTGAACTCGGTGTACGTTTCCTTCTCGAGGAACGGGTCCTCGAGATTCCTGGCGGACCCGAGCTGCGGCAGGTCGCCGACGTCGATCGTCGGTCGATGGGTCAGGATCACCAGGCGCTCGATCAGGTTCTTCAGCTCCCGGATGTTCCCAGGCCAGTTGTACTCGCGGAGTTCGTCCAACGCGCGCTTTGTCAGCTTCTTCGGACGTTGACCGAGCTCCGCCGCAACTGACGCGAGGAAATGGTCCACCAGGAGCGGCAGATCGGAAACGCGTTTCCTCAGGGGCGGTATCTGGATGGGAACGACGTTCAAGCGGTAGAAAAGATCCTCCCGAAAGCCGCCCTCCCGGCTCTCCTGCGCCAGGTTCTTGTTCGTCGCGGCGAGGACACGCACGTCGA
>JAZGDW010000296.1:0-2382 GCA_036478295.1 Candidatus Krumholzibacteriia bacterium
AACGCACAGAAGGTCGCCGAACGTCATGTCAAGTTGGCAGAAGGGCAAATGGAACTGGCTCGTGCGGCTGCGAGAGTCAAGCAACTGGAGGGTGAGGCGGCAGTCCAGGCTGCTCTTGACGCACAGAAGATCGCCGAACTTGACGCCAAGTTGGCGGCAGATCGAGCCGCTCGACTCGCTGCCGACTTGGACATGGCCAAACGCAAGGTGGGTGTGCAGGTGCCGGCCGATGAGATCGTGTTCGTTCCCGCCCTGCCTGTCCGTATGGAGCAGGCGACTGTTCTGGTCAGTGACGCGGCGCGCGGACCCGTGATGGCGGTGACAGATACTCACCTAGCGATCGACTCATCCCTCCCGCTCGACACAGCGCCGCTTGTGAAGCCGGGCATGGCAGTCGCCATTGATAATCAAGCCCTTGGGATCAAAGCCACGGGTGTGGTCGAAAGGGTCGCCGATACTCCCGGCACCCACGGGGTCGACGGATACCACGTTTATTTCAAGGTTCGCGTTGACGAGACGCCGACACCGCTGGAAGGTTTGTCGTTGCGCCTCACGATTCACGTCGAATCAACCAAGGGAGCGGCCACCGCCGTCCCGCTCAGCGCGCTCTCTCTCGCCGCCGACGGGACCTCGAGAGTCCAGGTAGAACGCGATGGCGCACTCGAGTACGTCATGGTCGAACCGGGACTGTCCGCCGGAGGGTTCGTCGAAGTGACTCCTGTTGACGGAACGCTCGCGCCAGGCCAGCTCGTGGTCGTGGGATACGAGAATCCCGAGAATATGGATAGGCCATGACGACGAATGTGCCCGACACAACGAATCGGGTGCTCGAGCTGAAGAAGGTCGGGAGGCAATTCGGCAGCGACCCGGCCGTACACGCGCTCGTCGATGTGGATCTCCGGTTGGAGCGGGGTGAATGGCTGTCGATTACCGGTCCATCTGGCGCCGGGAAGTCGACTCTGCTCAACATCATCGGCTGCCTGGACCGTCCAACCAGCGGCAGCTATTTCATTGATGGCATAGACACCGCCAACTTGACCGACAAACAACGTGCTGGATTGCGGAGTCAGCGCATCGGGTTCGTGTTTCAATCATTCCACTTGCTGCCGTACCGGACCGTATTGGAGAACGTGATGTTGGCGGAGGTGTACCGCAAGCAGTCCGACCGCGGCCGGCGAGCTCGCGCGCTGGCGGTAATCGAGCGCGTGGGGCTCAGTCACCGGGCCGATTTCCTGCCGGCGAAGCTGTCCGGCGGTGAGCGGCAACGGGTTGCCATTGCCCGCGCACTCGTTGGTGCTCCTAGCCTGCTGTTATGCGACGAACTCACCGGAAATCTGGATTCAAAATCATCCGCCGCCATCCTCGATCTCCTTGAGAAACTGAACCAAGAAGGTCTCACGCTGGTGGTTGTGACGCACAACGATGAGGTCGCCAAGCGGGCCGCCCGCTGCGTGCACATCATCGATGGTTCCCCGACGGACCCCACCAACGGAGATCACGGAAACGAGCCAGCGAGTTCTCCAGCAGCAACGGTGAAGACGACCGTATCGCGGTCGGGCATCACGATTCGTGATCTGTTGAATGAAGCGCTTGCGGGGATGTTCGCCAGGCCGGTGCGCATGATGCTGACCGTGCTGGGCGTTGCCATTGGGCTGACTGCCCTCGTGGCGACGGTGGGCCTGACCCGCACCGCCGGCAACCGCATTATCAGCCAGTTCGACCGGGTTGCCGCGACCGAGCTGTTTATCACGGCTAAGCCCGGCAAGACAACGGGCATCGTCGATCCCAAAGCCATCCCATGGGATGCGCCGACTCGTCTTCGACGTCTGAACGGCGTGGTTGCCGCGGGAACGATGAGTGCGGTTGATGTCGGAGGCGCGCTGGCTAGCTCGTCGCCCGTGAAAGACCCTCTGAACCAGACCGCTTTCAAGCTTTCGGTGCACGCCGCGTCCCCCGATTTGTTTCGAGCGGTCAGAGCGGAGCTGGAGACCGGACGGTTACCGGATCTGGGCCACTCGAATCGGGCGGAGCGGGTCGCTGTTCTCGGTCCGGACGCTGCCCGCCGGCTAGGTGTGACGGGCCTCGAGCAACTTCCGGCAATCTCCATCGGCGATCATCTCTACCTGGTCGTGGGTATCCTGCGCGATGTCGCCCGCAGACCCGAGTTACTTGGCTCCGTTATTGTCCCTGAAGGTACCGCACGGAATGATTTCGGGTTGGCCGGACCCGGCAGGGTGGTCGTCGAGACAAAGATTGGCGCGGCGTACCTCATTGCCGATCAAGCACGATTGGCGCTGCGGCCCGATAATCCACGGGTTTTGAAAATCGAGGTTCCCCTAGAGCCCAAGCGCGTGCGCGATGAAGTACAATCCGACCTGAATG
>JAZGDW010000297.1:0-50319 GCA_036478295.1 Candidatus Krumholzibacteriia bacterium
ATGATAATCTGCGTCGTGCGCCGTGGCAGACGTTTTCCCGTACGCAGGTAGAACGGTACCCCCTGCCAGCGCCAGTTGGCGACTTCCAGCTTTACCGCCGCGAAGGTCTCGGTGCGCGAGTTGGCCGCCACCCCGTCGCCGTCCTTGTACCCGGCGACCGCCTCGCCGTCGATGGTGCCCTCTGCGTACTGCCCCATGACGACCTTCTCGGGATCGATCTCGGTGATCGAGCGCAGCACCTTCGCCTTTTCGTAGCGGATGGCGTCCGCCTCGAACGCCGCTGGCACCTCCATGGCGGTCAGGGCGAGGAGCTGCGCGAGGTGGTTTTGCATCATGTCACGAACCGCGCCTGCCTGCTCGTAGTAACCGGCGCGCCCCTCGGTGCCGATCTCCTCGCCGACGGTGATCTGGATGTTGTCGATGCGGTCCCTGTTCCACAGCGACTCGAAGATCGAATTCGCAAAACGAAAAACGAGCAGGTTCTGGACGGTTTCTTTGCCGAGGTAATGGTCGATGCGGTAGATCTGGCTCTCGTCGAACCAGCGGTGCACGAGCTCGTTGAGTTCACGCGCCGAATCGAGATCACGCCCGAACGGTTTCTCGATGACGATGCGCGTCCAGCCCTTGCTGGTGTTCAGACCGGCGGCGCCCAGGCGCTCGATGGTGGATGGAAACGCCCCGGGCGGCAGGGCAAGATAAAAGGTACGGTTCCCATCGAGTCCGTGCTGTTTTTCGATTTTCTCGATGCGGGCCCCGAGCGCGGCAAAATCATCGGCGGTCTCGCCACCGATGCAGTGGTAGTGGAGACACCCGTCGCACCAGTGGTCTGATGCCGCATCGCGCTCGATGCCGGCTTTTTCGAGCGCCTCACGTGCCCAGCCGCGGAAGACCTTGTCATCGATGCCACCGCTGCGCGCCACACCAAGCACCACGCAGCGTTTGTCGAGGAACCCCTGGCTGCTCAGATGGTAGAGCGCGGGAAGCAGCTTGCGGGCCATGAGATCGCCACGGCCGCCCATGATCACGAATATATGCGAATCGACGGTGTGATCGCCCACGCTTAATCCTCTCGCTTGATCGCGTGTCCGCCGAACTGTTGGCGCATGACGGCGAGCATCTTGTCGCTGAAAGAATCCTTATCGCGTGAACGCAGTCGTTGCAAGAGCGAAAGTGTAATGATCGGGGCGGAAACATCCTCGTCGATGGCGTCGAACACCGTCCATCGCCCCTCCCCGGAATCGGACACCCAGGGTGCGATGCCGTCGAGCGTCGGGTTTTCCTCCAGGGCGCGGGCGATAAGATCGAGCAGCCAGGAGCGAACGACGCTGCCGTGCCGCCAGATTTCGGCGACCTGGTGCAGGTCGAGGGCGAAGCCGGTCTTCTTCTGCATGATCGCCATTCCCTCGGCGAACGATTGCATCATGCCGTACTCGATACCGTTGTGAATCATTTTGACGAAATGGCCCGAGCCGCTCGTACCCACGTGCCCCCAACCCTTGTCGGCACCCGGCGCGAGCGTTTCAAAAATCGGACGGAGTTTGTCGACAGCCTTCTTGTCGCCGCCGATCATCATGCTGTAACCCTCGGCGAGCCCCCATATGCCCCCGCTCGTACCCACGTCGATGTAAGAAACACCTTTTTCGCCCACGAGAGCAGCCCGCCTTATCGTTTCCTTATATAATGAGTTTCCACCGTCGATCACCGTGTCCCCCTGCTCCAGATGGGGAAGCAACGCATCGATCGTCTGGTCCACCGGTTTGCCCGACGGCACCATCATCCACACCACACGCGGGGCGGAGAGCGCTTTGACGAGCGCGGCTGGCGAATCGTACCCCGTGCCGCCCCGTTCCTCCAACGCCTTCACGGCGTCGGCGGAGAAATCGAAACCCGACACCGTGTGCCCGCCCCGAATGAGGCGTTCCGTCATGTTGCCGCCCATCCGGCCGAGACCGATCATTCCAACTTCCATGCGTTCCTCCTCAGCAGTGGCCAATAACCTATCCTCGAATCAGTTGCAGCAACTCCGACAAGCCGTCCGCGCCGGCGCGGCCCACACTCACCCGCAGGATGCGGCGGCCGCGTTCGTTAAGCGCCTGCGCGTCTCCCATCGCCTGCGCTCGCATCAGATCACCGAACGTGTAGTCGGCCTCCGGGACCTCCATACCCTGTGGCACGTCGTCCACAACCTGCAGGAACAACCCCGTGTTCGGGCCGCCCTTGTGCAGCTGCCCCGTCGAGTGCAAAAAGCGGGGGCCGTACGCCAGGGTGGTCGCCAGGCGGGTGCGGTTGCGCAGCGCGGTTCGAAATTCACCCAATGCCGAAGTCGTCGCGCCGCCGGGCGGCAGGTAGGCCTGGATGGCAACGTAATCACCAGGGCGGGCCTCACCCAGCCATCGTTCGAGCGTAGCACCGGCGTCGCCCCCCTTATCCACATAAATCGTCTCGATGCCATCATCCCAACCCGAAGCGCCGCGGCTCTCTAGTTCCGCCATCTTGCGCCGGGCCAGGTCCTTGGCCAGCTGCACGTCCGGTTGATTGAACGGGTGAATACCGAGAACTGACCCCACGGCGGCCGTGGCCATTTCCCAACGAAAGAATTCCTGTCCGATGAGCATGGGGTCCTTGATCTGGACTCGTGCGACGGGATGCCCCGCGAATTCCAGCCGGCCGAGCGCGTCCTCGCACTCGGTGGATTCACCCTGCGTGGAGAGGTAGACGAAGAAACGGTCTTCTCCATAGACGTCATCCCGGCTCAGTGCCTCGCCCACCACCGGCACCACACCCTGGCCCCCCTTGCCTGTGCTCTCGGCAACCAGCTGCTCGATCCATGCGGGCAGCGCGCGGAGCGACTGTGACGTGACGATGGTCAGCTTGTCGCGGCCGGCGAGCGCCAGCTCACCGATCGCCGCACCGAGTGCCAGCGCGGGATTCTCTGTCACCGGCACCGCCGCGCCCGTGTTCTCCATCATGGCCCAGGCGCCGTCGAGGATGCGGTGCACGTCGAGCCCGGTTACCGCGGCAGGAACCAGACCGAAGACGCTCAGCGCCGAATAACGCCCGCCCACCTCCGTCGGCGCATGGAAGACGTGACGAAACCCCCGCTCGGCGGCCAGTGCTTCCAGTGGTGTGCCGGGGTCGGTCACGGCGACGAAGTGGCGGCCGGGCTCGCCGCTCGACGGAGCGATCTCATTCCAGAAATATTTAAAAAAGGAAAGCGTCTCGGTGGTGGTACCGGATTTACTGGAGATGATGAACAGCGTTTTCGAGGGGTCGATCCGCTCGCGCACGGCAGCCACGGCACCCGGGTGGGTGCTGTCCAGCACGATCAGCTCCGGGCGGTTTTTTTTGTGTCCGAAGGTCTCGTGGTACACCTCCGGCGCCAGGCTCGAGCCACCCATACCGCACAGCACCGCGTGGGTAAAACCGTCCTTGCACACCGCCCTGGCGAAGTCCTGGATGGCATCGATTTGATCGTGCATGTCCCGGGGCAGGCTGAGCCAACCCAGGCGGTCGGTCAGCTCCGGCGCCGGCGAAGATGACCACAGGGTGGGGTCTTTCTGCCACAGGCGGGCGGCGTAGTCGTCGTGCTGCCATTGTTCGAGACGCGCGCCGACGGCTTCCTCGCCGTCACCCAGATTCAGGTACTGGTGTTGGGATCGGCTTGAGAGAATCGAGCTCCTTTTTTTTTTGAGAGCTTCGAGAAGCTCTTCAAAAGATTTCGTAAAGGAGGCGACCCCGTCCACTTGTAACTTCTCCGTAATGGCGTCCAGGTCGATGCCGAGTTGTGCGAGCTTGTGGATCTGCGCCTCCGCTTCTTCGACGTTCTGTGCGAGCGTCGGCTCGACCTTGCCGTGATCCCGAAAAGCGCTCAGCGTCGCGGGTGGCAGTGTGTTCACCGTGTCCGGGCCGATGAGTTCCTCGACGTAGAGCACATCCCTGTAATCGGGGTTCTTGGTCGATGTGCTCGCCCACAGCGGTCTCTGCACGCGGGCGCCCTTTGCTTTGAGCGCGGCGAACGCGTCGCCGTAAAAAATTTCTTCGAAGCGCTTGTACGCGAGCTTGGCGTTGGCGACGGCGATCTTGCCGAGAAGCGCTTTGGCCTCGGGCGAACCGTTCGCTTCGAGCGCCTTGTCCACCACGCCGTCGATACGACTGACAAAGAAGGATGCCACCGACGCGATCGTCTGCGGGTTCTTACAGCGCTCGATACCGCGGATGTACGCCTGTGCGATGTCTTCGTAATGCTTGAGAGAAAACATCAACGTGCAGTTGATGTTGATACCGTCGGCGATCAACGCTTCGAAAGCGGGCACGCCGGCTGGCGTCGCCGGCACCTTGATCATCACGTTGGGACGATCGACCGTCTGCCACAAACGTTTTGCTTCGGCGACGGTCTTTTCGGTGTCGTTCGCCAGCCGCGGGGATACCTCCAGGCTCACGTAACCATCCGCGCCCTGCGACTCCTCGTACAGCGGGCGCAAGACGTCGGTGGCCATCTGAATGTCCTCGATGGCCAGCGTTTCATACAGCGTCTTGATGTCGACGTGCGGGTCACGGTCGAGGGTCTTGCGCAGGCTTTCGTCGTAGTCGACACTTCCCGCGATCGCCTTTTCGAAAATGGTCGGATTGCTGGTCATGCCGCGCAGCCCGTCTTCTTCGATCAGACGGTTCAGCTCACCGCCGGTCATTAGTGTGCGGCGAATGTAGTCGAGCCAGATCGACTGCGAGTGTTCGGCCAGTTTTCTCAAGGGGTTCATCGACGTTTCCTTTCCTTCACTGAAATTGCTTCACCACCGCACGATCAGCGTTGCCGTCCCAATAGTGTAACGGTTTCCTCCACGACATGGTCCACGCTGAACCCGAGTTTTTCCATCACCACACCCCCCGGTGCGGACGCACCGAAGCGGTCGATGCCGATTATAGCACCATTGTCGCCCACATACTCACGCCACCCGAACGGACTGCCGGCCTCCACGGCGACCTTCGGCACCCCGGCCGTCAGGACGCCCTCCCGGTAGCCGGCGGGCTGCTCGTCGAAAAGCTCCCACGAAGGCATCGACACCGCCCGCGCCTTTATCCCACGCGCCTCCAGCACATCACGGGCCGCCATAACGAGCGCCACCTCCGAGCCGCTGGCGATGAGGATCACTTCGGGTTCTCCGCCCGCCGCATCGGCGAGCGTGTAGGCACCACGCGGGACCCCTTGCGCGACGGGGTAACGCTCACTGTCGAGAACGGGCAGGCCCTGGCGGCTGAGTGCCAGCACGACCGGCCCCCGCTGCTCGATGGCCACTCGCCAGGCGACCGCCGTCTCGTTGGCGTCGGCCGGACGCAGCACCGTCAGGCCCGGAATGGCACGCAGGCTCGCCAGGTGCTCGACCGGCTGGTGGGTCGGTCCGTCCTCGCCAAGCCCAACGCTGTCGTGCGTGAAGACGAAGATCGACGGCACGTTCATGAGAGCCGCCAGCCGGATGGCCGGGCGCATATAATCCGAAAAGATCAGAAAGGTCGCACCGTACGGCTGTACCCCGCCGTGCAGCGCCATGCCGTTTACCACTCCGGCCATCGCGTGCTCGCGCACGCCGAAGTGAAAGTTGCGCCCTTCGGGCCGCTCGCCCGAGAACGCGTCGAAATCCTTTAGATAGGTCTTGTTCGAGGGGGCAAGGTCGGCCGACCCACCGATCAACGCGGGCAGTCGCCGGGCGAGGGCGTTCAACACCTGACCCGACGCCGCGCGTGTCGCAATCTTCTTCTCGCCGGGTGCGAACACCGGAATGTCAGCGTCCCAGTCCTCGGGCAGCTTGCCACGGATAATCCGCTCGAGCTTCGCCGCGTTCTTCGAGCGGCTCGTGCGGTATTTCGCAAACCGCGCCTCCCAGGCGTCTTCCAGCTCACGGCCGCGCGTTACCGCCCCCTGGAAATGCTCGCTCGCCTCTTGCGGCATATGAAACGCCGGTTCCTTCGGCCAGCCGAGGGTGTCCCTGGTCGCTGCCATCGCCTCGGCACCCAGCGCCTCGCCGTGAACGGAGGCCGTGTCCTGTTTTGGACTGCCGAACCCGATGTGGGTCCGCACGCAAATGATGGACGGGCGTGCCGCCTCCGCCTTCGCCGCCTCGATGGTGGCCTCGATGGCGGCGAGGTCGTTGCCGTCCTCCACGGCCTGCACGTGCCAGCCGTACGCCTCGAAACGCTTGCCCACGTCTTCGCTGAACGCGAGATCCGTGCTGCCGTCAATAGTAATGTGGTTATCGTCGTAGAGATACACCAGCTTGCCGAGCTTCATGTGTGCCGCCAGCGACGCCGCTTCGGACGCGATGCCCTCCATCAGATCGCCGTCGGAAACGATGGCGTAGGTGTAATGATCGATTAGCGGCTCTGTTCCTGCCTCGTTGAAACTTGCCGCCAGGTAGGCCTCGGCAATCGCCATCCCCACGCCCATGGCGAAGCCCTGGCCGAGGGGCCCGGTGGTCGCCTCCACGCCCGGAGTCAGTCCATACTCGGGATGCCCCGGTGTCTTGCTTTCCCACTGGCGAAAGTTGCGGAGCTCATCGATGGGCAGCGCATATCCGTACGAATGGAGCAGCGCGTAGAGAAGCGCGGACCCGTGTCCCGCGGAGAGGAGAAAGCGGTCACGATTGAACCAGTTTGGATTCTTGGGATTGTGGTGCAGAAAACGATCCCAGATGACATACGCCATCGGCGCGGCGCCCAGCGGCAGTCCGGGATGTCCCGACTGCGCCTTTTCCACCGCGTCCACCGCCAGGAAACGGAGCGTATTGATGCAAAGCTGATCCTTCGGGTTCATCGAGTTCTCTCCGGAGAGTTTTGTTACGAGTTATCGATATGGGGATTGAGCAGCGCCGCCCCACAAGGGTGTTTCTGATATGTAGAAGACGAGCCGGGTGAAAACGCGCTCGCCGGTCGCTACGGAGTATCCGACAATCGGGCCCGTTAATCAAGCCAAAGCGGGGCGACTCACCGACTACCCCGCTCCGTCCAATGGTTCGCCGGCGCGAAAAGCCGCGTGGGCGCTAGGGTCCTCCGTCTCCCGTCTCGATCGCCACACCGACGACGTTTCCCCATTCGGCGTAGGATCCGTCGTAGTTGCGGACGTTGGGATAGCCCAGCAGATACTTGAGGACGAACCAGCTGTGGCTGCCGCGTTCCCCGACACGGGAATAGGTAATCACTTCCTTGTCCGGGGTCACGTCTTTGGATTGGTAGATCTCCTGCAACTTGTCGGCAGTCTTGAACGTGCCGTCGTCGTTGCAGGTAAGGGCCCACGGAATGCATTTGGCCCCGGGAATGTGTCCGGTTTTTTGAAACCGGTCATGCGGGGACGAATTGCCTGAGAGCCCGCCCGTGTATTCATCGTGTGAACGCGCGTCGACCAGCGCATGCGAGCGGCTCTTCACCGCAAATTTCACCTGGGAGAGAAACGCCCGCACGTCCTGGTTGAGGGCCATGGACTTGTAGGCCACCGGCTTCGGCGTGACCGGGTCTTTGACCAGCGGCCGGTTTTCGGCCAGCCATTTCTTGCGGCCGCCGTTCAAGATGCGCACTTCCCGGTGCCCGTAGACCTTGAGCTGCCAGAGCGCCAGCGTGGCGAACCAGTTGTTGTTGCCACCGTACAGTACGACCGTACTGTTATTGTCGATACCGCTCTTGCCGAGCAGTTTTTCGAAGTCCGCCAGCCCCAGTATATCCCGACGCCGCCGGTCGACCATCTGCTTGTGCCAGCTCCAGCCCACGGCGCCCGGTATGTGCCCCTTATCGTAGGCCGCAGTGTCCGCATCCACCTCGACCACCTCGAGGTTGGGCTCGCCGTGGTGCTCCGCCAACCACTCGGTGGACACCAGCACGCGGGGGTCCGCATATTCAATCATATGGATTCCCTCCTCTTATCCGTAGGACATCTGCTGATTACGCCTTGCCCATGGGGCATCGGCTTCAATCACCAATCGCCACGCCAGCGGAACGCGCCGGCGCAGCCAGATTTCGACGGGTGGGGCGTCGCAAATCGCTAACAGGTATATGTCTCCCACAATCACATTTGCGGGCGATCATTCCCCGTACGGCTGCCACAAAAACGCAGGAAGGGGAAACCTCGCCACACCGCCATCACGCCGGGGTGGCGATTGGCAACTTGAACTGCCTGCACGAGCCCTGCAGTTCAAATACCAATGATCTTCGGGACGCGGGATGTTAGATCGAAGAAGCGTACTAGAAACAGGACGAGTCATTTCTAATACCTTTGCACGCCAAGCATGCTCACACCGAAAGCCGCTTTCACCTTGCACCTATAATTTAGATAAATAATGAAAAGTTGACAACCTTTTTGGTAACATCTTTATCGACAAACCCCGGAGGTGTTCGTGAAAAGATTACTGTTCTTTGTAACGTGTGCTAGTTTCTTCGCTTTCGCCGCGTACTGTCAAGACCGGATTACTGGAAAATCTTTTGCCAGCCGCTCGGAGGTGATTGCTCCGCACGGGATGGCGGCCACGAGCCAGCCCCTGGCCACGCAGATCGCGCTGGACATTCTAAGGAGCGGCGGCACAGCGGTTGACGCAGCCATCGCAGCCAACGCGGCGCTTGGCCTCATGGAGCCTACCGGAAACGGCATCGGCGGCGACCTCTTCGCTATCGTGTGGGATGCGAAGACCCGCAAGCTTTACGGCCTGAACGCCAGCGGGCGGTCACCCGCCTCACTCACCCTGGATTATTTCAAGAGCCACGGGCATGAAAAGATCCCCAGTCACGGCCCGCTGCCGGTCACGGTACCGGGCTGCGTGGACGGCTGGTTCGAGCTGCACGGGCGGTTCGGCAAACTCAAGATGACGAAAATCCTCGCACCGGCGATCCGCTATGCACGGGAGGGCTTTCCCGTGAGCGAGCTCATCGCCTATTACTGGGGTCGCAGCGTGCCCATCCTCGAGAAATATGACGGTTTCAAGGACACGTTCATGCCCGGCGGCCGCGCGCCCCGCAAGGGCGAGATCTTCAAGAATCCCGGGCTCGCCGGGACACTCGAGCTGCTCGCAAAGAAGGGCCGTGACGTCTTTTACAAGGGCGAGATCGCCCGTACCATCGATGCGTTCATGGCCCGAAACGGCGGGTTCCTGTCGTACGAGGACCTGGCCGCACACCATTCGGAATGGGTGGAACCGGTGTCAATTAACTACCGGGGCTACGACGTGTGGGAGCTCCCGCCGAACGGGCAGGGCATCGCCGCCCTCCAGATGCTGAACATCCTCGAAGGCTACGACCTCGCGTCGATGGGCTTCGGGAGCCCCTCGTACATCCACACCTTCGTCGAGGCCAAAAAACTCGCCTTCGAAGACCGCGCCCGCTTCTATGCGGACCCCGCGTTCAATCGCATTCCCGTCGCGGAGCTCATCTCCAAGGAGTACAGCGACCGGCGGCGGCGGCTGATCGACCCCGGGCGGGCGGCGAGGCGCTACGACGCCGGCAACCCGTCGCTTCGCGCGGGCGATACCATCTACCTGACCGTCGCCGATAAGGACGGCAGCATGGTATCCCTCATCCAGAGCAATTACCGCGGCATGGGAACCGGGCTGTCCCCCGACGGGCTGGGTTTTATCCTGCAGGACAGGGGCGAGCTGTTCGACCTGGCCGAGGGCCGCTTCAACACCTATGCGCCCAAGAAACGCCCCTTTCACACCATTATTCCGGCGTTCATCACCAAGGACGACCAGCCGTTTATGAGCTTCGGCGTCATGGGAGGCGCCATGCAGCCGCAGGGACACGCGCAGATCGTGGTCAACATGATCGACTTTGGAATGAATCTCCAGGAGGCGGGGGACGCGCCGCGCATTCGCCACTCCGGTTCCTCCCAGCCCACCGGCGAAGTGATGAGCGACGGGGGCACCGTGTACCTCGAAACGGGAATCCCCTACGACACGATCCGTAAGCTCCGGAGCATGGGACACCGTGTGAGTGGCAGCGTCGGCGGGTACGGCGGTTACCAGGCCATCATGTACGACGCCGGCGCCGGCGTCTACTACGGTGCCTCAGAATCTCGCAAGGACGGGCAGGCGGCGGGGTACTGACCTGGGCTACGGCGGGTGATAGCGTCGGCGCGACAGGATGGGCGTTCTCATGCTCGGCTAGCCCAGCCCCAGCAGCGCTTCGAGCTTCTTGCGATCGAAGCCGATCACCAGTTCGCCGTCAATGAGCGTTGCCGGCGTGGAATACACGCCCAACTGTTCAAGCTCTTTCAATGCCGACTCGTCCTCGGAGATGTTCCGATCCGTAAACTCGATCTCTTTCTCAGAAAGCCACGCTTTCTCCGCGGTGCAAAATTGTCAGCCGGGTTGCGAGTACACAATTACCTTGTGCTCACTCATGATTCGCCCTTTTGCCACCTTCGCTTGTCCAATACAGGCCGACATCTTATTCTGGCCTGATACAACAGCCCTCATGGTCGAGCACGCCTTCGTTGGGAATGGTGCCCTCCAAACGCCCGAGGTAGAAACCGGGATTCTTCCGGAACACGTCATGGCAGTACGGGCAGCGGCAGAAGTACATTTCCTCTTCAGCAATCTTCAATTTCACTGCGTGGTCTTTCGGTTTCTCAGCCAGGCAGGTTGGACATACAATCAAATCGTTCGATTCTTGAAGGTACTTCTCGGGATCGGTGCCGAATACGTCCATGCATCCATCACAACAGAAGTGGTGTTCTTCACCGCCGTGGCTGTGGACAACTGACTTGTCTTTGCTGATCCCGAGCCTTACCAGGGAACAGCCGCAGGTAGGACAGATAGGTGTTTCCATTTGGTCACTTCCTTTTCTATGCGCCGGTTCCGCCACCGCTCCAGATCACAGATGATACCTTTGCCAACGGTGGGAACGGAAACGAAGGTCGAAGAATGCAGCAAACGCTTCGACTTGCCTGAGCCTAGAACTTGAGATATACCGTGGTTGCTCTCCTGTGCTGCAACATTTCCGCCAAAGTAATCGGCTCAACAAAGCTTAGAATGTTTTCCCTCCCTTTGACGCTCTTTTCCACTTCCGTCAAAGCATTCCAAAAGCCATTGGTCGTAATTCGTGCGCCTTCCTCTTGTAGTTGCTGGAGATATTCCTGGTAATTCGCAGGAAGCGCGGCACGGTCACCGCCGAAGGTTTCTAGCAACAGATCGTTTATTCGTTCCGGCAGGGGGTAGAGCCCGAGATCGGTCTTGCCCGGCTCCCACTGCTTGATGCCCCATGTGGCTTCCTGGTCGAAGAATATTTCTACTTTGTCACCGCTACGCAGCGCCTGACGGGAGGCATTGAAGGCTACACACACGGGCCCGTCATCTTCCTTGAAGTTCGCCGTCAAATGAATAAAGACGGATTCCGCAGCGAAGGATGCCCCTGCCGAAGTCAGCAACAAGAACGCTGCCACAAAGGCTATTAGAACCCCACGTCTTACCATTCTCCCATCTCTCCTCTCTCTTGAATCTGTGACGCGACATAACAACTTGCGAAACTGCTTAGGATCGGATGTACCAGTCAGTTAGAGTATACACCCGGTGTTCATCAAACCGGGGGTTAGACGAATGGGCCTCAAAAAAAGATTGGAACCTTGCACCTACGTTCAGGGCTTATGCTAGGTGTAGAGGCCATGACGGCCAGCGTCCGGAGCGCCTGTTGGGCTATCGAGCAGTTCACGGCGTACTTGCACGGGGTGGTTTTTGAAGATATCTTTCTCGGGTTGGCAAGAAGCCCCGATTTGTTTGCGGGATGGAAAGGAATCGCAATGAAAAGCAAAACAGTGGTCGCGGTGGCAACCTTGCTCGCTGCCTCTTTCGCCATGGTTTCGACGGCCGTGGCCCAGATCTCAACGGTCACGGTGCGCGTGGACGGGCTCGCGTGTCCTTTCTGCGCCTACAGCCTCGAGAAGCACATCAAAGCGATTGACGGTACGAAGGACCCGGTCATTAATATCGAACAAGGTATCGTTACCCTGACACCGGTCGGCGACAAGACCGTCGACTTCGATGCGGTGCGCGAGGCGGTGAAGCAAGCCGGTTTCACTCCGCGCGAGATAGTTGTCGAAGGTGTCGGCCGCATGGAGACCATTGGCGGACGGGCCACCCTCATTGCTGAGGACGGCAGGGAGTTGTTCGTGCTGGCCGCGAACGATGTGCTCGCGGGCCTGGAGGAGGGGCGGAGGGAAGTGGTCACCTTCAGAGGTACGGTGGCTCCGCGGCGCAAGGACGATGACCGATCAACGCTGAGAACGCTGACCCTGCTTTCGGCGACGCCGGCCGCGAAAGGCGAGGTCAAAAAGTGACCATCCTGCAAGAGCGCCTTCTCGCTCCCCTGGTGTTTTGCCTGTTTGCCATCCTGCCAGCGGCCAGCAGTGCCCAGGGACCGCCCATTAACACGGATACGCCGATCATGTTGGGCATCGAGGGCCGAGGGTTCCGGTCCTTCCTGAAGGTCGTGCGCATGGACGAGCTACTCCGGGACGGCGACGAGATCCCGGATTTGATGGATCGTTCGGTAACAGTGTTTATGTACCCGATTGCGCTACCGTACAATCTTACACCGACAACCCAAATCGGCGTGATCGCCCCATTCCTCACCAAGGATGTGGAGTCGAACGCCGGCGACGACTCCAGGTCCGGGTTCGGCGATGCCACCGTTTTTGTCAAGAAACTGATCGTGCAGGTGGATCGCAGATTGGAGACCTTCCGCGTCGCCGTCAAGGCCAGCGCGAAGTTGCCGACGGGAGATGACGAGGGAGCGCTGGCACTCGGCACCGGCTCCTTCGACTATGGATTCAGCGCCGTCGCCGGCTGGATCAAGGCGCGCTGGGGACTCTACGGAGAAACGATCTACGTGATCAACACATCGGACAGCGGTGTCGACTTTGGCGATCGCTTCAGTTACAACACCGCGATCGGTTACCGGTTGCTTCCCAAGCGCTACACCCGCTACCCGCAACCCCAGCTCAACCTGTTCCTCGAGCTGAACGGGAACGTGGTCGGACGCAGTGACATAAACGGAGTGGAGAATCCGGATTCGGGGGGGGCAATTCTGTTCTTATCACCCGGGGTACAGTATGTCGGCGGCCGGCGCTGGCTCATCGAGGCATCGGTGCAGGTGCCGATCCTCGACGAACCGAACGGAACCCAACTCGGCACCGGCTGGGCGGCAAGCCTCGGAACGAGGTTGCTGGTTTTCTAATCGGGAATGTGACGTCGAGGGAGAATGGCACATGCGAAACCGCCGCGTGAGCTTCATGGTGTTGGCCGGATTGCTCGCAATCGGGGCGGGTTGTACCGGCGTGGAAGCTCCGTACACTATTGTTGCTTCGTGGCGAACGGCATCGAGTCCGTCAGATTCGCTACGTGAGCCGATGGGTATTGCCGTGGGCACAGACGGCTTTGTTTACGTCGCCGACGCACGGTCGTCACGCGTGGTCAAGTACACGGTGGAGGGACATTACGTGGGCGCATGGGGCGGTTCCGGTCGAGAACCGGGTGCGCTCTCCCGTCCTGTCGATGTCGCCGTGGGCGACGATGGTCGCGTCTACGTCGCGGACTTCGATCTCGACCGGGTCGTCGTGTTCACAGCCGACGGGGAATTCGTTACCGCCTGGGGGTCCCCCGGCGATGCCCCAGGACAGCTTTCCTCGCCATCGGGTATCGCCACTGGCCCCGGCGGGGCACTCTACGTGTCCGAATTCCAGAACCATCGTATACAGGTGTTTGATAAAGATGGCGGGATGCTGAGGATTCTCGGCCTGGAAGGTCACCGGGATGGCCAGTTGCACTATCCAACGGACGTGGCGTTCGATCGATCGGGCTACATGTACGTGGCAGACGCGTACAACTACCGCGTTCAGAAGTGGTCCCCCGATGGGCATCCGCTCTCCGTTTGGGGTAGTCAAGGGAGCGCTGACGATCAATTCGAGGTTCCGAGCGGCATTGCTGTGGATGATCGTGGCACCGTGTACATTGCCGACAGCGGCAATCACCGGTTGGTAGTACGAGACAAGAACGGTGTCGTGGTTACGATTTGGGAGCTGCCGACCGGTGCTCACCCGGAGATCAATTCACCCACCCGTGTCGTTGTCTCGAAAAACAGGATTTACCTGGCAGACACTGCGAACGGCCGCATCCTGGTGCTTTCTCGTTCTTGATCGCTTCATACCGCCCCAGGTGCAGGCGTCGATCCAAAGAGACTGATTTATGGACAAGGGCAGGGATCCCTGCGCCTCTACTACAAACCGGCGGCGTCGGCCAGCTCGGCCAGGCTCGCCACTTCGAGATCGGGGGTGGCGTCAGAAGGCGGCGTGGCGCCGGGGCCCTTCTCGCCCGTGCGCCGGTTCACCCACACCGTTTGGAGACCGAGCTTCCTGGCCGGAGCGATATCGTGGTAGCGGCTCTGGGCCACGTGCAGGATCGCTTCTTTTGGCTGCCCGATACGCTCGAGCGCGAACTCGAACATGCGTGGCGACGGCTTGTACGCGCCCGATTGTTCGGCGGTGACCACCCAGTCGAACGCCACATCGAGGTGCACGGCCGACGCCGCGAAGAGGTGATCGTCGATGTTCGAGATGATCGCGAGCTTGTATTTCTTCTTCAATCGCTTTAGCGCGGCGACCGTGTCGGGAAACGGCCGCCAGTCCTTGATCGACGATACAACGGCACGACGCTCGTCGTCAGCGAGATCGATCCCGAAACTCCCGCCCATCCCCGCCATCGCCTCTTCGACAAGCAGCTGATAGCGCATGTACTCGTCCGCCTCCAGTGCCGCTTCCATCTGCGCGTACATCTCGAGAATGGCCTGGTCATCCACACCCGCGCCGTGCGTTTCGAGCACCGGACGCACAGCTTTCAGGATCCCGCTTTCCCAATCGATCAGGGTGCCGTAGCAATCGAATGTCAGCACATGGTAGCGATCGAAGTTCAGCATTTCGCGACTCTTTCCTCTTCTAAGGCGCCCCGGCTGCCAGTTGACATCCTATGACTCCTCGTTATCCGTAAACAAATCGAACTGCTCGCCGTCCCGTGGCGCGTCGCCGTCCCGTGGCGCGTCGCCGTCCTGTGACGCCTCGCCGCCCTCGCCTTTTTGCGGCGTCTCGATGTCACCGTTCTTCAACAACGCCAGAAACCGCTCGACGGTCACTGGCGCGCTGCCTTCGAAATGGTTGTTCACGTTTACAAAGGTGCCGATCTTGCGCTTCATGTTGGCGCGCACGATCCGCACGGCCGCCTGCAGCCCCCGAGGTTTGGGCGCCACGATGCGGTTCCATATCTCGCCGGTCTGCTTTTCGATCTCGAGGCGGTCTCCCCCGTGCAGGCGGATCACAGAATGGGCGGCCGTTGCGGGCTGGAAACGATCGAACACGGTATCGATCGGCGGCATGTGGTAGCCCTCCAGGTACACGAAGCCAATCCCGTTTCCGGCAAGCGCCTCGAAAAAACGCTGCGAGAGGTACCCGGGGTTACGGATCTCGATCGAGTAATCGAAACCCCGCGGTGCTTTCGTGATGAACTCACCGAAGCGCTCGAGAAACACCTCGCAAGACGGCATCTTGCTCCGGCTCAGATACTCGAACTGGAACATGATCGGCCCGATCTTGTCGCCCAGCGGCGCGAGTAGGCCAAGAAACCGCTCGAGCAGCTCGTTGTCCAGAAAATAGATGTTGGGGCGTCCGGCAAATTCGACGTGGTGCCTGGGCTGCCGTGCGTAGAAGTGGGTGAGGGTCAGCGCGTTCGGTGCTTTGATGGTGAACTTGAAATCGTCCGGTACCGACGTCGCATAGGTGGACACCGTCCGCGGCTCGGGCAGCCTCACGCCGCCGGGGAAGAGAGACCAGAACCACTGGTCGACTTCGACGGAGTCGAGGTATCTCGCGTAGTCGGCCAGGTAGTCATCGGCGTGATACCTCGTACCGGCATCGTAGTAGAGGCCCTTCCACGAATCGTATTTCCACGAACACGTTCCGATACGAAGGTACGGCCGGTAAGGAGCGGGAATATCGATGCGCATGTCGCCTCCCCTGGGCACCGGTCGGTCTGGATCAGCCGAACGTAAGAACAATCTTGCCGATGTTCTCGTTGTTCTCCATGCGTGCGGTCGCCCGGCGGATATCCTCTATGGGATACACGGAATCGATCACACTATTCAACCGCCCTTCGGCGAACAGCGGCAGCACCTGGCGCTCGAATTCACGGGCGACCTCCGCCTTCTCCGGCCCGCTCCTCGGCCGCATGACGGTTCCCATGATGTGAAGACGTTTCGACATGAGCGGGGCCAGCGGGGTTCGCGCGTCGGAGCCCCCCAGCCGTCCCACCAGGATCAGTCGTCCTCGGGGACCGAGCAGCGCGAGATTGCGCTCCCAATAGGCCGCGCCCACGACATCGAGGACGACGTCGACGGCGTCCCGGCCGAACTCCTTTTCGACCGCTTCCTTGAAGTCCGTCTCCCGGTAGTTGATGCCAAAAAACGGTGCAAGCTTTGATACTTTGCCCAATTTATGGCGGCTGCCCGTGGTGCCGATCGCCCGCGCCCCCCAGGCGTGAACGAGCTGCACCGCCGCCGTGCCGACGCCACTGGCCACGGCGTGGATCAACACGAGTTCACCGGACTGCATGTGCGACTGCAGCACCAGCGCGTCGAAGGCGGTCATGAACGCCTCGGGGACCGCCGCCGCTTCCTCGTCACCCAGCCCCGCCGGAACCTCCGCGACCAGGTCCTGGTGTGTTACCACCTGGCTGGCGCATCCGCCGCCGGGGACGATACCGAAGACGCGCTCGCCCCCGGACCAGCGTGTCACTCGCTCACCCATCTGATCGATGTGACCGGTGAACTCGAGGCCGGGGATGTCGCGCACATATGCGGGAGCATTCGCGGGCGCTGGGTACAGGCCGCGCCGCTGCAGCAGGTCGGCACGATTGAGCGCCGTCGCCGTTACCGCTACGCGAACCTCCTCGCCGGTCGCCTCGATATCGGGCCGTTCTTCGAGAACGAGATTCTCGAGGGCTTCACCGTGCTCTTTGATAACGACGCACCTCATCGCAGAAGCCTATTTGGGATTCGTCGGCCGGATGTCAATCTCGCTCACCATGGCTCTTTGTGGCAGGCGCATCATATGAATGACGCTCTCCGCCACGTCATCCACGTGCAGCATGCTGTCGAGCCGTTCCTGCGACACATCCGTGTGCGCATCAAAGAAATCCGTCCGTACCGACCCCGGGCAAATGGCGAGCACGCGGACGCCGTTATCTCTTTCCTCTAGCATCAGACAACGGCTGAAGCCGAGTACGGCGTGCTTGGTTGCGGCGTAGCCACCGCCGTGTTTGAAATGATTCTTGCCCGCGATCGAGGCAACGTTCACCACGATCGATTCTCCCGCCTTACGAAGGTGAGGCAGGCTCTCGCGCGTCGCGATAAAAAGTCCGCGTACATTCAGATTGAACATGTCATCCCAATCACTCGTGGGAAATTCACCGATCGTGTGAAACTTACCGATGCCCGCGTTATTGACGAGAATATCTAGTTTGCCAAATGCCTTGGCCGCGCCCGTGACAAACGCCTGGATGTCCGCTTCGACCGCCATATTGCCGACGAACGGAAACGCTTCCACGCCGCAGGCACGGATCTGGGCCGCCGTTTCTTCGACCGCTTCCGGCGTGCGGGCCGCGATGCCCACACGCACGCCCTCCTTGGCGAGCGCCAGCGCGATGGCGCGGCCGATTCCTTTACTGCCTCCGGTAACAATCGCCGCTTTTTGTTTCAATTCCATGGGTTTCTGATCTCCCGGCTAATGGTGTGGTGAAGCGCCGCGCCCGGGTATGGGCTCCTGTCATCGAATCGCCTGGCCGCCGCCGGTTTTGTTTCGCACCACGAGCCCTGCATCGCTCCCGGCCAGGCAAATTCGTCCCAGGACGTTCATACGGGCAACATTCTTGCTGGAGTGATCACCTACCCCGTTTGCTTTTCTCCAACGTGCAGAGCACGGGTGACCCAGGCAACGGGGTAAACGTATTGTTTTCCCAAGTTTTTCTATATAATAGAGGGCAAGCGAGAGCCATTCAAGGAATTTGAAGAACCGATCGGCCGTGCGAAAACATTCCTTTACAAGAGCGCTCATCATCGCCACAACGGCGGTGTTCCTCCCCGGTCCACCTGGCGCGACGCCACCGGCCGACGAGCAAGACCAACTGCTCCAGGGACTCCGTAACAAGATCGTCGAACTCCGGAGCGGTGGCAATTTTGCCGCCGCGGTCACCCTGGCGGAGGAGGTGGCGTCCACCCTGCAGTCCGAACCCACGGCACGGCTCGACCAGATGGTCGACGCCGAGTGGCTTCTCCGCACCACACGGATGCTCGCGGCACTCCCCGACTCTTCGCAGGCAAAGATGGTCCTGGTGGAGGCATGGAAACGAGAGTATCGCGGTTTGCTCGACCAAAGGGCGTACGAGCGGGCGGAGGGCATCATCGCGCGAGTGATCGTGGCGCAGAAGGACATACTCGGCACGGTGCATCCGGAAACGGCTGGAACACTGGTCGAGTTGGCCCGGGTTCACATGCAGCAGTTGCAGTACGCCTCCGCTGATTCACTCTTCTATGAGGGACTCAGCATCCAGAAGAGCACGCTGGGCGAGATCCATGTCGATGTTGCTTCAACGTTAAGCTCGCGCGCCCAGCTTTTCGCCGGTATGAAAAGATTCTCCGCCGCAGATTCGTTGTCCCGGCAAGCCCTGGTCATCCGCGTCAAAGTTCTCGGCGACGACGACCCCGAGGTGGCGAGGAGCCTGCAGGATTACGCTGCGGTCCGGATTCGTCTTCAGGATCCCGTGGCCGCCGAGGTTTTTTTGCGCAAGGCGCAAGACATTCTTCGCGACCGGTATGGCGAGAGCGCCCCCGCCGTCGTGAGACAGATGCAGAATCTAGCGGACCTGCTGGCAGCGCACTGCGATCACGCGGCTGCCGCGCGGCTGCACGAGAAGACGCTGGAGATACAGCTCCAAAAGTACGGGGCGAACCATCTTCACGTGGCCCTCCTGCGCAAGGATCTGGCGAAGTCCCTCGCCGCCCTCGGCGACTACAAAACATCCGAGGTGATGTATCGCGAGGCCCTCGACGTTCTCTACAAACGTCTGGATCCGAACCACGAGATTGTGGCGCAGGTCCTGAACGACTTGGGTATGGTGCTTCTGCGCATGGGCAATATCGGGGAGGCGGTGGGCCAGTTCGACCGGGCAGTGGCAATCTGCAGGCACGTCCACGGCCCGGGCGGCATTGCAGAGGCGGCGGTGCTGATCAGCTACGGCACCCTGTTCCAGGAGACCCGGGATTACGCGAAGGCGAGGGAGTATTTCTCACAGGCCACAGAGATCTACCGGGAACGCATGGGAGAAACGAGTCCTCTCTTCGCCGGTGCGCTCTTTCAGATGGCACGCGCGTTGACGGGCCAGCACGAATACGGCCAGGCGCGGCTGCTCCTGATCGAAGCGTGCCGCATTCTGGAGAACAACCGCCGGCGCCTGCGCAACTGCCGTTGTTCGATGGACCCGCCGTACGCGAGGGTGACCCCGTACCGGCTGCTGGCCTTCAACGAGCTACAGATGAACAACGCGTCGGCCGCCTTTGACGCGTTGGAGAGGGATTACGCGGACTCGCTGGTTACGCGCTTCGACACCCGCTGGTTCCGGCGGCTGAATGCCGCCGAAGCCAGGCAGGAACGCTACGTGCAAGAGACCGTGGTGCGCCTCGAGCAACTCGTGGCCAATCGCTTCGTGGACGCCAACGCCCCCCGAAAGGATACGGACCGGGAGTCGATGCGTGCGCAGCTCGCACGTGCGCAGCAGTCGTGGGACATCCTGCAGGAACGCCTTCGCGCACGGTACCCCGCCGACGAAGGGTACGCCTTCGGACTCCGTGACATCCAATCGAGCCTGCAAGCGGGGGCAGGGTTGGTAGGATGGATGGATGTCGCAGAAACTCGCTACGTTTATCTGGTACCGCCGTACGGAGACGTGGTTTGGGAGGAGCTGGACCCTCCGGGCGATGATTCGCTGTATACGCGTTTCAAATCGATGCTCGTGGACCCGCGGTCGGACGATGCCGAACTTGGGCGGCTGGCCGCTGAAGTATACCGGCTCCGTCTGGGTCCTCTCGAGCCGTACCTGCAACGGATGACCACGCTCTATGTGGTTCCCTCCGGACCCATGGTCGGGATCCCGGTGGAAATCCTGCCCGTTGACGGCCGGCCGATCGGCTCCGGCAGGACAGTGTGTTACACACCGTCAGCGTCGTTTTTTCGCTGGCTGCGCGCACGGCCGCGGAGCACCGTGCCAGCGTCGATGCTGGCGATCGGCGACCCGCCGTTCAATGACGAGCAGGCCCGCGACATGTATCTGGGCGATCACGGTCCGGGTGCCGACGCCGGCCTGTCTGGCCCGGAAAGAGAGGAACTGTTCGCGGCGGTGGTGGAGGGTAGGCCGGCGGCCGCCGAGGGACTGCCCCGCCTCACCGGAACCCGCCTAGAAATAGAGAGTTTCGCCAACATGTTCGCCCCGAACACCGTTCTCCTCGGACTCGACGCGAGCGAGGCGCGGATCGAGACCATGACCCGCACGCTGTCTGATTTTGGCTTTGTCCACCTGGCCACGTACGCCATTACAGATGACGTGCGCGGCGAGCGTTCGTCGCTGGTGCTGTCGCAGTCCGACGGTGCCGACGTCCTGGACAGCATCGTCCGCGGGCGGCGCCTGGTGGACGGCAGGTTGACCGTGGAGGAAATCCTCCGTGATTGGCGGCTGGAGGCCGAAGTGGTTACGCTGAGTGCTTGCCAGAACCATGGCACGCGGCTCGGCAGCGGCTTCGGTTTTGCCTACGTTTTCTTGCGCGCCGGGGCGCGCAGCGTCGTGTTCAACCGGTGGTACGTTGCCGACACACCGACGCGCATCCTCATGAAGCGTTTCTACCACAACCTGGCCGAGCGGCGCCTGGATAAGACACGGGCGCTGGATGACGCCAAGGCCTGGCTGAGGGATTTCACGACGGAGAGCGGCGAACACCCCTACACCCACCCCGCCTACTGGGCCAGCTTCGCCCTGGTCGGCGACCCCTACTGGGCAACCTACTGAGAATTCTACGAAACACCGAGGTATGCGACGTACGCGCGGGTGAGCTCGGTCACGAACATTGCGTCCGTGATTGGGGTCGGACTGGTCGTCATTTCCGGATACAGCACGCGCTCCTCGATTGCGCTCATCACCATGAGAGACCCGAGCGTGGCCGCGAGCTGTGGGTCGGCGTGACCGACATGCCGCCGCTCCAGCAATACCGGATCGACGAGGAGTCCGCGCATGCTCGACCTTAGGGCCTCGCCAAACCGGGTACGGACCCGCGCGCGCTCGCGCACCCGCAGGGCCCGGATAAGACCGCTGCGCTTTCGGAAGAGTCCCACGTAGAACGTGATGGCCTGGTTCAATCGCTTCTGAATGTGTTCCGACGTGCCGACCGCCCCCGGTCCCGAGGCCGCCTCCTCCGCGCACAGCCCGTCCAACTGCTCGAGCAGCGCGTCCTTGTCGTCGAAGCGGGCGTAAAATGCACCCACCGATGACGTCGAGCGGCGGGCGATCTCGGCCACCGTCACGGCGTCGAAGGTCCGCTTCTCGAGAAGCTCGCTCGTCGCTTCCAGGATCCGGCGGTGGGTTTCGCGGCTGCGCGCCTGCATCGGCGGGTGAAACGGCTCACCCGTTGTGGCAAACCGTCCCTTTCGTGGCATACCGGCTCCTTTTTAGAACAAGAATTCTTGTTCTATTATAATGAGTGATTTATCAATCATATATATACTGGCAACCCTAATCGATTCCTCGCTACCCTGGCGCGCTGGCGGTAGACGCGGCGAGATAGAGGTTCTCGGGTGAGTGCCGGTAGGCACGCTGCCAAGCTCCGATTGGGGCTAGATTGGCGCGCGGGTGACTGTCTGAGCGAGATAGCGTCTATCCCGCGGCGTCCACCGGTACAGTCGAGCCAGGCGGTGCGGTAATCAGTCACGAACCAGAACCTTGATTCGCTTATAACGGCAAAATGAATTGGCTGTCAAGCAAAAGTCGCCGGACACCTAACTGACTGACATAAAGTTAATTAGAAAAGGCGCGAGCCAGAGGAATGCAGCATGATCAGGCCGGCGAATCGCCCGGTCATTCCCTGGTCATGGCGGTAGGAGTAAAATAGGTCGGGATGACAGGCCGTGCACATTTCGGCCACCTCGATGTGGTCGGCGCCGAGCCCCGCGGCTAACAGGCGTGCCTCGTTCATCCCCCACAGGTCGAGATAGCAGGTTCCGTGCATGTCTTCCTGAATGAACCGGCTTGCCTCGCTTCTCCCGAATTCCTTGTGGAACGCCTCCAACACCTCCTGCCCCACCTCATAGTGGCCCTTGCCGATGGACGGGCTGATCCCGGCGAACAACTCCTGCGGGTCGCTTCCGAAGGCGTCCTGCATGCTCTCGACGGTGCGTTCCGCGATGCGGCCCAGCGTCCCCTTCCAGCCGGCGTGGGCGAGACCGATGGCGGCGTGCCTCGGGTCGTAGAGGGAAATCACGACGCAGTCCGCCACCAGCACCATGAGCGGTACCCCACGCGCGCGCGTGATGAGAGCGTCAGCGCCGTCGATGCCGCCGTCGTCCGAAACGGCACCTCGGCCGCGCTCGGATGCGCCCACCACCGTGACGGTCGTCCCGTGCACCTGGCCGGGCACGGTCAGGTCCTCGGGCTCGATGCCCAGGGTCTGGCTGAGGAGCGCGCGGTTTTCGAGCACGGCACCGGCATCATCCCCGACGTGCAAACCGAGGTTCAACCCTTTGTACGGACCCGCACTGGTTCCGCCGGCCCGAGTGGTGACCACGTTGGTGACGTTACGAAAAGGCTCGAAGCGATCGTACGAAAGAAACCGGATGCTTCCGATGGTGTGTTCTTGCACGTCTTCCCCCCCCGGCGAGTGGGTTCCCATCGTAGCCCGTGGCGCGGGCAATTGTCAACCGGGCCCCAGGGTGCCGCCGGCGCAAGATCCGAAAAGCGTCCTAGAGCAGCAACTTCGTCGCCAGCCAATAGAGGATAATGGTCATCACCGCGGTGACCGGCACGGTGGCGAGCCACGACGTAAATATGGAGCGTATGGTCTTCAGCTGCAGTGCGGCCAGCCCACGGGCCAACCCGACTCCCATGACCGCACCGATCAGTGAATGGGTCGTCGAAATCGGCAGCCCGAGCTTGGAGCACACCAGCACCGTGGTGGCGGCGGCGAACTCGGCCGAAAACCCCCGCGTAGGCGTCATGTGAGTGATCTTCTCGCCCACCGTTTCCATGACCCGCCGCCCGAACATCGCGAGGCCAGCCACGATGCCCGCTCCTCCCAGCAGCAGAATCCAGATCGGGACACCCACCTTCATACCGACTTCCCCGGTGGTTTGGACGGCGTAGACGGCTGCCAACGGGCCGACGGCGTTGGCGACGTCGTTGGCTCCGTGCGCAAAGGCCACGTAGGCGGCCGTGGTTATTTGCAGATACCTGAATATGCGCTCGGTGTAATCGAACTCCTCGGTCGGCTCGAGTTCCTTCTCACGCTTGACGGGCTTGGGCAACAGAAAGAACGCAAGGCCACCGGCTACAATCGCTACCAGCGCGGACACGCCGAGCGCCGTGGTCATCGGCCAGTCGAGATGGATGTTCTTCAGTCCCTTGAAGATCAGCGCCATACTGAGCATGAACGCAACTACCATAACGAGGTATGGCGCATACTTCGCTGCGGCCTCGTCCGGACGTTCCGTGCCAAGTATTTTCTTCTTGATAAAAGCGAAGGTCAGGAATCCCAACAGGCCGCTGGCCAGGGGCGAGATCACCCAGCTCGCAACGATGCCGCCCATCTTTGCCCAGTTGACAGCGCCGCCAGCTATCAATCCAAAGCCGAAAATCGCGCCGACTATCGAGTGGGTGGTCGAGACCGGCTGACCGAAATAACTGGCGAGGTGCAGCCAAAGCGCCGCCGACACCAGCGCGGCGAGCATGCCGTATACGAGAAGGTCCGGGTTGCCGGTGAAGGCCGACGGGTCGACGATGCCTTTTCGCACCGTGTCGGTTACGTGCCCACCGACAAGTACCGCACCGGCGAATTCGAAGATCCCGGCCAGAATCACAGCACTCCGGAACGTCAGCGCCTTCGACCCCACGGAGGTTCCCAGGGCATTGGCAACATCGTTCGCTCCGATGTTCCACGCCATGTACAGACCGATAACGAGCGCCACTATCAAGAGCACCATAAAAGTCTGTCCTCCTCTTCAACAGCGGGTGTCACGGATACGCGAGCAGCGGCATGTGCGCCCCCAGGCTGCGGTTGCCGGCAAGTATGCTGCGCCAGGTCCGGCAATGTTATTTCTTGGCAATGATGAGTCTCAGGAACTTCGCGGTACTCTCGGCCTTGTTCGCGACTCTGCTCAACGTCAGGCAGTACTTGTCATAAAACGCGAGCGTCGTGGGATCCAGTTTCTTCTCCAGACTGTAGAAGTGTTTCGCGAAGGCGCGCTGCAGTTTATCGGCCTTCCACTCCTCCTGGCCGATAGTATCGATCGCTTTCAGGACCCGGTCTGCTTCCACCCCGGTGAAAGCGGCCTCGGCGAGTACCGACAGGTCTTCGGACAGGGCAAGCAACCGCTGGCTCACATTGATTACCTGGTCCACGAACGCGGTAAACTCATCCTTCAGATCCGGATGCATACGCGTCTTGCGCAGCAGGACCACTACGGAAAAGTCCTCCGCCGCGTCGGCGATCGTGTCCTGCACGGCCAGATACTGGGTCAGCTCGTACCTGCCGACCGACAGCAATTGCATCCCGGTCAGCATGTCCCGAATCTCGTCTTTCATGACGTCCGCTTCGTGCTCGGTCTTCGACATCTCATTATGGAGCGTGTCGAGTTTCTCGTGATCCTCCGCCAGAAGCGCTTCGGTAATGGGCCGAATCAACAACACGCAGTCGTGGACTTTCTTCGTGTGCTCCACCAGCAGACGAAAAGGCGACGCGCCAAATAGCTTGCGTATGAAATCCATGGCAATCCCCTTCTATGATACTCGACCAGGTACGCGCACCCCCGCTTGCGCCAGCCAAGAAATTGACCCGCATTCTAATCGCATCCGGAGAAGAAATAAAGCGCAAATCGTTGGGCGTCGGCGGAGCTACTCGTTCAGGCTCCAGTCGTAGTGGGTGTGTTTGATTTTCCACCCCGCCGGGTCGCGGCGGATGACGGCGGCCACGCCATCGGGCAGGTAACGCGCGACGAAGAGCAGGATCTCTTCGTCGTTCGCACCGAAATCGCCGGCGTACCAGTCCAGGATCTTGGAGATGTGGGCGACCTTCTCTTTGGTGTCGAAATGGTTTTTTCCCGGCTCGGCGAAGAAGATCCGCGCCTGCTCGTCGAGTTGGCTGTTGAGCGTTGGCCCCTCGAACGCCTGGGCACTCAGGGCAGGGCAGGACTTCGATGCGCAAACCAGCGCGAAGTGTGCCCGTGGGTCCTGAAATCGGGGCCGGATGATCTCGTGCTCGATATCGTTGAGACTCAACTTCTCGCCGTTGATGACAATAAAATCCCGGTGCCAGATGGTCTTTTTGGTTACGGCACCGACGTAGCGACCGGCGAAGTGAAGGTCGTTGATGCTCTTTACCGGATAGTTTTCGCAGATAAGCTGCAGGGTGAACGCGTTGTAGGCATTGATCCAGAACGCCAGGCGCGTGTGGTCATCCGTGATCGCGGCGGGATCGGTCGCCTCGAGACGGGCCAGGTACGCCTCGAGGTGTCCGGAGCGGCACAGGGTGGGGTAGTCCACGCGCCCGTCACGGACGTGTGTGCTCAGGATACGGCTGAACGCGGCGTGCGCCTCGGCGGCGTCGGTGTCGATACCCGCCTCCGCGGGTTGGATCCGCGGCGTCTGGCCCGCGCATCCCACCGCGCACATTGATAACATCAAGGCGGCTGCAATCAGAATCGTTTTCACAGGGTCACTCCATAGAACCGAGCCAGTCGCCAATGCGGTCGACCGCCTCGACCACCCGCCCGCAGTGCGTACGCACAAAATCGTCGTCGAGCGCTTCGCCCTCGGGCACCGTCCCGGCCGCCTCGAGTGCGGCGGCGCCGTCGAAATCCACATAAGCCAGCCTGGCAGTCAGTTCGTCCGCCGGCCTGCTGAACGCGCTGCCCGGCAGGATGGCGACTCCCGTGTCGTCGAGCAGCTTTTCGCATATCTCGACGCTGGTATTGATTCCCTTCCGGCGCAGTTTGTCACGCAGAGGTGAGAAATCCGGAAACAGGTAGAACGCGCCCTCGGGCGGCAGGATATCCGCGCCTGTCTTTTCCAACGAGCGGGTGAGCAAGTTACCGAGCGCGGACAACACCCGGCGCGACCGCACGAGGTAGCGATCGATGTCGGCTCCCCCCTGGAACGCGCGGATCGCCGCGTACTGGATCGGCGCGCTCGTCGAGGTGAAGGTCTCGCTGGCCACCGCCGCCATGGCGTCGAGCAGCCATCTCAGTGATTTGGGAAAGACGAACAGTCCCAGCCGCCAGCCGCCGGCGCCGCACCATTTGCTCAATCCACCGCTGAATATGGTGCTTTCTGGATACAGGGGCACGATGGATTCGTGCTGTCCCGTGTGGTGGATCTTGCCGTAGATCTCGTCCGAGAGGACGACCACGTGGTTCTGCCTCGCCACCTCGGCGATGTCGGCGAGCTGCCCGTGGGACAGGGTGCATCCCGTCGGGTTGGACGGGTAGTTGAGGACCAGGATGCGCGGCCGGCCGTGATCCTTGGCGCAAAATTCTTCGAGCTGCGCGGCGGTCAGTTGCCAGTTGCTCTCGATCGACGTGGGCAGAACAAAGATGTTCCGACCGATAATCTGGGCCTGGGGCGCGTAGGACACCCAGGATGGGGAGCTGATAACGAGATCTCCGTAGTACGCGAGCTGCAGTAGAAACATCAGCTCTTTCGACCCCGGGCCGATCAAGACCTCGTCGGCCGTACACTCGATGCCGAACGTCCGCCGGTGGTGTTCGGCGACGGCCTCCCGCAGTTCGTACAAACCCTTCACCGGCAGGTAGGCCTTCTGGTGGGCGTTCTCCCGCAATGCCTCCACCACAGACTCCGGTACGGGAAAGGGCGATTGGCCTAATCCCAGTTTGATGACGTCGCGTCCCCGGCGAATCAGCTCGTTGGAACGGTCGTTGATCGCCACGGTCGCCGACACACCGAGCCCGCGAACATTGAGGTTCAGATGAACTTCACCAAATGAATCGGGATGATTATGCATGACACTTGCCGACTGGGGTCGTGCTCCTACCGGTTAGTGCATCGAACCAGCCGAATATTACACGATTATTTTGCGAAGGTCGAGTCTCCTCTGCGCCGCACGAACGCCTTTCATAATCCCCAGCGGAGCCCTATAATGCCGGGGATGGCGAAGACGCGTCGCATACTATCCTGGAATGTCAACGGCCTCAGGGCCGTGCACAAGAAGGGGTTCGTGGACTGGCTGGCCGCGGAGCGCCCGGATGCGCTGTGCATGCAGGAAGTCCGCGCCGACCTCGATCAGCTGCCGCCGGACCTGAGGGAACCGGCAGGCTACCGGGCGTACTTCACAGCAGGTGAAAGGAAAGGCTACAGCGGCGTGGCCTTGTACAGCAAAGAGACACCGGAGTCGGTAAGCCACGGCATCGGCATCGGGGAGTTCGACCGGGAAGGGCGGTTCGTGGTCGCCGATTACGGTGAGTTTCTCCTCTATAATATTTACTTCCCCAACGGATCGGCGTCTGCCGAGCGGCTCGACTACAAGCTGGCGTTCTATGACGTTTTTCTCGATCACGCCGTCGAGCTCAAAGCTACCGGCAGAAAAGTCATCGTCTGCGGAGACTTCAATACCGCACACAAGCAAATCGATCTCGCCCGGCCCGAGGCCAACGAAAACAACTCGGGGTTTCTGCCGCAGGAGCGCGACTGGATGGACCGCTTCATCGCGAGCGGCTTCGTCGATGCCTTCCGCATGTTTCACGAAGAACCCGGGCACTATACCTATTGGGATTTCAAGACCCGCGCACGCCAGCGAAACGTCGGCTGGCGCATCGATTATTTCTTTGTGAGCGACAACCTGCGGGACCGGCTGGAAGACGCTTTCATCCTGGCCGATGTGCCCGGTTCGGACCACTGTCCCACCGGTATTACCATCGAAATCTGACGCGCCGGGGAGCGATAAGCTCGGGATGCCATGACGGGACAAGTGTTCTCAAGCGAGTTCTTGAGCACCTTCAGCTAGTCATAATGCGCGAAATGCTGCGGAGCAGTGCGCAGGCGCGCAGCCAAGCGTCTACGGGTAAGAAAGCTCGTGCGCCGAGGACTGTCTGAGCGTGAGAACACTTGTCCCGTCATGGCATCCCACGGCGCCTTCCAGGGCGGCGTCCGGCTGGCACGTCTCTTGCCCCTCTCCCCCCTTGCCATGCCGAAACCGCGAACCATATTCGTGTTGCTGCTGATCCTTTCCGCCCTGCAGTGCGCCTACTATTATCCGCGGGTGCCGGAAACGGTCGCATCGCATTTCAACGGAGCCGGTTACCCCAACGATTGGTCGTCGAAGGCGACTTTCTTCGGCATCGTGCTGGCCATGTCCGCAATGAACGCGTTTGTCTTTCTCATTATACCGGAGTGGTTCCCTCGCTTTTCGCAAACGCGGTTCAACCTGCCCAACAAGGACTACTGGCTCGCACCCGAGCGCATCGAAGAAACCCACCTGCATATCCGGACCCAGATGTTGTGGTTCGGGGTAGCCACCATGATGCTGATGATCGGCGTCACTCAGATGGCAATCGAAGCCAACATGACAACGCAGCCGACCTTGTCGTCGGGGGCTTTCAATCTCCTGTTTGCGTATTTCGGGTTTACCGCTATCTGGTTGACACGATTCATTTACTATTTCTCGCGGCCGCCGGCCGGCGACGGGCACCGAAGCGAGGGCGATCATGACACGGCCTAAACGCACGGGCAGGTGGCTGTCGGCACCGGGAGCAGTGCTTTGCGTCGCCGCCGGCGCTTTGCATGTTCACGCCGACGGGATGCAACTGCCACTCAACGCCGCCATCGGGGTGGCCGACGTCATTGTGGTTTCGGTGGTGGAACGGGCGCCGGATTTTGCGGTACGGCGTTCGCACGAAACCGCCAAGATTCGGGTCCTCGAGGTACTCAAAGGTGAGTTGGAGCAAGACACGCTTACCGTTCAGCTGCATCCCAACCACCCGCGGGCTCTGGGATTGTGGAAGGCCGGAAAGCGCTACATCGTGTTTCTGACGCGACACCTCGAAGGCCGCGAGCGGTTCGAGGTAATGCTGGACGGCACCAGTTCGTTCGACAAGAAATCCGCCCGCTCCATCCGCTCGGCAGCCCCTCGCGTGCCCAGGTGGTCGGGTTCGCAGCACGGGTTGGCGAGTCTGCTCATCCCTGAAAAATTCGACCTGGACCCGGGCGAGAACCTCGACCTGTGGATCGGCTACCGGAACGTGACCCAACACGACATCGTGTTGAGTTACCGCAACTGGCCGCTGGAGTCCCACACGTACTGGGACCTCAGGGTCGAATCCGATTCCCGGGGCACCATCGCTCCCCGGTCACACCCGCACGTGTCGCAATCCGACATCGTCGAGTATTTTTCCGCCAACCCTCACGACTTCGAGCTTACACTCGAACCGGGTGAAAGCTATTTCTTTCCGCTCTCGAGGGTGAACTCCGCCGAGCACGGCTGGGGTTATAAGGAGAGGCTCGATTTCAAATACTATCCAATCACCGATCCGGGCCGCTATTCGATTATCGCTGTCGGGCATCACGTGGGCCGCGACACCTTGACCCGGGCGGAACCCCTGCAGGTTTGGGTCAAGTAAGGCTCCACCGATTGACATACTCGTGGCGTTTGGGACGCGATCTCTTGCCGGCATGCGTTTTGTGGTCGAGCGAGATTCTCCCGCGTTTCCGTGCTAAGCTAGACTTGATCAGCTCGATGTCGTGACGTGGGACCCCCAAGCCCACGCCAGCGGGGAGCGTTGATGATCGAGATTACCGATACTATCGCCATAAACGAGGATGAAATCCACGTGGAATTCATCCGTGCATCGGGACCCGGTGGGCAGAACGTCAACAAGGTGGCAAGCGCCGTCCAGTTGCGTTTTGACGCGGCACACTCGCCGTCCCTGACCGACGCCGTCCGCACCCGGCTCAAGCGGCTCGCCGGCCGGCGCATGACCCGTGACGGCGTGGTGGTGATTACGGCAAAACGCTATCGCACGCAGGAAAAAAACCGCGCGGACGCCCTCAACCGCCTGCTGACGCTGATCCGCAACGCGGCGGTCGCACCGAAGGCACGCCGGCCCACCCAACCGACCACCGCTGCCCGGAAACGCCGCCTCGATGACAAGAAACGCCGCAGCCGCGTCAAGCGCCTCCGCCGTGTGGACCGTGATTCCGACGATTGACCACCCTCACTTCACCACCCCCGGCGTCCGGACCTGGCTCACCATGACAACACGGGCATTGAGACCCCCGACTGTATCCCAAATGGGGCCATTGGACGACAAATCCGACAATTGACAAAAATCAAGTGCTCGGTAACCATAAGTAGATTATTTACTAACAAGATAGGCCATAATCGCGCCCCAAACGGAAACTTGACAAATCCTATGCACTTGTATAACATATTCACAAAGACATAGTTTTAGTTAGTTTTTTACAACGTTCACTACCCACTTACGACCATGGCGAATCCACATCGAGACAGCGGGCAATGGCTCACCCTGGCACAGGCGGCACGCGAGCTGAGCGTGCATCCGACGACCCTGCGGCGCTGGGCCAATAACGGGGACATCCCGGTCATGCTCACGCCCGGTGGCCACCGGCGTTTCGCCGCATCCGACGTGACGCGGTTTGCGGAGGAGCGCCATGCCGTTCGTCCCGCCGGCGGCATCGAGCACATCTGGGCTACCGACGCGCTCGAGCGGACGCGGCGGCACATGATGGACCACAAAGCCCCGGACTGGATGAGCCGTTTCGATGCCAAGGCGCGAGAACAACACCGCGTCCTCGGCCATCGGCTGATGGAGTTGATACTCCAGTACGTTAGCGAGGATAACGGCGACGTGCTGCTCGACGAAGCGAGGGCCATCGGCTGCGAGTACGCGAAGAACGCGGTGCGCCTGGGCCTGACGTTGAAGGTGGCGCTGGAAGCCTCGATGTTTTTCCGCGACGCGCTGATGGGCTCCACCATGGAATTGCCGGACAAGGTAAAGATACGTTCCGAGGACAAGATGCGGCTGCTCGGCCGCATAAACAAATTACTCAATGCCGTTCAACTTACAGTCGCAGAGGAATACGATGCCAACGATACCCATCACCTGTCTGGGTCTTAGTCATGATACTGCTCCCCTCGAATTGAGGGAGCGTCTCCGTTGTACACTGGCGAAACTGGACGACGTGATCCGTCCGACCAGCGGCTGCCAGCGGTTCGGCGGCTGCCGCGAGTTCGCCGTGCTCTCCACCTGCAACCGCGTCGAGATCTACGCGAGTATGGATCCGGACGCGGGTGACGCGCGTACCGTTCTGTCTGAAATCGTTACCGAAGCGACGGGAGTGGACGTCTCGCGCTTCGCCGACTATCTCTATTACTACAACGACATGGACGCCGTCGAGCACTTGTGCCGGGTCGCGGCCGGCCTGGAATCCCTGGTCCTGGGCGAGCAGCAGATTTTGGGGCAGGTGTCCGACGCCCTGCATGAAGCGGTACAGCTTGGCACCACCGGCCCCCAAATCTCGATGGCTTTTCACACCGCCATCCGCGCGGGGCGGAAAGCGCGAACCGTCACGGGGATCGGTCACAATCCGGCCAGCCTGAGTTCGGTGGCCATCGCTTATGCCCAGAGAAAGGTCGGCGACCTCGCGGACCGGCGCGTGCTGGTGGTCGGACTGGGCGAAATGGGAAACCTGACCCTCAAAGTCTTGCGCTCACGCGGAATCAACAGGGTCTCCATCGCCAACCGCACCTTCGAACGTGCGGCGGCCGTTGCCAAAGAATCCGGATACGAAGCTTTTTCCTTGAGCGACCTGCCGCGCGCGCTCGCGTTGGCCGACATCGTCATCGCGGCTACCGCGTCGCCCGACATTATTATGACGCCGCAAATGGTGCGTGACGCGACTGCCGAGCGCAACGGACGCGAGCTGGTCCTGATCGACATCGCCGTGCCGCGCAACATCGATCCTGCCGTTGCCGACCTGCCGGACGTGTCGCTGTGCGATACGGACAATTTGCAGGGGACGCTCGACGAAGCGTTGTCCCAGCGTCGCAAGGAAATCGCGCCCGTCGAAAAGGTCATCGCCGAGGAGATTACAACCCTGGAGAAGGAGTTACAGGGGATGTCGTTCCGGCCCCTGATTACGGAGCTTCGCCAGAAGGTGGAATCGATCCGTCAGCAGGAACTCAAACGGGCGTTGCACCAGATGGGTGAGCTCGATTCTCAGACGATGGAACAGATCCAACACTTCTCGCGTTCGCTGGTCAACAAGCTCATGCACAGGCCGACCACCCGACTCAAACAAGAGGCTAGCAACGGACACGCCGAAGATTACGAGGCGACGGTCCGGGCTCTTTTCGGCCTATCGGAGGACCGTGAAGGCTCGGTGCGATGAGTGCCACCAACCGGCAAACCGTCACGATCGGCACACGCACCTCGAAGCTCGCCCTGTGGCAGACCAACCATGTGATCGAATTGTTGAAGGCCGCGTGGCCCGGCATACAATGCCGCACGCGCGCCTACGTTACCGAAGGTGATACCCGGCACGACGTCCCCCTGCCCAATATGGGCGGCCGCGGTGTCTTTACCACGCTACTGGAATCGGCGCTTCTGGCCGGGGAAATCGACCTCGCCGTACACTCACTAAAGGATCTCCCGACCGACGAGAATCCACAGCTCACCGTGGGCGCCGTCCCCGGACGCGAGGATGCACGGGACGGGCTGGTCGCCCGCAACGGCGAGACCCTCGACACGCTGCCCAGGGGTGCAGTAGTGGGCACGAGCAGCACCCGGCGCCGGGCGCAGCTCCTGTCCATTCGCCCGGATCTTTCCATCCGGGAGATCCGGGGCAACGTGGACACCCGTGTACGCAAAGTGATGCAGGGCGACTACGACGCGACCGTTCTGGCGGCCGCCGGGCTTCGCCGCCTGGGTACGGAGGATGTCGTCAGCGACTGGCTGCCGCTCGACGTCATGCTGCCTGCACCCGGTCAGGCGGCCCTGGCTGTGCAATGTCGCCGGAGCGACACTCGAGTCATAGAGCTTCTCGCCGCCATCGACGACGTTGACGCGCGACGAAACGTAACGGCGGAACGAAGCTTTCTCGCGGAACTCGGCGGCGGCTGCTCGCTGCCGGTGGCCGCCTACGCGACATCGAACGGCAACGCGGGGGGCATTCACCTGTCCGGCGTGGTCACCTCGCCCGACGGGCGGGAGGTCATCCGTGTCGAAGGCGAGGGCGAGGACGCCGCCGAGCTTGGCGTTACCCTCGCCCGGCAGGCGCTCGAGCGCGGCGCCCGCGAGATCCTCGACGCCTTCGGCGAAACGTCGCCGCTGCACGGCAAACGTATCGTGGTGACCCGCGCGCGTCACCAGGCGCGCGATCTGAGCGAACGACTGACCCGACTCGGCGCGGTGCCCTTGCTGGTGCCGACGATCGAGATCGCACCGCTGCCGGATCTGCACGAGCTCGATGAGGCACTGCAGGCGCTTGACACCTTCGATTGGGTCGTCTTCACCAGTGCAAACGCCGTCGATATCTTCTGGCAGCGGCTCGAAGCCGGTGGCATGGCCGCAGACGCCCTGGGGACAGTGAGGACGGCCGCCGTGGGGCCGGCGACAGCGGACGCGCTCCGTGAGCGCGGGCTGTCCGTGGACGTCGTGCCCGCCGAGTACGTCGGCGAAGCGGTGGCAAAAGCGCTCGGTGACGTGGCAGGAATGTGCGTCCTGTTGCCGAGCGCGGAGATTGCGCGTGAGGAATTGCCGGCCGCACTCAGCGCCGGAGGCGCTGTCGTAACTGATATTAAGGTGTACCGGACCGTGCCCGTTCGTATCGCTGCTGATCAACTCGACGAATTGAGACAAGCGGATGTCATTACATTCACCAGCGGATCGACTGTCCGCAATTTTCAAGCGGAAATAACGAAGTACGGCGAAGGCGCTGCTATCATGGAACGGGCGCTCATCGCATGTATCGGCCCCAAGACGCGGGACACGGCAGTAGCGCTGGACATCAAAGTTGATATTACGGCGGGTGAGTATACGAGCCAAGGGCTCGTGAACTCCCTGGTGGAGTATTTCAAAGAAGGTCGAGACAATGATTGAGAAAACTTCGAAGAAGAACAAGAACCCGGAAACCCCGGACACCAGGGCCGCAAGGGCACCCGGGCGTAGTTCCGGCGAGGTGCAGGTTCCCTCTCACAGCCCGTTCTTTCGACCGCGGCGCCTGCGCCACACGCCCGCGCTGCGCGGCATGGTTCGGGAGACGGAGCTAAAGAGCACCGATTTCATCTACCCCCTCTTTGTCACGCACGGTCAAAACGTATGTAATCCGATTCCGTCCATGCCCGGTGTGTTCCAGCTTTCCATCGACCAGCTTCCCGGCGAGGCCGATTCGGTGGCCGCGCACGATATCCCAGCCGTGTTGCTCTTCGGCATTCCCGCCGCCAAGGACCCGGTCGGCGCGGAGAATTTCTCCGACGACGGCATCGTTCAGCAGGCAATTCGCAAACTCAAGGAAGCCAACCCCGATCTCGTCGTGATCACCGATGTTTGCATGTGCGAGTACACGGACCACGGCCACTGCGGTGTGCTCAACCCGAGCGGACCCGACGGAACGCATCCCCATCTTGGAGAGGGTTACGTCCTGAACGATGAAACACTCGTCATTCTCAATAAGGTGGCGCTTTCCCATGCCCGCTCGGGCGCCGACATCGTCGCCCCGAGCGGCATGATAGACGGCATGGTATACTCGATCCGCAACGCGCTCGACGCAAACGACTTTTCCCACCTACCGATCATGTCCTACGCGGTGAAATACGCGTCAGCGTTTTACGGTCCGTTTCGCGACGCGGCCGACGGCGCACCCAAGTTCGGCGACCGCAAGACGCACCAGATGGACCCCGCTAATTCGCGCGAGGCGCTGCGCGAAGCGGCGCTGGACGTGGAGGAAGGTGCCGATTTTCTCATGGTAAAACCCGCGCTCGCCTACCTGGACGTCATCCAGACATTGAGCGGTGAATTTCCCGAAGTACCGCTCGCCGCGTACAACGTCAGTGGTGAGTACTCGATGCTCAAGGCGGCCGCCGCCAACGGGTGGATCGACGAACGCGGCGCGGTGCTGGAAACCCTGACCAGTATCAAGCGCGCGGGCGCCGATCTGATTATCACCTACCACGCGAAGGATGCTGCGAAGTGGCTGAAATGACACCACGCCCCGCGGCCGGAAAGAAGAGCGGTGGGGCTGGCACCGGCGAACAACCCGCGGCGCCTTTCCTGCGTGCGTGCCGCCGGTTGGTGGTCGACTACACGCCGGTCTGGCTCATGCGCCAGGCGGGGCGGTACATGACGGAATACCGCGAGCTTCGCTTGCGCCACGGGATGCTCGAGATGATCGACACACCGGAGCTGGCCGCCGAGGTCACGCTGCAGCCGATCCGTGTGTTCGGCTTTGACGCAGCGATTATCTTTTCCGATATTCTGCCGCCGCTGCGAGGCATGGGCCTCGACCTCAAGTTCGAAAAAGGCGAAGGACCGGTGATTCGCCCCCGCATCCAACGCCCCGACGACGTCGAACGATTGCTCACCCCGCCGGCCGATATCTCCATGCCCGGCACCCTGGCCGCGGTGCGGCTGGTTGCGGCCGAGCTCGCACAGACAGGCACGCCGCTCATCGGTTTCGCGGGCGCACCGTTTACGCTGGCAAGCTACGCCATCGAAGGCGGCACTTCCCGCAATTTCACGCGCACCAAGTCTTTCATGTACCACGAACCGCAGGCGTGGGAACAGCTGATGAACAAGCTGGTCACCGTGCAGGCCGACTACCTGCTCGCCCAAGCGGAAGCGGGTGCGGACGCGCTGCAGGTGTTCGACTCGTGGGCGGGCATTGCTCTGGACATGCAGGATTACAAGCGCTTCGTTTGCCCGTACAACACGATGCTCTTCGGACGGCTCGAGAAAGCAGGCGTCCCCGTGATCAATTTCAGCACCGGTACCGGCGCCTATCTCGAAGAGGTGGCCGCGTGCGGCGGCGACGTTATCGGCGTGGACTGGCGGGTCCACCTCGACGACGCATGGGGACGGATTGGTGACGGGCGGGCGATCCAGGGCAACCTCGACCCGGCGATGCTGCTCGCCCCGTGGCAGGAGCTCCAGGTTCGCATCGACGCCGTGCTCGATCGCGCCGGCGGCCGGCCCGGGCACATTTTTAACCTCGGACACGGCATTTTTCCGGAGACGCCGATCGACAACGTGCGGCGGCTCGTGGATTATGTGCGCGAAAAAACACGCAAGTCATGACGAACACCGACAAATCGAAAGCTCTCTTCGCTAAGGCGCTCACGCGGCTGCCCGGAGGCGTGGACTCGCCGGTGCGCGCGTTCCGCGCGGTCGGCGGAGACCCGCTTTTTATCGAACGCGGCGAAGGTGCGTATCTCATCGATGTCGACGGCAACCGCTACATCGATTACGTCCTCTCCTGGGGTCCGCTAATTCTCGGACACGCCCACCCGCGTATCGTGGGCGCGCTCGTCGAGGCCACCGCACATGGGACGAGCTACGGCGCGCCGAGCCCGCTCGAACTGGAGCTGGCCGACCTCGTCATGTCGCTCATGCCGAATATTGAGATGATCCGCTTCGTCAATTCCGGCACAGAGGCAACCATGAGCGCCCTGCGCCTGGCACGGGCCTTTACCGGCCGCGACAAGATCATCAAATTCGAAGGAAACTATCACGGACACGCCGACATGCTGCTGGTCAAGGCCGGCTCGGGCGTGGCGACGCTGGGCCTGCCCGACTCGCCCGGTGTCCCGGCGGCGGCAGTCGCGGACACACTGATCGCCCGGTACAACGACCTATCCTCCGTCGAGCGGCTTTTCGGCCGGCACGACGGATCGGTCGCCGCCGTCATCGTCGAGCCGGTCGCCGGCAACATGGGAATGATCCCGCCGGTCGGCGGTTTTCTCGCCGGCCTGCGCGAACTCACCAGCGACGCGGGCGCGCTTCTCATCTTCGATGAAGTGATGACGGGGTTTCGGGTGCACCCCGGTGGGGCGCAGACCCTGTACGGCATAACACCCGACCTGACGACGCTCGGCAAGGTGATCGGCGGCGGTTTGCCCGTCGGCGCCTACGGCGGGCGGCGCGAGATCATGGAGATGATCGCGCCCGCCGGACCCGTCTACCAGGCCGGCACCCTTTCCGGCAATCCGCTCGCAATGCGCGCAGGGATCGAGACACTAAAGATGCTGAAAGCGCCGGGCGTGTGGGACGCTATCGACGCGGCGGCCGCGCAGCTGGTCGCGGGTATCGGCGCCTCGGCCGCAGCGGCCGGCGTGCCGCTGCAGCAATCGCATGTCGGTACCATGTTCGGTCAGTTCTTCATCGATGAAGCGGTCGTCGACTGGGCAACGGCGAGCCGCGCAGACGCCGGACGGTTCGCGGCCTTCTTCCGCGCCATGCTCGAGAACGGCGTCTACATCGCTCCCTCCCAGTTCGAAGCGGGATTCCTCTCGGCGGCGCACGACACCGCGGTCATCGAACGCACGATCGAGGCGGCGAAGACGTCGTTCGCCGCACTTTAACCCGTCTTCCACCCTGGGCCGGATATGTCTATAATGGCGCTGTGATGTTTCAGTGGCTGGCAAGATTGTGCGGCGGCAAGCTGGCACGGTTTCTCAATCAACCGGTGCGCCGTTACGAGCGTTTCGCCGTAAAGGACGAGCGCGTGCTCGCGGCGACGCTGCAAGCAGGGGACATCCTGCTGGTGGAGGGTGATCGCCGGGTCAGCACGGCGATCAAGTATTTCACGCAGTCCACCTGGTCGCATGCCGCCTTCTACGTCGGAGACGCACTGCACAGGGGGGATGGCGGCGAAAACACTTTGATCGAGGTCGACCTGGAACGCGGCGTCATCGGCGTGCCGCTGGTCAAGTACGCCGACTTCAACACGCGTATCTGCCGGCCGGCCGGATTGTCGCCTGAGGACCGGCAGCGCGTCGTCGATTTCGTCGTGTCGCACATCGGGCACAAGTACGACATGAGAAACGTTATCGATCTCCTGCGCTACCTGTTCCCGCGACCACCGGTGCCCCTGTATTACCGGCGGCGGATGCTCGCCTTCGGCAGCGGCGACCCGACGCGTGCCATCTGCTCCACGCTTATCGCGCAGGCTTTTCAACGGGTGAAATATCCTATACTGCCGCGCCGCGGTTACCAGTGCGTCGGAGATCCGAGCGAAGTGACCGATGACGAGATTCTCCGCGCACGCCACTACAGCCACTTCACACCCCGCGATTTCGACGTGTCACCGTATTTCGCCGTGATCAAGCCCACGATCGAGCAGGGGTTCGATTACAAGCAGTTGAAATGGGAAGTGCGCCCCGGCGAAACGTCCGACGACAAATCTGACGACGCATCCGGCGAGTCGCCTGACGAGACATCTGGAAAAATGCCCGACGACACCCCCTGATACGACACGCTGTTACCCGGTCATCGCTTCGAAACCCGGGCGGAACACGTTCTTGGCGAACGTCTCCAGCGTCATCGTCGCCACCACCGGGTTCGGCCCTTCGGGTACCACCTTGCCGGCTGCGAAGGCGGCGTGCATTTCGTTCATGAGGTTCGCCACGCCGGTGCTTATCCCCATGGCCTTGATCGCTTCGCGCGACTGATCCTCTGTGACCTGTACGTGCTTGACGTCCTTGCCGATGGCGCCACCGATGGTCCTCGCCGCGTCTTCGAACGTCACCTCCTCGGGCCCGACCAACTCGATAACGGAGCGGCCCGTCCACGATGTGTCGAGCAACCGGTCTGCGGCGTGTCGCGCGATGTCCGCGGTCGCGATCATGGCCAGCCGCGTGCTGCCCGGCAACGGCAGGAATACGGTCCCCTCGGAGGCGATGGGCCCAACGTACATGAAATAATTTTCCATGAAAAACCCCGGGCGCAGATGGGTGATGTGGGCGCCGGTCTTCTCGAGAATTTTTTCGACGTCGTGGAGACCGGCAATGGGTCCGGTGCCGCTGTCGTGTTGCGCGCCGATACTGGACAGGTCCACCACGCGGGCGATCTTGTTTGCCGTGATCGCGGCGGCGGCATTCCTGCCCATCATGTTCTGTTGGGCACGCAGATCATCCACCGTGTAATCACCGGCCGTCAGCCAGAACAACACGTCGGCGCCACGGGTTGCTTCGACCACAAACGACTCGTCACTGAGATTGCCCTCGTGCACGGCCGCGCCGCGCTCGGCAAAAGGTTTGACCTTGTCCGGACTGCGCGTGAGCAGGATCAGCTCCGCTCCGGCATCGAGCAGGTGCTTGGTAAGCGGCTTGCCGATGTTTCCGTTCGGTGTGTTGACGGCGATTTTCATGATTCCCTCTCCTTGGTTCTTGTTTTGTGGGCGCTGTCTTGATTCCAATCGAAACGGAGTATAACACACACCACTCCACGACCTCCCGCGCCCGGAAAACCGCTATTGATTCCCGGGGCTCCACGTAACATAATTAACAGGTCAGTACCCCACCGACCGTTCAATCCGCGGAAACGCCAGCAACCGAGGGGCCCCACGCATGCGCAAGATCGTTCTTCTCCTTACCATTTTTGGCATCGTAACGATAGCCACGACAAATACTTATTCGCAGACCCGTGCGAAATGGACGCGGGCGCTCCAAAAGGCAGCGCGGACTGAAATCGAGCCGCTGGCCGCCTGGGTCTTCTTTGCCGACAAGAGCACGAATCCGGCCGCCCGCCTGGCCGAGGCCGAGGCCAATCTCACGCCCCGGGCGCGCAACCGCCGTCTGCGCAACCGCGGGGCGGGCAATCTCGTGGACCACTACGACATCCCCGTCAGCCCGCGTTACGTGCAACGCGTCGCCGCCGGCGTCCGTCGCATCCGCAACACTTCGCGCTGGTTGAACGCGGTGGCGGTCGATGCCACGCCGGCCGAACTCGAGAGACTCGCGGCGTTTCGTTTCGTCACCAAAATTGATCTTGTCCGCCGCGACCGGGTGCCGGAGCCGGTACGCGAAGACGCCCTGGCGCCCCCGATGCGAGCACCGTCGCCCTCGCACGCGGCCAACTACGGGCCTTCTTTTACGCAGAACGATCAGATAAACGTGCCGATGATGCACGATCTCGGCTTCAGCGGCAATGGTGTCATGATTTGCATGCTCGACGCGGGGTTCAACAACCTCGACCACGTCGCGCTCGATCACCTCGACATTCTCGTGACGCGTGACTTCGTCAACGGCGACAGTATCGTCTCCGACCAGGCGGGACAGATGGGCAGTGGGAACCACGGCACGTGGACGCTCGGCGCGATCGGTGGTTTCGAACCCGGCCAGCTCATCGGACCGGCGTGGGGTGCGACCTACATCCTCGCCAAGACCGAGAATACAGTTTGGGAAAAGCATATCGAAGAAGACGCCTGGATAGCGGGCGCCGAATGGGGCGACAGCATTGGCGCCGACATCATCAGCAGTTCTCTGGGGTACCTCAACGGGTTCACCTCTCCGGACCCGAATTACAACTGGGCGGATATGGACGGTAATACAACCATCGTAACCATCGGCGCCGACATCGCGGCCGGGCGCGGCATGCTGGTCGTCAATTCCGCGGGCAACAATTCGCTCGCGCCGCCCGGCACCAACTCGCTGATCGGTTCCGCGGACGGTGACAGCGTGCTGGCAGTGGGCGCGGTGGACAACTTGGGAGTCCGTACGAGTTTCAGCTCCGTCGGCAACACCGTCGACGGCCGTATCAAACCCGACGTTATGGCGATGGGCCAGGGGGTACGCACGGCGAGTGCGACCGATCCGACGGGGTACAGCAGCCTGAGCGGTACCTCACTCTCCTGCCCGCTGGTCGCGGGAGTGGCGGCGCTGATGCTCGAAGCCAATCCGGCGCTGACCAATATGGAGATCATCGACGCGCTTCGTAACACCGCCGATAACGCCGGCTCGCCCGACAGCCTGGTTGGCTGGGGAATCATCGACGCACACGCAGCCACGTTCAGCACCCTCACCGGCATCAAGGACGGTACGCCGCCGCCGGAGCTCGTACTCTACCCGGCATTCCCCAACCCTTTCAACCCGACGACGACGCTGCGCTACGAGCTGCCCCACACCGCCCACGTCGTGCTGAGCATTTACAATGTATTCGGTCAGCAAATCACGACGCTGGTCAACGAAACCCAGTCGTCAGGCTTGAAGTCGATCATCTGGAACGGCACCAACCGGAGAGGTCACAAGGTCAGCTCGGGTCTCTACATTTATCGCCTGCAGGCGGGTGAGCTACGCGAGAGCCGCAAGATGATGCTGCTCAAATGACCTGCGCGCAAGTTCCGGCCGCCTCTATGTTCCAGCCACGTATGTTCCAGCCGTGCTTGTTCCAGGCGCCACCCCGGTGCCGGCGCGATTCGGGCTGGCAATTCCGCCTCCGTTCACCTAGAATAAAGCGCCCATTCCCCCGTTTTCCAGCCAAAGGAGATCCTCCATGCGTTTCCCAGTCATTGGCAGATGCCTGCATGCACTCACTCGACTCACCCGCCACCACGGAGGCTCGGGCGGCGGTCCGGAGCGACGCGGTATGTGGGCCGTATGTTCCCGTCTGCCCCTGACCGTTGTGCTTGCCGTGGTGCTGCCGACAGCCGCGGGCCCGGGGCCTTTTGTCGCACAAACAGCGCGGGCCAGCGAGGGTATGTGGCTCCTGCACGCGCTCGACACGGCACCGTACAACGAGTGGCGTTCGCGCGGCCTCGAGCTCGACCGGTACCAGTTATACGACCCGAAGCGTACCGACGTCTCCGACGCCGTGATCAAGCTGGGCGGCGGGACGGCGAGTTTCGTATCGCCGGAAGGCCTCATCGTCACCAACCACCATGTCGCCGCCGGCGCCCTGCAGCGCGCGAGCTCGGTGGAGCACAACTATCTCGAGGACGGCTTCTACGCGAGCACGCGATCGGAGGAGATCCCCGCGCAGGGTTACGACGCGTACATCCTGCAAAGCGTCGAGAACGTGACCAAGGACGTCATGCGCAAAGTCAAGAAGGACATGAGCAACCTGGAACGGCACAAGGCGATCGAAAACGCTGAGAAAAGAATTATCGCCAGGGCGGAGAAGGGCAAAGACGTCGAGGTTGACGTGAGAAGCATCTACGGCGGCTCCGAGTATTATCTCTACACGTATTTCAAGATCAAGGACGTCCGTGTCGTGTACGCCCCGCCGAAATCGATCGGCGTCTATGGCGGTGATATCGACAACTGGATGTGGCCGCGCCACACGGGTGATTTTGCTTTTTTGCGCGCTTACGTCGGACCCGACGGCAAGAGCGCCGACCACTCCGAGGACAACGTACCGTACCGTCCGCGGAATCACCTGGCGTTTTCCACCTCGCCGCTCAAAGCGGGCGACTTCACGATGGTAATCGGCTACCCGGGCAGAACGAGTCGCCACCGTTCCTCGTATTCGATCGACTACGTGGTCAACCGTTACTATCCCAGCGCCATCCAGCGTTACGAGAATCTGCTCGCCATTCTCGAAGACGAATCGGCGAAGGACCCACAGGCCAAGATAAAGCTCGCATCCAGTGTCAGCGGGCTCAACAACGGCTACAAGAACAACCAGGGCATGCTCGAAGGTTTGGAGAAATACAACCTTCTGGAGATGAAGCGCGAAGAGGAAAAAACACTGCGCGCGTTTCTCGAGTCGCATCCCGACGCGGCCGCCAGGTACGGTGGCGTCCTGGATGGTCTCCGCGAGCAGTATGACGAGTACATCAAAATCTCGCAGCAGAACAGCACGCTCCGCTGGATGCTCTATATGAACAACGCGATGCGCTCGGCCTACAGGGTTTACAAATGGAACATCGAGCAGGAGAAGAGCGACACCGAACGCGATCCGGACTACATGCCCCGTGACGAACCCCGTTTGCGGCGCGGTCTCAAGCTGGCGGACAAGAGGTACCACGAGGGGGCCGACAAGCGGATCCTGAAGTACTTTCTCACCCGGGCGGCGACCTTCGAGGCGGGCGAGCGCTTCGCCATCGTGGACAAGATCGTCGGGGCAAAGGAAGGCGAGGCGATGGAGCGGGCCATCGACGAGTACGTCGAAAAGCTTTATGCCGGCACTCGGGTCACCGACCAGAAAACCCGTCTCGAGATGTTCGACGCCGGCAGCAAGAAGCTGAGGGCCAGGAACGACCCGTTCATCGAATTGGCCGCGGCGCTCGAAGTGGAGAAGGTAAAGTTCGAGGAGATGACCGACAGCTTTGACGGCGCCGTGCAAAGGCTCCGACCCAAGCTGATCGCCCTGCGCCAGGAGCACCGCGGCGGCACATTGTATCCAGACGCCAACCGCACCATGCGTCTTTCCACCGGCGAGGTCAAAGGCTACTCGCCGGCCGACGCCGTCACGTATGATTTCCTGACCAGCCTCGGCGGCATCATCGCCAAGCACACCGGCGAGGAACCGTTCGATGCGCCGGACCGCCTGCTCGAACTGTACCGCAATAAGGACTTCGGTGTGTACGCCGACCCGACGACCGGTGACGTACCCGTGTGCTTTCTCACCACGGACGATATCACCGGCGGCAACTCGGGCAGCGCCGTGCTGAACGGCAAGGGTGAAATCATCGGGCTGGCGTTCGACGGCAACTACGAGTCTATCTCGTCGGACTACCTGTTCCTGCCCGGGCTTACTCGTTGCATCTCTGTGGATTCACGCTACATCCTTTTTATCCTGGAGAAATTTTCCGGGACCCACGGGCTGCTCGAGGAATTGACCGTCGAGCAGCACGCAAGAATGTAGGGGTTCTGTCCGGCACGAGAGCGACACTTGTAGTTGACTCTCGTGCCGGATTTCCTACCTTTATGAGTATGATTCCCATTCTCGCACTGCTGTGGGCCGGTCTTTTGGCTTCCCCGTCTCCGCGTGTCGAATATCATCCCGCCGCGGTGCAACTTCCTCTCACTATCAAGGATAACGACTGGAAACCGCTGCGTGAATGGACCGACCCGCGTCTTCAGTACGAGCTGAGCAAGCGCTTGCTCGCAAACAAGCGCTGGAGATCGCTCATCGGACGCGGCAAGATGTCCGTCGGCCTGGTCGATCTTCGCGACCCCGCCCGGATCCGGTGGGCGCAGGCGAACGGGGACATCATGCTGTACGCGGCGAGCCTGCCGAAGATAGTGGTCCTGCTCGCTGTCTACCGGGCGCTCGAGGACGGAACGCTGACCGAAACGGAGTCACTGAACAAGGACCTCATTGACATGATCCGGTTTTCGAGCAACGCGGCCGCGACTCGCTTCATCGACGATCTCGGGTTCGACCGCATCGAGGCGGCGGTTCTCGACCCCCGCGTCAAGTTCTACGATCCGGAGAACGGCGGCGGTCTCTGGGTCGGCAAACGCTACGCTCAGAGCGGTGAGCGGCGCCCGGAGCCGGTGAGGGGCCTGGTCCACACGGCCACAGTGACCCAGGTGTGCCGGTTCTACTATCTGCTCGCCACCGGGCGCCTGATAGATGCGGAGCGCTCGAGCCAGATGCTCGAAGTGCTGTCGCAACCGGACACGAAACACAAGTTCGTCCTTGCACTCGGCGATATCGCCCCCGGCGTGACCGTGTACCGCAAGTCCGGTACGTGGAAATCGTGGCACTCGGATTCAGTTCTGGTGTGGGGTGAGGGACGGCACTACATACTCGTCGCCCTAGTGGATGATTCTCAGGGCGAACAGTTACTCCGAGACCTGGTCTCCATCGCCGAAAACGCACTGAACGGTTGAGGCACTCGTTGAGTTCATCCCGGCGCGCTCCCTCGAAAGTAATCCGGCGAAAACTGGCTGAACCATCGCGATGGCGGGTCCGAGATTACACACTCACCGGGCCAGGATACGGTCTATGTAGGTCGCGAGGGTCTGGTGTTCGACGGCCGAGTTTATCTTGAGCACGTTCGACATGAGCGCGACCAGGTACAAGCGGCCGTCGGGTTTCTCCACGATCGCAACCGAGTTCATGTAGTTGTCCACGTTTCCCTGGTACTTGCCGCATTGAAATCCGGGCTCTTTCTTGCAGCGGTAGAGGCTTCCCGACTTGAAATACACCGCCGCTTCCGCCAGCGCGGGAGAGGACGCGTAGCGAATACGCTTTTCCGTCATGTACATCAGGCGTTTGAGTTCGAGACTCGACCATACGTCCACCACGCGCCCCTGTTCGATTCTCAAGAGAAAGAGCAGCAGCGCGCGCGGAGACGCATAACTCTTCACCCCTGGAACGATACGCTTTCCCGCCCGCGTAAAGAAACTTCCCTGGCGCCACTCATCCTCCCCGATACCCAGTTCCCGGAGCGGGTCGTTTACGACCGATACCGCAATTTTCTGCAGCTCGGCACGGGGTGTTTCTGTAAAAAAAGAGTCCTCAGCCGCCGGTGCCGGTGGGTAATCCCGGCCGAAGACACGCATGAGCATGACTTCCTTCCACACCGTGCTCGCTGCGGCGTTGGCACTTGCGGAGAGCATGTGATCGAGCCACTCGTACAGCGAGAAAACATCGCCCTGTCGTATTCTGCGAAATCCCACTTCGCGGGTGTCCGGGTCGAACAGCGGCACCTTGTGATGGTCTTGGACGATCCACTTGCCGGCGGTGACCTCGCGGTTACGCAGGAGCGTTTGCCTGGAATCGACGTCGTCGGGGTAGCGTCGCGCGAGCTCGGCAAAGAGCCCGACGGCGATGGCCAGCTTGCCCACGCTGCCCGGCGAATACAGAACATCCGGCCGCATCGAGGCAAACCGCATCGGGCGGCCCGGCGTTATTTCGAGTAGCGCCAGCGAGTAGCTGGGGTCACGGTCGGAGAACAGTCGTTCGATCTCGCGGGAGAGCGCGGCATCCGGCTCCGGAAAATCCGTATCCAGGCCACCAGCGCGGATCGGGGCATCACCGGCGGGAATACCGCCCGGCGCCGTGTTCCCAACAGCCCCACCGGTGCGCACCGCATGAAGCCAGATGTCAGCGATCCGTTGGCGCCCACCACCGACAGGCACCGTACCGTCGAGTTCCCCGACCAGTCGGAGCCGTAGCCGCTCTAACCGGCGAATACCGGTCAGCACATAACCGTCGATGGGGTACACCCAGGACGCGTTCGGCGTCAGGAGCAAGAGAGCCGCAACAACCGGTAATGCCCGCCAGAGTTTCATGGTCTATCCGTTTCGGGCGTGGACTGTATCGCCCGGAGACACCCGCACACCTTTACGCGGCTCCGTGTCCATCGCGCGAAGGTACGCGGACGAGCGTGCCCGCTCGTTTTCCACCAGCGGGCGAACCTGAAAGAGCCACACACTGCCGCCTGCAAAACCCAACTCGACGTCGTACGGGCCCTCGAAGCCTTCGCCGAGGACACCGGCGAGCGCCTGCTTTATTTCGGCGGCAAGCGTACGCAGCACCGCTCGCTCCTCCGCGGTCAGGATCGGCCGGCTGAAGCCCGTGTACTCCCGGCTCGTGCCACCGGCTGCCGGCAGGCGCGTGTACCGCCCCGCCCGCGCAGGGGCGAGCAGGATGTCCGCCCCGTCTTCCCGCAGCAGGTACATCTCCGCGGCCTGTCCCGCGACCGCGCCCCCCGCGCCGCGGTTGAAGGCAACGGTCACATCATTCGGGTTGGCGGATTCGAGGCCGGTCGTAATCATGACGCCGGACTTGTCCACGTCGATGCTCCGCAGGATGAGGATGCTGGGAAAAACGTTCTCCGGGTTGGCGAGATAACGCTGGCGCCAGCGGTAACTACGCTCGGAAAACGGCGAGGCCCAGACGTCGCGTATCGCCTGCAGGATGTTTCCCTCGGCGACGACGTTGGCCGCCGTCAGGTTCAACCCGGCGCCGGTAAAATCCGCCAGGTCCTCCATGTTGGTGTCGCTGCGGATGAACACCGGTACCCGTCCCAGCGAATCACCGAACACGTCGTAAAAAACGCGCGCGAAGGCCTCTCGTCCTTCGGGCAAAACCGGCATCCTGCCGATGGCGTCCCGCAACAGCGACAGCCTGGACAGCACGTACCCCGCAACCGCGCCCTCGCTTCCCGTGCTTTCCCGGTGGCGTTCCGCGCGGCGAAACGTCTCCTCGAGGAATTGCCAGTAGGATTCGTCGGCGCCCGGCATGGGCCGGTCCATGTGCCGGCGGAACACGCCGAAAGGTATCACCAAACCCGGGGCGACCCGGTGGGGGAAGAGGAGTTTGAGCTGCCCGAGGTTTGCCGCTTTGGGTCCGCAGATCCGCCCTGAATCGGATGCGCGGAGTGAATCCAGAGTGATGACACGGGCGATGTCAATGTTGAGCTTGTCCGTCGGCACCGCGATTTTTTGCCCGGCCGGACCGCCAGTGCCGATAAGATCTTTCTCTTCCGTTGTCATCTTCGACGCGGGCTTGATAACCACGTTGCCTCGCGGTGACACCGCGTAGAATACACGGTCGCCCGCGTAGTCGAGCAGCCGTTCGAACGTGCGCTGCGTGATGGCCGCGTTGGGAATACCGAGGTTGCGTGCGAGCAGCTGGACGTGGGAAACAGCGTTGCCTTCGGAAACACTAACGATGCCCGCCACCGGCTCGAGATCGGCCGGCGGGTACGGCAGCACGTAGATTTTTTCGGGTGAAAAGGATACCTCGCCGGTTATTTCTTTTATCACCTCGAGCTCACCCACGGCGAATCCCGGGTTCAACCCCCGGATCTGGACGCCCCCGCCAAGGTCGAAGACACGGTTGGTGACACCCGCGAGGCGGGCGCCCTCACGCATCAACCGGCCGGCCGCATCACCGAGCGGCAACAGAATCGATACACGAATGCGGTCATCGACAAAGCCGAGCGCCAGCGGCTCGAACTCCGCGTATAGCGCGATCACAGACTCGTACGCCACACGGGTCATGGCCGCGCCCCATTCCACCGCGCGCCGCGCCGCATCCACTTTTTGCGAGAACGCGGCCAGCGTTTCCGTCGAGTCCGCAACCTGCAGGATTGGCTGCAACTCGCCCCATTCCCACACCTCGACGAGCCCGCACCCCGCGGCCGCTTTCGCCAGCACTGCGGTCAAGGCCACCAGCCCACCGATGGTTTCCGGCCGCCACTCGGGGACCGTTCGCAGGAGAATCGCCTCGAGGTCCAGCGACAAGTCCATCATCGCCAGCCGGGTGGCGCCGTCGCCTGGTGAAGAAATATATTCACGAATGGTCCACAGCAGATCGGCGATCGCCCCGCACTTCACAGCAGTCGGGTTGCGGACGACGGGCACTGCGGCGGCAACCGTGTCCACGCCGGCCTGCGCTTGGGTCGTGTCCGTTTCCGCGGGCGTCGGCGCGATGGCCGTGCCGGGCTCCTTTGTGACCGGTTGCGCCCAGCCGACCACGTCCGCCCGCAGGATCGCCCGCAGCGCTCGGGCGACGGGACTGTCTTGCGGTATCCGGCCCAGGTACCGTTCCAGGCTCGAAACGGTGGCCGAGCGGTACATCGTTTCCAGGTCACGCTCGAGGGCCTGCAACTGCTCGAGGAGATCCGGGGAAATCTTGTTGCGATGCCGCCCGATGAACGCGGTAACGCGCTGCCGGTCCGCTGCGTCCGGACGCCCATGGATCTTGATGCGGATATCCATGAAGGCGGGATACACATCGGCGATGCGTTTCGACATCGCCCGGACACGAGGCGCCCTGCCCTCGATCTCACGGTGGGGAATATCACGGCTGATCTCACGCCCCAGATAGAACTGTGACGTGAGGACCCAATCTGGTGCCAGGAGCCACGCGAGAAATTCCGCGCCCCAGGCGGATTCGTCCTCCGCCTGTACGGCGCCTCGGTAATGTTGGGCGCGCCTCATGATCCACCCGTCGTCGGCGGCGCGGAGGAACTTCTCCAGCTGAAACTGTTTCAGCCTCGAGAAACCGTTCGTTCCGTCCAGAAAAATGTCAAAGGGAGTTCCCGCGAGTATCTGTCCAAAATAGATGCCGAGCTCCTGCTCGATCTGGAGCGTTACATCCTTGGGCACGGCGTGTTGCATGCCGCCCGGCTCCGGGCAGGGATCCTTTGCGGCACGGACCGTGCCGTCGGCGCAGAACCAGGCAATACGTTTGTAGGGTCCGCGTGGGTCCTTCTTGAAAGCCTCGACCAGGGCAACCAGGTCGCTGGCTTCCCTCGTCTCCGGCGTCCCGGGAACAAACAGGGCAACGGCGGTCAGGGCGATGATCAGGGTGATACGGTTGAGTTTCGAGTCAGCGGTCATTTGCGTTCATTCGTCGTCCAAAGAGAGAGGATGATTACATCGAACACAAATAATAGAACGTACGGACAGTGCTGTCGAGCAGCTTCAACATGATGGGGTCAGCCGTCGCGCGGGGGGACAACAGGCCAACGGTCAGGGGGGTGGTTAGCGGACTTCTCTATTGGTCGCGTGCACCCCGGGATTTCTTACACGTCTGGTCGGGTGCGCCTGAAGTTTCGAACACGTCGATTCCGGAGCGGCGTTTGCCCGCATGGATTCTCCGGCGTTTTCTTGTAAGCAAACCGTCGACTCCTCTCACTAATCTATGACAGCAAGAACGATCGCACAACAGGGAGGGAAGGGATGTCGCCGCGCAACCGATGGGACCGGCGTGGCGGCATTGTGGCGATCATCAAGAAGGAGGTTGTGGGATGAAGAAGCTCGGAATCACAATGGTTATCGCCGCAATCCTCGTCATGACGGGTTGTACAGCAACCCGGGTTCATACCGATTACGATCCACGTTCTTCGTTCAAGGAACTGCGGACCTACTCGTGGATAGCTCAACCCACGGGCACACCGAGAAACGCCCCCGCCCTCTACAACCCGCTGCTAAGAGAGCGTGTCCAGAACGCCGTCGACGGCGAACTCGTCGGCCGCGGCTACCGCCGCGTTACCTCGGGCACGCCGGATTTTCGACTCGCTTACCACGTGAACGCCCAACCCCGGACGGAAATCGTGGAGACGGACGCATACT
>JAZGDW010000298.1:0-2134 GCA_036478295.1 Candidatus Krumholzibacteriia bacterium
GAGGCGTTGTACACCTGTTCGTCCGCTCGCGCCGTATCCGCGATGTTCACGGTCACGATCGTCAGCACGGTGCCGGCGAGTATTCTGACTTGTATAGACCTGAATATCGCCTCCTCAGTTGTCGACCGCTCGCCAGTCGGCGATGGGTGGGTAATCCTTGGGGATCTCACTGGACCACACGAACTCTTTTCCAGTGAGCGGATCACCCGAGAGTGACATCAAGAACTCGATCAGATCGGCTTTCTCGTCCTTGCTCAGATTCAATGGCGCCAGGCGGGGATCCTTGTTGGGATCGTCACCACCGCCTTTGCTGTAAAAATCGACGACCTCGTCCAGCGTTTCAAATACGCCGTTATGCATATACGGCGCCGTGTATTTCAGCTCACGCAGCGTAGGCGTGATAAATCGACCGATATCGCTGCCGTCGGCGGTGTGTGTGCGCACATAGGCCCCGACATCGCGGCGCAGATTCATGTAGTCCTCGACGCCCATGAATTTTGCGTAAGTGACATAGGTGACGTGCCGCGTCGGGTCGGACCAGATGTCGTTGTTCTCGGGAACGCCGGTATTGTGAGGATGGTCGTCACTGAAGCGCGGGACGGTATGACACTGGGCACAGCCGGCTTTGCGTTTGAACAGATCAAAACCGAGCCGCGCGCTATCGGTCATGGAGCCCGTATCAAAAGCCGCCCCCCTCGAGATCAGTGTCTTCAGATATTCCGGTATCGCATTGCGAACCCCACCGTTGCTGGGTTCTCCCAATCCAGCTTTGTCGAACATCTTCACGTACACGGGATCCTGCTTGATACGCTCCTGCATCAGGCGCATGTCCATATTCATCAGATAGGACTCGGTGATCATCTCCCGAGTGACATCGTTGAGATTGGTGCCCATCCTGCCATCGTGCATCCATACTCTTCGCTGTGCGGTGTTGACCAATGTGGGGGTATTGCGGAAGTGTCCTGAGCCGGGATAAGCGTTCGACAGAGCCATGCCGTCGCTGAACGCGTGATCAGGATTGTGGCAGGACGCACAGGCGGTGGATGCGTCGCCGGACAACCGCACGTCGAAAAACAGCCGCTTGCCGAGACTGGCGAGTGCTGCATCGGCATCGATGGCCGGGACCGGCCCGAAGTCTTCTGAAGCCGCTACCGAGTTGGAAAGAACAACGACCGACGCGAGCGCAATCGCTCTCAAATTCATGGGTAAATCCCCGTTTGGTATTCTGCGCAAACTAGCCGCCTCCGCCCGACTGCTCGAGCATGAACGAAACCGCGTTTCCAACGTCTTCGTCGCTCAAGCTGGTATTGCCGCCCTTCGGCGGCATGCCACCCTTGCCCTTCAGCGACGACGTCACCAGGGCGTCCAGACCCTGTGCCATGCGCGCCTCCCACGCGGCTGTGTCACCAACCTTGGGCGCGCCGGCGACACCGGTTGCGTGACAGGCTGCGCACGACGTGTTGTAAACCTGTTCACCCGCATGCGCGGCCCCGCTCGAGGCGGGCATTGGCTGGGCAATGGTTGCATCCGCAGTGTCCGATTGGGTTGCGGCGGTGACCGTGGCCGAGAATTTCGCGGTCTCGAGCATGAATTCGATCGCACCGCGTATTTCGTCTTCGCTCAGCGCTGCGCTGCCACCCTTAGCCGGCATCGAACCCTTGCCCTCGACGACGCTGCGCACCAGCGCATCGACGCCCTTACCCTCGAGCGACGCCCAGGCAGCCCGGTCAGCAACTTTAGGGGCGTCGTCCCTACCACTCGCGTGGCAGGTCACACACGCGGTCATATACACTTGGTCGCCAGGCAGTGCAGTGCCGCTGGAATCGATGCCCGCATCGGCACTTGCGGATTCCGCAGACGCCTCGGAAACGGCCCCGGACGCTGTGAGCTTCGCACTCGCAAGAATATACTCGACCGCATTGCGAATTTCGTCCTCGCTCAACGAATTGTTGCCGCCCTTGGCCGGCATCGCGCCCTTCCCCTTCAGGACCGAGTTCACCAAGGCGTCTATACCCTGTGCCATGCGCGGCTCCCAGGCGGCTTTGTCGCCGACCTTGGGCGCACCGGCGGCCCCTGTGGAATGGCAGGCGATACAGGCCTTGCTGTACACCGCTTCTCCGGCCTGTCCGGCCGC
>JAZGDW010000299.1:0-13175 GCA_036478295.1 Candidatus Krumholzibacteriia bacterium
GCAGGTCCGGGGTACGGTGGTGCTTCCGCACGGCACCGGCAAGTCGGTGAAGGTGCTGGTCATTGCCAGGGGTGAGAAGGAAAAGGAAGCGGCCGACGCCGGAGCCGATTACGTCGGCGCCGAGGAGTTCATTCCGAAGCTGCAGGGAGGGTGGCAGGAAATGGACGTTATCATCGCCACGCCCGATCTGATGTCTGAGGTTGGCAAACTGGGCAAGATCCTGGGCCCCAAGGGTCTCATGCCGAATCCGAAGAGCGGCACGGTGACGTTCGACGTTGCCAAAGCGGTCAAGGAAGTAAAGGCGGGAAAGATCGAATATCGCGTGGACAAAGGCAGCAACATCCATGTTGCCGTCGGCAAGATGTCTTTTGACGACAGCAAGCTGATCGAGAACATCAGCGTTCTCATAGCGGAACTCGTGCGGGTGAAGCCGTCGGCAAGCAAGGGCCGTTACATCAAGAGCATGACTTTGTCGCCCACCATGGGGCCGTCGATTCGCCTTGATGGCCAGCAGATCGCGCTCGAAGTCAAGTAATCCATCAGGAGGTTTGAGGGGATGGCGCGCCCGGAAAAGGTACAAAAAGTCGAAGCACTCAACTCGATTTTCAACGAGGCGCGTTCGGTCGTTTTGAATGATTTTACCGGCCTGAACGTGAAGAAAATCTCCGAACTGAGAAAGCGCTGCCGGCAAAACGGTATCGAGTTCCTCGTGGTCAAGAACACGCTGGCCAGGCGCAGCCTCAAGGGCACGCCGGCCGAGGGCCTGGAAAACCATTTTGAGGGTCCCACGGCGCTGGCGATCGGCCGCGAGAGCGAGAACGTATCCGCCAGGATCATAGCGGAGTTCGCCAAGGAACACGAGGCCCCGAAGTTCAAAGCAGGCCTGTTGGACGGCGAGGTCCTAGACGCGTCGGAAGTGCTGGCGTTGTCCAAGCTCCCGTCAAGAGAGGAGCTCCTGTCGAGGGCGCTGGCCGGCATTATGTCGCCCGGCAACGGTCTGGTCTCTGTGTTGCAGGGCGCACTCCGGAATATGCTTTACGCGTTCAATGCAATTATCGAAAAAAAACAGAGCGAAGGTGGGGATTCTCCCCAGGAGAGCAAGTAAACGTTTAGCACAAGGAGTTACTGAAGATGGCAACAGCAAAAGCCGCTGCGAAACCGGCGAAGAAAAAGGGCAATGTGGAACAAGCGATGGAAATCATCGAAGGGCTTACGCTTCTCGAGATGTCGGAACTCGTGAAGAACCTCGAAGACAAATTCGGTATAACGGCCGCCGCGCCGGTGGCAGCGATGCCCGTCGCGAGTGCCGCCACTGGAGCTGAAGCAGCGGAAGAGAAAACCGAATTCAACGTGATTCTCACCGGGTTCGGATCAGAGAAGATCAAAGTGATAAAAGTTGTCCGTGCGATTACCGCATTGGGGCTCAAGGAAGCCAAGGACCTCGTGGAAAGCGCGCCGACGCCGATCAAGGAAGGCGTGACCAAGGAAGAAGCCGAAACGGTGAAGAAGCAGATCGAAGAGGCTGGCGCCAGCGTAGAAATCAAGTAGCGCTTGGAGCATTTCAGGCAAGGCATTGGGCGAGAGGTGTCCCCTGCGTGCGTGACTATTCCTGTGACCACCGAGGTTCAACATGATTAAGAAGAGCACGACGAAAATTCTGGACTACCCCAAGGACGGCAATGGACGTGTGTCGTTTTCGAACATACCGAACATCATGGAGATCCCCAATCTCCTTGCCGTTCAGCTGGAAAGCTACGCGCATTTCCTGCAGTTGAATGTCGACCCGGGTCGTCGAAAAGACCAGGGGCTGGAGGCGGTTTTTCGGTCGGTTTTTCCGATCGAATCGCCGAAGGGCAAGTACATTCTCGAGTACCATGGCTACACCGTTGGAGAAACCAAGTACAGTGAGGAAGAGGGCAAGGAAAGGGACCTGACGTACGCCGCGCCCCTCAAGGCCCGTCTTCGCCTGGTGATCAACGAAGAAGACCCGGACACCAAAGAACGGAGGATCAAGGACATCATCCAGAGTGAGGTGTTCCTGGGTGAAATCCCGCTCTTGACGGACAAGGGTACCTTCATCATCAACGGCGCGGAGCGCGTAATCGTCAGCCAGCTCCATCGGTCGCCGGGCGTGTTCTTCGGCGACGAAATACATCCCAACGGAAAACGCCTCTTCAACGCCCGCATTATTCCATATCGCGGCTCGTGGGTGGAGTTTACGGTCGACATCAACGACGTGATGTTCGTCAACATCGATCGCCGCCGCAAGATCCCGGTCACGATCCTGCTGAAGGCCATGGGCTTCGATTCCAACCAGGCCATCATCCGGCTTTTTCATCAAACGGAAAACATCAAAATCAGCTCCCGGCTGAGCAAGAGGGATGAGGCCATCGTCGGACGAATCGCCGTTCAGGACATCATCGACAAGAAGAGCGGCGAGCTGATCGTCGAAAACGGACAACCGCTCACGCCAGCGCACCTCGAAAAATTACGTGCTTCCAAGATCCAGATGGTTCCGTGTGTGAAGTTTCGCGAAAACCTCGGCCCTGATGAAGACGTCATCCTAAAAACGCTGGCCAAGGACGCCTGCCCCGACCAGGAATCGGCGCTCAAAAAGATCTACAACCTCATTCGGCCGGGCGATCCCCCCAATCTGGAGACGGCAAAAGCGCTGCTGGCGCGGATGTTTTTTAATCCCAAGCGTTACGATCTGGCCAATGTGGGCCGTTACAAAATCAACAACCGCTTGAAACTCAGCGTTCCCGAGGACAAAACGACGCTCGACCAGGCCGACTTCATCGCCGTGATCGCCTGCCTGCTCGACATGAAAGAAACGGATGCCGAGCCGGACGATATCGACCACCTCGGCAATCGCCGTATCCGGTCGGTGGGCGAGCTCCTCGCCAACCAGTTTTCCATCGGCCTGGCCCGCATGGCACGCATCGTCAAGGAACGGATGGCGCTGCAGCAGGAAAGCGAACAGACTACTCCGTACGAGCTGATCAACGCCCGTACCGTATCCGCGGTCGTCCAATCGTTCTTCGGCAGCAGCCAGTTGTCGCAGTTTATGGACCAGACGAATCCCCTCGCTGAGCTGACGCATAAGCGGCGGCTCTCGGCGCTCGGTCCGGGAGGACTCACGAGGGAACGGGCTGGTTTCGAGGTGCGCGACGTGCACTTCACTCATTACGGCCGCATGTGTCCGATTGAAACACCGGAAGGTCCCAATATCGGCCTGATTAGTTCTCTGAGCACCTACGCCCGCATCAACCGGTACGGATTCCTCGAGACTCCTTATCGCAAGGTCTTGAAAGGGATTGCGACGAAGGAGATCGAGTACCTCAGCGCCGACGAGGAAGCCGAGTGTATCATCGCTCAGGCCAACGCGCCGCTGGACGACAGGGGCAAGTTCGTCCGTGACACGGTGCTCTCACGCATTCGTGGCGAGTTTCCCGTTGTCGAACCCAAGCGGGTCCAGTACATGGATGTAGCTCCGAGCCAGCTGGTCAGCGCCGCCGCCTCGTTGATACCGTTTCTCGAGCACGATGACGCCAACCGTGCGCTGATGGGTTGCAATATGCAGCGCCAGGCGGTGCCGCTTCTCAAGACCGACTCTCCCCTGGTCGGTACGGGAATGGAAGGCAAGATCGCCCGCGACTCCGGTGTTCTGGTGCTCGCCAGGCGCGCCGGAACCGTGGCATCGGTGACGGGCGCGAGAATCATTGTCAGCCCGCACGCGGCCAAGGATACGCTCGACGACTTTTCGAGATACGAAGGAATGGACGTTTACAAGCTGACCAAGTTCAAGCGATCCAACCAGGACACGTGCATCAACCAGCGGCCGCTGGTTAAAGTAGGCGATCGGGTCAAGCCGGGCGACGTGCTGGCAGACGGCCCTGCCACGGAGAACGGCGAGCTCGCCCTGGGCGCCAACGTGTTGGTCGCGTTCATGCCCTGGCTGGGTTACAACTTCGAGGACGCGATCTTGGTCAGCGAATCGTTCCTCAAGAACGACAGGTTCACCAGTATTCATATCGAAGAGTTCGAGTGCCAGGTAAGGGACACCAAAGCTGGTATCGAGGAAATCACCCGCGAGATCCCCAACGTCGGCGAGGAGGCACTGCGCAACCTGGACGAGGACGGTATCGTGCACATCGGGGCCCGGGTCAAGGCCAGTAACATTCTTGTCGGCAAGGTGACGCCGAAGGGGGAGACGGATCTTTCTCCGGAGGAAAGGCTGCTGAGGGCGATCTTCGGCGAGAAGGCTGGAGACGTACGCGACGCCTCATTGAAGGCGCCCCCCGGCATGGATGGGATCGTGGTCGGGATCAAAGTCTTTTCGCGAAAGGAACGAGACGAGAAGTCCAGATCGCAGGACAAGCAAAAGCTCGCACAGCTCAAGGGTGAACGGAACCAGGAAATCGAACGGGTAGAGCACATCCGTGAGCGCAAGTTGAAGGCACTCATGGTGGGGCAGGTTTGCGAAAAGCTGGTCAGCGCCGAGACCGGAGAGCTCATAGCCAAAGCGGGACGCAAGATCAACGAGAAGTTTTTTGAGACGCTTGACATCGACAACCTCCAGTGGGGACTGGCAATCGTCAAGGATATCAAGGTCGACCGCAAGATCCAGATCGTTATGGATACGGCGGCCAAAGCTATTGAGCAAGTGGAGATGCAGCACGAGAAGGAAATCGAGCGCATCACGCGCGGCGACGAGCTGCCACCGGGCGTATCGAAGCTCGTGAAGGTATACATCTTTCGCAAACGCAAGCTGGCCGTCGGCGACAAGATGGCGGGGCGCCACGGTAACAAGGGCGTGGTCGCGCGAATCGTTCCCGAAGAGGACATGCCGCACCTGTCCAACGGTCAGCCGGTCGAGATTGTCCTCAATCCCCTGGGTGTGCCCAGCCGTATGAACGTGGGGCAGATTCTGGAAACCCACCTGGGGTGGGCAGCGCAACTGATGGGTTACAAGGTGTCCTGTCCGGTGTTCGACGGCGCCACCATACGAGAGATCAAGCAGGCGCTGACCGAGGCGGACCAGCCCGAAGACGGCAAGTCCATCCTCTACGACGGAAGGATCGGAGAGCCCTTCGACCAGAAAATTAGCGTCGGTTACATCTATATGATGAAGCTCTCCCACCTGGTGGATGACAAGATCCACGCCCGTTCGATCGGTCCTTATTCGCTCGTATCCCAGCAGCCGCTGGGAGGCAAGGCCCAATTCGGCGGGCAGCGTTTCGGGGAAATGGAAGTATGGGCGCTCGAGGCGTACGGTGCGGCGTACTGCCTGCAGGAGTTGCTCACCGTGAAGTCGGACGACATCCAGGGCCGCGCCAAGATCTACGAGGCAATCGTCAAGGGCGAGAATCCGCCCGAGCCGGGGATCCCCGAATCGTTTAACGTGTTGATCAAAGAGTTGCAGAGTTTGGGGCTGGACGTGGAGTTGGAGAGAGGGTAAACAAGTTGGCGCCGGTTGCGGCGTTCGAGGAGGTCCTCTGTGTACACAGGAACACTCGATAGGGACAGAAAAAAGCCTACCGATTTCAAGGCGATTCGCATTCAGTTGGCGTCGCCGGAGAAAATTCGTGAGTGGAGCTTCGGCGAAGTCACGAAACCAGAAACGATCAACTACCGTTCGTTCAAACCAGAAAAGGACGGGCTCTTCTGCGAGCGCATTTTCGGTCCCGTCAAGGACTGGGAGTGCAGCTGTGGCAAGTACAAGAGAATACGGTACAAAGGCGTCATCTGTGACCGCTGCGGAGTGGAAGTCACGCGCGCCAACGTTCGTCGTGAGCGCCTCGCTCACATCGTGTTGTCCGTACCCGTCTCGCACATCTGGTTCTTCAAGGGCCTGCCCAGCCGCATCGGACACCTGCTCGCCGTCACCATTCGGGATCTGGAGCGTATCCTCTACTACGAGTCCTACGTCATCCTCGATCCCGGTGATACCGAGCTCGAAATCAAAGAACTGATCAGCGAAGACCAGTACGCCGAGCTGATCGAAACCGGGGCCAAGTTCAAAGCGCTCATGGGCGCGGAAGCCATTCGCGAGCTTCTCAAGATGATCAACCTCGACGATCTGTCTGAGAAGCTGCGGAGCCAGATCAAGGTCGAGACAGCGGTTCAGCGCAAGAAGGATCTACTGAAGCGCTTGAAAGTCGTCGAAGCGTTCCGCAACTCCAGGAACAAACCCGAGTGGATGATCATGGACGTGATTCCGGTGCTGCCGCCGGAGCTCCGGCCGCTCGTGCCGCTGGAAGGCGGTCGCTTTGCTACTTCCGATTTGAACGATCTCTACCGGCGGGTGATCAACCGCAACAACCGTTTGAAAAAGCTGGTCGAAATCAAGGCTCCGGAAGTCATCCTGCGCAACGAAAAGCGGATGCTGCAGGAGGCGGTTGACGCGTTGTTCGATAACGGCCGCCGCTCGCGCGCCGTCCGTGGGCAGGGAAACCGGCCCCTGAAAAGCCTGAGCGACATGCTCAAGGGCAAGCAGGGACGTTTTCGCCAGAATCTCCTCGGCAAGCGTGTCGACTACTCCGGGCGTTCGGTGATCGTAGTGGGACCCGAACTCAAGATACACGAGTGCGGATTGCCCAAGAGTATGGCACTGGAACTCTTCAAGCCTTTCATTATCCGCAAACTCGAAGAGAAGAACTACGTACAGACCGTCAAGAGCGCGAAGAAGCTGGTGGAGCAGGAGAGCCCCGAGGTATGGGACATCTTGGAGGAGATCATCCAGGATCATCCCGTGCTCCTCAACCGGGCGCCGACGCTTCACCGCCTCGGTATCCAGGCGTTCCAGCCGGTGCTGGTTGAGGGCAAGGCTATTCGTATCCACCCCCTGGTTTGCGGCGCTTTCAACGCTGACTTCGACGGCGACCAGATGGCCGTGCACGTACCGCTGTCGTACGAGGCCCAACTGGAAGCGCGGACACTGATGCTCTCCGCGCATAATATCCTGTCTCCGGCCAGCGGCACCCCATTGACGACGCCTTCGCAGGACATGGTCATTGGCATTTATTACCTGACCATGGGCAAGAAGAACGCCAAAGGCGAAGGCAAGGCGTTCTACGGTCCCGACGAAGTTGCCCTCGCCTACGAGGCGGGCGAACTGGATCTGCATGCCAGGATCAAAATGCGCTGGGAGAACGAGCTCATCACCACGACTACCGGACGCGTCTTGTTCAATGAAATCGTTCCCGAACCCCTCCGTTTCGTGAACGAAGTGCTGGATAAGCGAACGACGGAAACCCTGGTTCATACGAGTTTTCAAAAGTTGGGGCTCGAACAAACCGTAGAATTCCTCGATAGCCTCAAGCAAATCGGCTTCAAGTACGCGACGAAGAGCGGTCTTACCATTGGAGTCGACGACTTAATCGTGCCGGCCGAGAAGCAGGCTCTCGTGGACCAGGCGAGTGCCGAAGTCGAGCACATCATGCGGCAGTATGAGGAAGGCGTGATCACCGATGGTGAGCGGTACAACAAAATAATCGATACCTGGACACAAACTACGGCGAAGGTCGGTGAAGTAATGTTCGAAGGTCTCCGCAACGACCGCGATGGCTTCAATTCGATCTTCATGATGACCGATTCCGGAGCCCGCGGCAGCCGCGAGCAGGTCCGCCAGTTGGCCGGTATGCGCGGACTGATGGCGAAGCCGCAGAAGAAGATCACCGGACAAATCGGTGAAATCATCGAGATGCCCATTGTCGCGAGCTTCCTCGAAGGACTCTCGGTGCTGCAATACTTTATCTCGACCCACGGTGCTCGCAAAGGACTCGCGGACACGGCGCTGAAAACCGCCGACGCGGGGTACCTCACGCGCCGACTGGTCGACGTCGCTCAGGACGTCATCATTACCGAGCACGATTGTGGCACCATCATGGGTATCAACGCGGGCGCGCTCAAAGAGGGCGAAGAGATCATCGAATCGCTCAGCGACCGGATTTTGGGCCGAGTGGCGGTCGATGACATCTTCGATCCGGTCACGGGTGAGACGCTGGTCGAGGCCAACAGCCTCCTGACGCCGGAACTGGCGACGTTGATAGAGGACCGCGGTGTGGATAGGGCGAAGATACGCAGCGTTCTTAGCTGCGAAGCCCGGCGAGGGGTGTGCGCGCTCTGTTACGGAACCAACCTCGCGAACGGGCGCATCGTTGAAATCGGCGAGGCTGTCGGCGTCATCGCCGCGCAGAGTATCGGCGAGCCCGGTACCCAGCTGACGCTGCGAACTTTCCATATCGGTGGTACGGCGAGCCGGATCGTCGAGCAGTCCCGAAAGATTTCCAAGTACGATGGCGAGGTTACATTCAAGAACCTGCGCGCGGTCAAGGGCCGGTCAGGCAAAAGGATCGTGATCAGCCGCAAGAGCGAAGTACTGATACTCGACGAAGGCGATCGAGTTCGGTCTCGTTTCGGTGTGCCGTACGGTGCTGAACTTCTTGTCAAAGAGGGCGCGGAGATCAAGAAAGGTGAAGTTATCTACGAGTGGGATCCGTACTCCGACGTCATTCTGTCGGACAAAGGTGGAACCGTCCGTTTCCGGGATATCGTCGAGGACGTATCAGTCAAGGAGAAGATCGACGAGAAAACCGGGAAGATGCAGATGGTCATCATCGAAGACCGCGAGAAGAAGCGACACCCGCACCTTCACGTCGTCGATGGCAAAGGAAAGGCCCTGGGCAATTTTATCGTTCCCACTGGTGCCTTCCTGTTGGTCAAGGATGGTCAGGAGGTACGTGCCGGCGATCAGTTGTGCAAGATCACCAAGGACATCAGCAAGACGAGTGACATCACGGGCGGTCTGCCCCGTGTCGCCGAGCTGTTCGAAGCTCGTAAGCCGAAGGAAGCCGCGGTCATATCGGAAATCGATGGGGTTATCGAGTTCGGAGCCATCACCCGTGGCATGCGCAAGATTCTGGTCAAGAATGACAGCGGTGAGGAGAAGAGCTATACCATTCCCCAGGGCAAACACCTGAGAGTGTATGAGGGAGACCACGTGGAAGCGGGAGACAACCTGACGGAAGGTCCGATAAACCCGTTCGACATTCTCAACATCAAGGGAGTCAACGCCGCCCAGGAGTATCTGGTGAATGGTATCCAGGAGGTCTACCGCCTGCAGGGCGTGAAGATCAATGATAAGCATATTGAGACCATCGTGCGGCAGATGCTGCAGAAGGTTCAGATCGAAGATGCCGGTGACACGATGTTTCTGGAAGGCGACCTGGTGGACAAGGTGGCCTTCCGGGTGGAGAACGAGCGAGTTCTCAAGGAAAAAGGTCGCGCGGCGGCGTTCAAGCCAACGCTGCTTGGCATTACCAAGGCATCGCTGAGCACCGAGAGTTTCATTTCGGCGGCCAGCTTTCAGGAGACCACCCGCGTGCTGACGGACGCAGCGGTTCGGGGAAAGATCGATCATCTGATGGGGCTCAAAGAAAACGTCATCATGGGGCATTTGATTCCAGCCGGTACCGGTCTCATGGCCTATGATCGCATCGAGCTCCGGGCCGAAGCCGAAGAAGAGGAAGAATTCGGGTTCGAGGACGCGACGATACCGATCGAACAGGAGCCGCTGTCCGCGATGCGCAAGGAGGGGGGCGAAAAGTAGCGCCCCAGGGGAGTGTTTCACGGGGGGGAAAAAACCGGATTCTCAGGGGAGGGAAAAGATTTTTGATCTGGCGAAATCGCTTGACAAATTAATGACTTAGGGCTAATTTTGAGTTTCGTTTGCTCTAGTCAATCTTGCCTGGAAGCATTCCGGCCTTTACATAGATAAACAGAGCTAATCCGTTGATAAATTTGCAGTTGTGGAGTTTGTCCACAATCTGCAAGTTGAGGCGGCGTTGTGCAGTCAGGCCGAAGGGAAAAGTGTGCCAACTATCAATCAATTAATAAGATCCGGGCGGAAGCGCCAGAAGAGCAAGACGAAGACGCCCGCCATGGGGGGCTGTCCGCAGAAGCGAGGGGTCTGCACGCGGGTGTATACGCTGACGCCCAAGAAGCCCAATTCGGCGATGCGGAAAGTCGCGCGTGTGCGCCTGACCAACGGTTTCGAAGTGACGGCGTACATTCCCGGTGAGGGGCACAATCTCCAGGAGCACTCCATCGTTTTGATTCGGGGAGGCAGGGTAAAAGATCTGCCGGGTGTTCGTTATCACATCATACGAGGCGTGCTGGACACGTCGGGCGTTGACGGCAGGCACACCAGCCGCTCGAAATACGGTGTGAAGAAACCAAAAGCGTAGGTTGCGGTAGCCAATGTCAAGACGAAGAGTTCAAAAGAAGCGGGTAATCACACCCGATGTGAAATACGGGGACCAGGTGCTGGCGCGGTTTATCAATTACGTCATGCGCAAGGGCAAGAGATCGGTCGCCGAGAGCATCGTGTACGATTGTTTTGAAATTATCGAGAAGAAAACCGGGCAAAAGGGCCTCGAAGTCTTCAAGAAGGCCCTTGAGAACGTAAGACCGACTCTGGAAGTGTCTTCGAGGAGAGTCGGAGGTGCGACGTACCAGGTGCCCATCGAGGTGCGGGCCGACCGACGCTTGGCACTGGCCATGCGCTGGATAACGAGTTTCGCAAAGGGCCGCTCCGAGAAGACGATGTCGGAACGGCTGGCGAACGAGCTGATGATGGCGGCGCGGCGCGAAGGCCCTTCCATGAAGAAGAAGGAAGACACGCACCGGATGGCGGAGGCGAACAAGGCATTCGCCCACTTCAGGTGGTAGCGCTGGCATGACGGCGCGGCACCACATAGAGATTGTGAAACAAGCACATAGGGCTTAACGCTACAGAGGTTCGCAATCCAGAATTCAGCAGCGTTTGTGCGAGGGTGGTCATTCCACCCTGACCTTATGTATCACGAACTCCCCCGGTAACTCTCTGACCATTCGAGTGCGAGCTCGACCGGTTGGAGACCCGGGCGGGCAAAGGCAGAAAATGGCCAGATTGGTCCCATTAGCAAGAGTCCGGAATATCGGCATCATGGCTCACATCGATGCCGGTAAGACAACGGTGACGGAGCGCGTCCTGTACTACACGGGCCGTACCCACCGCATGGGCGAAGTGCATGATGGAGCGGCGACGATGGATTGGATGGAGCAGGAGAAGGAGCGGGGCATCACCATCACCTCCGCCGCGACCACGTGTTTCTGGAACGACCATCGTATCAATATCATCGACACGCCGGGACATGTCGACTTTACCGTCGAGGTGGAGCGAAGCCTGCGGGTGCTGGATGGTGCGGTGGCGATCTTCTGTTCCGTCGGCGGAGTCGAGCCGCAGTCGGAGACGGTATGGCGCCAGGCGGACAAGTACGGAGTCCCGCGAATTGCATTTGTGAACAAAATGGACCGCATGGGGTCCGATTTTTTAAACGTCGTCTCCATGATGAAAGACCGGCTGGGCGCAAACGCCGTTCCCATTCAATTGCCGATTGGGGACGGCGATATGTTTACGGGCATTATCGATCTGGTGAAGATGAGGGCGTACTTCTACAAGCGCGAAGATCTCGGAGCGACCCCGGAGGAGCAGGAAATCCCGGAGGACCTGCTGGAGATGGCCCAAGAGTATCGTGAGGGTCTGCTAGAGAGCCTGGCTGAGTTCGACGATGATCTCATGGAGGAATTCCTGAGCCATGGTGATGCGAGCAACGAACAGATTATGGGCGCGTTGCGCAAGGCCGTACTCAGTGGCGAATTCGTGCCGGTGCTGTGCGGGGCTGCGTTCAAGAACAAGGGCGTGCAGAAACTCCTCGACGCCGTGGTTGATTACCTCCCGGCGCCTTGCGATGTCCCACCGGTAGTTGGTGTCAACCCCTATACGACCAAGGAAGAGATACGTAAGGTCGACGACGACGAGCCATTCTCGGCCCTGGTATTCAAGATCATGACAGACCAGCACATCGGCAAATTGACCTACATCCGGGTTTACAGCGGCGTGGCGAAGAAGGGCACCATGATCTTGAATGTAGCGACCGGTAGCAAGGAGAGGATCGGACGCCTGGTGCAGATGCACGCCAACAAGCAGGAAGTCCGTGAGGCGATTTATTCTGGCGACATCGCCGCGGTGGTGGGGTTGAAGAAGGCAAGCACCGGCCACACCATTTGCGATATCAAGCATCCCATCGTCCTCGAACAGATGCATTTTCCAGAACCCGTCATGTCCGTTGCCATCGAACCGAAAACCAAAGCCGACCAGGAAAAACTCTCCTCCGCGCTGGTGAAGCTGAGCGATGAGGACCCCACGTTTCAAGTCCGGGGGGATGAAGAGACAGGACAGACGATTATTTCCGGGATGGGCGAACTCCACTTGGAGATTCTCGTCGAACGCATGCTGCGCGAATTCAAGGTCGAAGCGAGCGTCGGAAAGCCCCAGGTCGCCTACAAGGAATCGATTACGGCCACCGCGCGGGTGGAGGGAAAGTTCATCAAGCAAACCGGTGGTCACGGTCAGTACGGCCACGTTGAGATTATTGTTGAGCGCAACGAGAAGGGTGACGAGTTCGTTTTCGAAAACAACATCGTCGGTGGCGCGATACCGCGGGAGTTCATTCCTTCAGTGGAGCGGGGGATTTTGGACGCCATGTCGGGTGGCGTCGTCGCCGGTTATCCGGTCATCGGTATCAAGGTACAGCTGGTCGACGGCTCGTTCCACGACGTCGATTCGAGCGAAGTGGCCTTTCGCATGGCGGCCTCCATCGCCTTCAAGGAAGCGATGAAGAAGGCGGAGCCGGTCATTCTCGAGCCGACGATGGACGTCGAGGTGGTGGTACCGGAGCAGTACATGGGCGATGTGATGGGTGATTTGAATATGAGGCGTGGAAAGATCGGAGGAATGTTCCCGCGGGGCGACGTTCAAGTGATAGGCGCGCGGGTTCCGCTGGCCCAAATGTTTGGATACGTGAATCGGCTCCGGTCATTGACGCAAGGCAGGGCCGTTTACACGATGCAGTTCTCGAAATACGAAGAGCTTCCCCAAAGCATCGCCGAGGAACTGGTCAACAGGTTTCAAGGAAAAGCCGTCCGGAGCTAAGGAGGAGAAATGGCGAGAGCAAAGTTTGAGAGAACGAAGCCGCACGTGAACATCGGGACGATCGGACACGTGGATCATGGGAAGACGACGCTGACGTCGGCGATAACGAAGGTGCTGGCGTCGAAGGGCCTGGCGG
>JAZGDW010000003.1:0-5150 GCA_036478295.1 Candidatus Krumholzibacteriia bacterium
CGTTCTTTCGTGGGACGGCGTCACGGGTGCGGTGGCGCCCGCGCCGCCATCCGAAGAGGACGGTGAACCGCGGCAGCGATCCGGCAACGGCAGGTCGCGTGATCGTCCCCTGCACGAGGAGTTCGTCCAGACCACCGAATCGGATGGCACGTCGAATCGGAGCGCCGGGGAAACGGAGGACGACGTGGAACTCGTCCCGGCGTACAACGTCGTACTTCATGAGTTCGCGCATCAGCTCGACCTCGAGAACGGTGAGCTCGACGGGACGCCGAGGCTCAATTCTCCGGAGCAATATCTTTCCTGGGCGCGGGTCTTAGACGCGGCAATGGAGCAGCTCGCGGAGGAAATCGAATCCGGCGTGGAGCCGGTTCTGGACGACTACGGCCTGCGAGACGAGGCGGAGTTCTTTGCCATCGTCACCGAGAGTTTTTTCGAAACACCGTTTGCGCTTCTCGAGGAGTACCCGGACGTTTATCGGGAGCTCGAGCGTTACTATTGCCACGGCCCGGCTGGATCCACGAGAGAGTGAAGGTCCGGGCACGCAACCAAAATGCACGTGCATCGTGCCCGTGAAGTATCCCCAGCAGCTCGAACAGTCTGCCGCCAGAGGGGCGGCTATGGTTATTACCCGCCATAACCGCCTTTATTCACCCTTATCGTTCTATATAACGGGATCATAATTCGTATGAGCGCTTATAACTGTATAAGTTGGCGTTTAGAACGGATATAACGCCATATAGCTCAATTATGACCGGTTAAGTGGCAAAGCCAGGATCGTCCGCAAAGAAGACCTCGCCCCGGACGTCGTCACGCTGGGGAAACGAGTAACAATCAAGGCCGTCGATTCGGGTGACGAGCGTGAATACACGATTCTCGGCGAGGGCGAAACCGACATCGACAAAGGCGTCATCAGTTATCCATCTCCACCAAAAGGTGCGCTCAAGGGCCCCGGTCGTCGACACCGGATGTCTCATTGTGGTAACGTTGCCGGGGACAACCTCGGGCAGACGGACTTAAGAGCGCCCACGACTGGGCTCCGGCTGTTGCGATACCACTTGGAGTTCGAGAGGATACATGAAGATACTGAAGGAAACCGTGACGGTAGGTGAATTGAAAACAATCGCCGCGGACACGTTCGGCGACATGATCAAGGCAGTCGCGGATGTAAGACTGGGCGTGGTCGCGTTGGATGCCGAACTACATTCCGATCTGGAAGCTTTGCTTATCGAGAACGGATCGGGGCAGGATGACCTCTGGGGAATCAATTTTTATCCCGACCTGGGCGGGGACGATTTCATCGAATTCGATTCCTTGATCAACGTTCGCCCATCCCAGGGGAACGCGGGCCGGGGAGTGGAGGACCCGGTGATACGCGACAAGATCGTCGAGATTGTTAACAAGTGGATGAAAAAATGACCTATCAACACAAAGAGCTCGCTTCGGGACGGTGGATAGAGCTATCGCTGGCCGAACAAATGGCCAACATCGGGAGTGAGGTCAGTCGGGCCATGCGCTGGCGGAGAAAGGGCAACGCGGAATATGCGCAGAGGGCTGCTGTAAGGGCGCTCGAACTGCTTGATCTGAGCCTTGACGCCGGGCATTCGCACCCGCGGCTAAGGGAACTAGCCCGTGTCAGGGAGGCCGTAGTCGATTATCTTTTCGGCTCGAACGAGTTCGCTTCGTCCGACGCTCTGTGGCAAAGCTACTTTGACCATTTCAGCTATGCCGCCCGAGTGGACCGGACCCGTTGAAACCTGCGGCGATCCCCAAGGGGCCGGTGCGGGCGAGCGCTGGAAGATCATCGTGACAGTGATGGCAGGCGCAGGAGTCGCGGAATGGTAGACGCAGCGGACTTAAATCCGCGGCGCCATGGAGCCGTATCTCTTCACGGCATGGTATTTGCGTTTTTGCTCAGCCGCCGTTCGAAAAGAACAAACAGTAGTGGCAACACGAAGAGTGTAAGCAACGTCGACGTCAAAACCCCACCGATCACGACCGTCGCCAACGGCCGTTGCACCTCGGCTCCCACCCCCATCGACATCGCCATGGGAAGAAATCCCGCGGCGTCGGTAATTGCAGTAGCGAGGACTGGACGGAGACGCAGCCGTCCCGCGGCCCGCACCGTCGCCAACATTCCCTTTCCCTCGGATAACAGCCTACGAATCGTGCTCACCAGTACCTGTCCGTTGAGTACTGCAATGCCGCTTAAGGCAATAAAGCCGACCGCAGCACTGACACTGAAGGGAAGCCCGCGGATCCACAGCGCAAGCACTCCGCCCACCGCCGCTAGAGGGATCCCGGTGAAGACGATCAGCGCGTCGCCGATACGGCGCATGCTCAGATAAAGGAGAAAAAACACAAGAAGAAGTGTGAGCGGCACGACCACACGAAACCGCGCCTGGGCCCGCTCGAGCTGCTCGAACTGACCGCCGAACTCAACGGTGTAGCCGGGCGGCATGGTGATCTCTTGTGCTATTCGCGTGCGCACTTCCTGGACGAACGACCCCATGTCGCGACCGCGGATATTGCATTGGGCGACCGTGCGGCGCCGCGCCCACTCGCGTGTAATAGTCGCGGGGCCTTCAGTCTCTTCCACGGAGGCCAGTGTACCCAACGGCAACACCGAACCCGCCTCGGTCGGGATGAGTACCGAAGAGAGCGCGTCGCGGTCCTGGCGAAACCGGTCCGGCAAACGAACGACAAGTGGAAAACGTCGCTCACCCTCCTGAATCTCACCGACCGTAATGCCACCGACGGCATCCACCATCTCGAGCACTCGGTCGGCCGGGATCCCCATACGGGCGATGGCGTTCTGATCGACGCGCACGCGCAGTATGGGCTGGCCGGTCAACTGCTCGCCGGAGATATCCTCGGCCCCGCTCACCGTTGTTAGAAGGCGCTGGATGTCATTGGAGATGCGGAGCAGTTCGTCAAAGTCGTCGCCGTAGACTTTGATGCCGAGATCGGACCGTATGCCGGCGACCATCTCGTTGACGCGCATCTCGATGGGCTGGGTGTATGCCACGGTCTGTCCGGGAAGATCCGACACGACGACTTCCATGGCGCGAACGAGTTCCGACTGGGAGCGTGCCACTCGCCACTTCTTCCGGGGTTTGAGAGTGATGAACACGTCCGTCAACTCAGTGCCCATCGGATCGGTGGCAATCTCCGCCGAGCCCGTTCGGCTCCACACGTCGGCGATCTCGTCAGGGAACGCATCGAGAAGCACATTCTCCATGACGGTATTGTAAGTCACAGATTGTTCGATAGAGATGCCGGCAAGACGCACCACGTTCAGCACGATGGCGCCTTCGCTGAGGCGCGGCACAAACTCGGATCCAAGACGGCCGGCAAGCACACCGGTGCCAGCGAGCAGGACAACGACAAACACAAGCGCAGCCCGGCGAAAGCGCAGTACGTGCGCCAGAAGCCGCTCGTACGTTGCAAGCAACCCACGCATCAGCGCGCTCTCGCGAAAAGACGGTCTTTTAGGAAGCAACCAAAGAGACAGCGACGGCGTCAAGAAAAGCGCAATGAGGAGAGCGCCGAGTAGCGCGAATATCAATGTCAGCGCCATCGGCTGGAACATTTTGCCCTCGATTCGTTCCAGGGTGAGGATCGGCACGAGGACCAGCGTAATGATCGCGACCCCGAAAAATACCGGTCGGGCGACTTCCTTGCTCGATTCCAGAATGACCGTGGCGCGCTCTGAGCGCGTCAGCGCGCGTCCAAGTTTGTGGACGCGTTCCGCGAGCCGCCGCATGTTGCTCTCCGCCATGACGACCGAGCCGTCTACGATGATCCCGAAGTCGATCGCACCGAGGCTCAAAAGGCTGGCCGCAATCGCAAATTCCTTCATTCCCAGGGCGGCAAGAACCATGGCAAGGGGAATGGTGAGCGCGATGATGAGGCCGGCGCTCAGGCTGCCGAAGAGGAGAAACAAAACCACGATCACGAGGATCGCACCCAACAAGAGGTTGTGCTTGACAGTCGTGATGACGTGGTCCACGAGCTCCGTTCGGTCGTAGACGACATCGATCGCGACGCCCTCGGGAAGCGCTCCCCGAATCTCTTCGACCCGCTGTTTGAGGCGATCCGTTACCTCTTTACTGTTTTCTCCCATCAGCATGAACGCCAATCCCAGGACCGCCTCACCTTCACCTCCGGCAGTGACCGCACCCCGGCGGATCTCGTGTCCGGGCCGTACGTCTGCGACGTCACGAATACGCACGGGCACGCCGTCGTGGCTTACGATTACCACATTCGCAATCTCGTCGCTGGTGGTCAGGCGCCCGACCCCATGAAGAAGAAGCGCATCACCGGAAGAAACGATTCGGCCGCCACCGACATTGCGGTTGTTTGCTTGGAGTGCGCCGATGACGTTCTGCAGCGTGAGGTGGTAGGCAATCAGGGCTTTGGGATCGAGGATCACCTCGTGCTGCTTTTTATACCCCCCCCACGAGTTGACTTCGGCCACGCCGGCAACGCGACGGAGCTCGGGTTTTATGATCCAGTCATGGAGGGTTCGTAGCTCGGACAGGTTTTGCGACGCGTCCGGTGAACGGACGATGTAATGAAACACTTCGCCCAACCCGGTCGCGATGGGGCCGAGCGATGGGGGCTCGATACTCTCGGGGAGCCGCACCGTCCCGAGACGCTCCAGAATGAGCTGGCGGGCATCGTAGATCGAGGTCCCGTCGTCAAAGGTCGCGACCACCTGGGAAAAGCCGAACTTGCTAATGGAGCGAACGTTCTCGAGTCCGGGAAGACCTGAGATACCGGTCTCGACCGGAAACGTGATCTGACGCTCGATCTCCTCGGGGTTAAGCGCGGGTGCGACGGTGTTGATTTGGACCTGGACGGGTGTCGTATCGGGAAACGCATCCACGGGCAGGGTGAGAAGCGCCCTGACGCCGAGTAGTGCAGCGACGAGGAACAATACTGAAACCACGAGACGATTTTTAATCGAGCCTTCGACGAGTCGTTGGAGCATGCGCGGGTCTCAGCTTCCTATTCGACGCAGCCGGCACCGAGGCGCGACTTCTGAAACTCGGATTTGAGCAAATAGCTCTGTTCCACGGCCACCAGGTCGCGTTCCGTAAGACCGGCCGTTACGGCAGTCAAGTTCTGGGAGGCCGGCATGGTTTCCA
>JAZGDW010000030.1:0-16269 GCA_036478295.1 Candidatus Krumholzibacteriia bacterium
GAAGAACGGCGGGCCGACTGGCTGCCGAAGCGCGTCGTGCGCGTGCCGGAGGGCAGTCGCGCGGTAACGCTGTTCTTCGCCGACCCCGAGGACCAGGCGCTGGTGACCGAAACACGTCTGGTCGCCATCAGCAAGGAATTCGTGGAGCAGATCCACCAGGTCGTGGAGGCCCTGCTCGACGGGCCCGAGCAGACCGGGGTCAGCACCATCGCCGAGGGGACGCGGCTGCTGGACGCGTTCTACGACGCGGAGAGCGCGACGCTCTACCTGGATTTTACGAGCGAGATCGTCTCGGGCCATCCGGGGGGCAGCTCGGCAGAGTACTTTACGATCGCGGCGATTGTTCGTACAGTATCCCAGAACTTTCCGGAAGTGCAGGCGGTGCAGATTCTGGTCGAGGGACTGCAGATCGGCACGATTGCCGGCCACATCGATGCGTACGAACCGTTTCTCGTGAGCGAGTGGCGGTAGAACAGGACGAGAATTGATGAATAACGGCGCTATCGGAGTTTTCGACTCAGGCATCGGCGGGTTGACCGTTCTCCGCGAGCTGCTCTCGCGCCTGCCCGGTGAAAACTTCATCTATTTTGGCGACACCGCGCGGGTGCCGTACGGCAACAAAAGCTCAGACACGGTGCTGAGGTTTTCGCGCGAGAACGTTTCCTTCCTGATCGACCAGGGAGTGAAGTTCATCGTCGTCGCATGCAACACCGCTTCCGCGGAGGCCGTGCCGGTGCTCGTGGATGAGTTTCCACTGCCGATTCTCGGGGTCATCGAGCCCGGTGTGCGCGCTGCGACGCGGGTGTCGAAGACCTCGAAGATCGGTGTCATCGGTACGGCGGGCACCATTCGTTCCGGGGCCTACCAGAGGGGGATCGAGACCGTCAGCCCGAAGGCACAGGTCATCGCCAAAGCCTGTCCCCTGTTCGTGCCGCTGGTGGAGGAAGGATGGGTCAGCGGTGATATCACGAAGGCTGTGGCGGAAAGCTATCTCGCCGAGTACCGCGATCGGTCGATCGATGTCCTCGTGCTGGGGTGCACGCACTATCCACTGTTGACGGATGTCATTTCGGGTGTGGTAGGTGACGGCGTGACCCTGGTGGATTCGGCGGTGGAAACGGCCAATGAAGTGAAGCGCCGGTTGCAGGACGGGGGACTGCTGCGCGAGGACGCGGGCGGCAAATTTACGGTTTTCTTGAGCGACATCGCACCGAACTTCAAAGAGGTGGGTGAGCGGATCCTCGGCCGGCCCATCCCGGACGTGCAATTGCTCGCCGTTTAAGGCGGTCACCTGAGCCGGAGTGGCGGAATGGGGGTTCTCAGGCGAGTTCTTGAGTACCTTCAGTCAGCCATAATGAGCGAAATGCTGCCGCAGTGCGCAGGCGCGCAACCAATACTCCACGTGCACGAGGCTCGTGCGCCGAGGACTGTCTGACCATGAGAACCCCCGTTCTGCCGCTCCGGTCGCCGCACCCACCGGCGAGCGATGGCCGGGGAGGAAAGAAAGGATAAAGTTTATGCGCGTTGACAGCAGGGCGTCAGATGCAAAAAGATCGGTGGCCATCCACCGCGGGTACCTCAAGAACGCGGAAGGGTCGGCGCTGATCGAAATGGGCAACACGCGGGTTATCTGCTCGGCGACCATCGACAAAGGCGTGCCCAGGTTTCTCTACGGAAAGGGCGAAGGCTGGCTGACAGCTGAGTACGGCATGCTGCCGCGCTCGTCTCATCAACGTATCACGCGCGAAGCGGTACGTGGACGGGGCGGTCGCACCTATGAGATTCAGCGGCTCATCGGCCGGAGCCTGCGGTCGGCGACGCAGCTCAATCTTCTCGGTGAGGTCACCGTCATCATCGACTGCGACGTCCTCGAAGCGGACGGCGGAACACGCTGCGCGGCGATTACCGGCGGCTGCGTGGCGCTCTACGACGCCCTGTCGAAGCTCAACATGGACACGCACCCGATGAACTTCTTTGTGTCCGCCATCAGCATCGGCGTGGTCGACGGGCAGATCCTGCTCGACCTCGACTACGAGGAGGACTCGAGCGCCGATGTCGATCTCAACGTGGTGATGAGCGAGAGCGGGTTGTTTATCGAGGTGCAGGGAACGGCGGAGAAAGTGCCCTTTACCGGCGAACAGCTGCAGCAGATGCTCGCGCTGGCTCACAACGGTTGCATGGAACTCATCGACGCCCAGAAGCAAGCTCTTGAACTCGTTTAATCACCGAATGTCTTGCGGCCGAAGCGAGTACCCTCGCCCCGGCCGATTCGTAACGCTGGTTCTGATGTTGCGGTAGCGCCGTCACCGGGCCAATGGAAATCGCTCTCGCCACACGAAACACCGACAAGATCAGGGAGATCGAAGCCATTTTGGTATCGCTCGACGTCGTGCTCGTTCCTGTCGACCGCTTCGAACACGTCCCGGAAGTCGTAGAAGACGGCGAGACGCTCGAGGAAAACGCGCTCAAGAAGGCGCGGGCGGTCCGGGACGCCACCGGTCTGTGCGCACTGTCCGACGACACCGGTCTGGAAGTGGACGTACTCCGCGGAGCGCCGGGCATCTACTCGTCGCGATATGCCGGCGATAATGCAACCTACGAGGACAACGTGCGCAAGCTGCTCCAGGCCATGCAGGGGGTGCCCCTCGAGCCGAGAGAGAAGCGGTCGGCCCGCTTTCGCTGCGTGGCGGCGCTGGCGCTCACGCCGCCCGTCGCCGTCCGCTTTCAAGAGTATTTGCAAAAGCAATCCAACGCCGAGTCGGTTATGATGCTCGGGGGGAACGGCGCGGCGGCCGCCCGCTCCACCGGCCCCGATGCGCTCGTAGCAGAGGGGATTCTCGAGGGCCGCATTGCGGAGGCGCGCCGGGGTACGGGCGGTTTCGGGTACGACCCCGTCTTCGAGATCGGCGTGTCGGGCAAGACTCTGGCCGAGGTGGGCCTCGAGGAGAAGAACCGTATTAGCCACCGCTACCGGGCGCTGGTCGAGATGCGCGAACTCTTGTTGCGTTGCAGCCTCTGTCGCGAGCGTTGAATCAATTGGTGCAAACTGCGTTTCTGAACGACCGAACCTCAGGTTGGTGTTGGAATGCCTGAACGCGGGCCGATAGAGCGAAAAGTGGTGGCGGCGAGCCCGCTGGTGCAAATCCGCGACGTCACGAAGGCGTTCAACGGGACGCGGGCGGTCGACGGCATTTCGTTGTCCATAAAGAAGGGCAGCATCTACGGCCTCCTGGGACCCAACGGCGCCGGCAAGACCACCCTTATCCGCATGATAATGCGGATTATCTACCCCGATACCGGTGATATCCAGATATTCGGCTTGCCGCTTACGGAGGCCAGCAAGGACCGGATTGGATACCTTCCGGAAGAGCGCGGCGTCTACCGCAAGATGAAGGTTCTCGACCTGCTGACCTTCTTCGGTGAAATCAAGTCGATGAAAAGGACCGACGCGCGTAGCGTCGCTAGCGAGTGGCTGGAACGCCTCAATCTTGCCGACGTGGCGCAGAAGAAGGCGGAAGAGCTGTCGAAAGGGATGCAGCAGAAAGTGCAGTTCATCGCAACGGTCATGCACTCGCCGGAACTCATCATTCTCGACGAGCCGTTCACCGGGCTGGACCCAAAGAACGCGGACGTGCTCAAAGACATCATGCTCGAGTTTCACCGCAAGGGGCACACGATTATTTTTTCGACCCACATGATGGACCAGGTGGAAAAACTCTGCCAGCGGATCTGTCTCATCGACAAGGGCAAGGAAGTGCTGGAAGGTACTCTGAGATCGATCAAGAAGAAATACGGCCACAACGCCGTGACGATCCGCTTCGAGGGGGATGGCGCGTTTCTCCGCGAGCTGCCCGAAGTGGAAAGCGTCAACGATCGCGGGAACGAGCTGTTCTTGCGGCTGCGCGACGGCAGCGACCCGCAGAAAATCCTGGCCAAGGCGGCCCGCAAGGTGGCCATCCACAAGTTCGAGATCTCGGAACCGTCGATTCATGACATCTTCATCGAACAGGTCTCCGGGTGATGGCGATGAAAGCGCATCTCATCATAAAACGCGAGTACATGGAAAACATCCGTAAGAAGAGTTTTCTCATCAGTACGATCGTCGCGCCTATCCTGATGCTGTTGATTTATTCCATCCCGGTCCTGGCACTCTTCTTCGTGCCGGGAGACCAGGTGAGAATCGCCGTACTGGATCGAACCGGTGTGATCGCGCCCGAGTTCCTCGCGACTCTGACCGATACCCTCAAAGACGGGCAACCGAAGTATCTCGTGAGGGATGCCCGCCCGGTCGACGGGGATTTTGACCGGCTGCGGGAAGAGTTGATTGCAGACATCGCCGCCGACGAGCTGGACGTTGCCCTCGAAGTGCCCGCGGACGTGCTGGAGGACGGCAAGGTCGACTATATCTCGAAGAACGTACTGAACGAGGATATCACGCGTTCACTCAAGAGCAGGCTCACACCGGTTGTTATCAAGCAGCGGTTTGCCCGCGAGGGGATTGACTCCGATCGCATCGCCGCGCTTACGCGGGGAGTGCGTTTCAACGAGCAAAAGATAACGAAGTCCGGCATCCTCGAGGAAAAGGAAGTTGCCGGTGACCTCATTATCGCGGTCGTGTTCGTCATGATTCTCTACTTTATGCTCATCTCCTGGGGCGTGGCCGTCCAGAGAAGCGTCATCGAGGAGAAGAGCTCGCGGGTCATCGAGGTGATGTTGAGCTCGGTCGAGCCCCGCGACCTGTTCATCGGCAAGATCTTCGGTCTCGGCGCGCTGGGCTTTACGCAGATCGGCATCTGGTCGGTCATCATGCTGGCCATCGGGTTCTCGTCGTCGATGATGACGGCGCAGATAGCGAGTTTTATTCAGATTTCACCGACCGAGATACTCTACCTCGGCGTGTATTTTGTGCTGGGATTTCTCCTGTACGCGGCGATCTTTACAATTATCGGCGCGGTATGCAGTACGGAACAGGACGCCCAGCAGCTGCAGATCTTCGCGATGCTTCCGCTCATCCTGCCGCTGATGCTGATGTTCTTTGTGATCGAGTATCCGGACTCCACGGTGGCCACGGTGCTCTCCCTAATTCCATTCTTTACACCGATGCTGATGCTGGCGCGGATCTCGGTGGCCGAGCCCCCAATGTGGCAGATACTGCTTAGCATCGCTCTGCTCGCCGTCTCGATCTGGGGGGTCATCATCTTCAGTGCGAAGGTGTTCCGCGTAGGGATTCTTATGTACGGCAAGCGGCCCGGGTTGAAGGAAATCTGGCGCTGGTCGCGGTACGCGTGAGGGGGCTACGGGCGGTGCACCGGTTGACTGTTTCCTGACCCGCGCTCCACTTCGTTCGGCTACACCTCTGGGGGGCGCCGGTTGTATTGTTTCCCTCGCCGCGCTCCGCTTCGCTCGGCTACCCCGCTACGCGGGGTGATCCTCGCTCGCTCCCGCAACGGCTCTGTCAACAACCCAACCGACGCCCCCCTGCTTGTTCCCCGCAACGGCTCGGTCAACAACCCAGCAGCACGCCACCACCTGTACCCGCGACGGTTCCGTCACCAACCCAACCGCGCACCGCCACCTGCACACCGACGGGTCCGTCAACAGCCAACCGGTGCGCCACCCACCGAGTCTCGCGACGGTTCTGTCAACAATCCACCGGCGTACCGCCCGCTCGTTCCCGCGACGGCTCTGTCGACAACCCAACAGCACGCCGCCTCGCTGGCTCCCGGATCGTGTTAAGCGATAACATCTTTAGTGTCAAAGTTTTATGTTGTTGCTCTGAACTGTCGTGAAGTGGTGCATAATGTTTTGCATTTTTTCCGTGCCTGGTTATACTGAACGGGTAGAGCTATTGGGGAGGGGGAAGATGCTAGACGGGAGGGAAGATATGCTAGACGGGAGGGGAGATATGCTAGACGCCCACGACGACGTGCGGCATTTCCGGGGCATTGCTTTTATCGGGACCTACATTCCTAGAGCCTGCGGTATTGCTACATTTACCCACGACCTTGCCGAGGCGACCGCGCGTTTGTCCGGCCCGGAACAGCCGGTCATCGTCACCGCAATGAACGAGCGCCCTCAGGGCTACCCGTACCCGGACAGGGTCAAATTCGAAATACGCCAGGACTACCAGGTCGATTACTCGCGCGCGGCGGACTTTCTCAACTTCAGCCGCCTCGACGTCATCAGCTTGCAGCATGAGTACGGCATCTTCGGTGGTGAGTGGGGTGCCAACGTGCTTACGCTTCTCCGTGATCTCCATCCTCCTCTGGTTGTGACGTGTCACTCGGTGCCCAAGGAACCGGACCCCCTTCAAAAGGAAGTTTTCAGCGAAATTGCCGCGATGGCCAAGAGGATCGTCGTGATGAGTGCGAAAGCGTTCGAGTTGTTGGAAAGCGTGTATGGGGTTCACCGCGATAAGGTCGTTCACATCTCCCACGGGATACACGACGTGCCGTTCGTCGATCCGAACTTCTACAAGGACAAATTCGGTGTGGAAGGACGGCGGGTCATTCTTACCTTTGGCCTCCTCCATCGCGAGAAGGGCCTCGAATACATGCTCGAAGCGCTGCCGGCCATCGTCGAGCGACATCCGGACGTTGTCTACGTTATACTCGGAGCCACCCACCCGACCATCGAGGCTGAAGAAGGCGAATCCTACCGGCTGAGCCTCCAGCGGCGGGTGCGGGAGCTCGGGATCGAGAACCACGTGCTTTTCTATTCGCAGTTCGTGAGTTTGAAAGAGCTGCTTGAATACCTCGGTGCTTCGGACATCGTTGTGACGCCGTACCTCAACATCGATCGCATAACGAGCGGTGTCCTGGCATACGCGATAGGTTCGGGCAAGGCCGTCGTGTCCACTCCATACTGGCATGCCCAGGAGCTTCTCGCGGATGGCCGCGGCTGCCTGGTGCCGACACGTGATTCGAGGTTGCTCGCACAGCGGATCATCCAGCTGCTCGATGACGAACGCGAACTCAGCGCGATTCGCAAGAGAGCTTATGAATACTCTCGCCACATGACCTGGCCGAATGTCGCAAAGAGTTATCTTGCACTCTTCGATGAAGTTAGAAGCCACGTTGCGACAAAGTGGCCCGCAGCATCAGAGACGCGGCGTCCCATTACGGCGACGAACCTGCCGCTGCCCAAGCTCGATCACCTGGTCCGGTTGAGCGATGATACGGGGCCTTCCCACCACGCGCGGTTCACGCTGCCGGACTGGAGTTTTGGCTACCATCTGGAGGATGCTGCCGCGGCGCTCGTTGCCAGCTGCGAGTATCACAACATCCTTGGCGCGACGGAGGCGGTCCGCCTGTCCGGGACCTTTCTTGCCCTGCTACAGAATCTCATCCGTAATGGCCGGGACGTTGCGCAAGCACTCGACTACACCCGCCACCGCAAGGGTCGCGCATCCGAAGTAGCCCTGGGCAAGGCGGTGTGGGCGCTTGGACACGGCGTCAACCGGGGCCCGTCCGTGCTTGCCGCGGCGGCCAACGATCTCTTCCATCGTCTCCTGCCCCACGCACATTTCACCAGTCAATGGGGAGCCGCTTACGCGGTGCTCGGTGCGGTCCACTACCTCACGCGTTTCCCTGGAGCGACGGAAGTGCGGCGCTACCTGGCCGAGAACGCAGGCGAGGTCGAACAGGCATGCCGGCAGGCGGACTGGATCGAGCGCTGGCGGGCACCGGACTGGCCGGTGGCCGCCCAGGCGCTGACGATGGCCGCTTCGAGTCTCGGGCAGGATGGAATGCGCGTGCTCTCCTCGGAGCTCATCGCCAATATTCGCACAGCGACGGTTGAAGGCACTGTCTTTCTGAGGCGAGGAGACAACCCCGAGGAAGAGGAACTGCCTACCACGGCCTCCGCGTTCATTACCGCCCTCGACGCGGCGTACCAGACCGGCAGGGACAATGAGTTACTGCGGCCGATCCGCTCGGCGGCCGATTGGTTCCTTGGCGCGAACCGTATGGAAGAGACAATGTACGACTTTTCGACCGGCGGGTGTCACGACGGGCTGACGGCGAGCGGCGCCAACCGCAATCAGGGGACAGCGGCGACGGTTCATTGTCTGCTGGCTTTTCTCACGCTGCACCGGCTGGCCGGCTCAGACGCCACTTCGGTGTCGAACGGTAGTAATGGCGTCGAACATGAGCATCCCGAATTTTCCGAACAACATTAGCAGTGCAGCCGTATGACGAACGTCGTTGTGACTGTCACGATCCGCGTCCGTTGAGCACGGGAACGAGATCACGCAGCTTTCCTTTGGCCACGCCAATCGACGTGTCCGCCGCGCCGTAGTAGACGAAAATCTCGTCCTCTGGTTCGATGACGGCCTTGTCCACGGCGGGAACGGCGCCGCAAGCAAAGACAACGTGGGGTACCCAGTAGTCACGCTCTTCATGCGTGCCTATTTCGAAATCGGTTTCCGGCGCCAGAATCGGGTTGGGCGATTGATAGATCACGCGAGCAGGGTCGGCAAGATCCATAAACAGGACACCGAGCCGATAGGTTCTCTCGTAGTCGACACCGTGGTAGATGTTGAGCCAGCCATGCGTGGTCTTGATCGGCTGGGCGCCGGCGCCGATCTTGATTCCATCCCACATCATCCCCGACCGTGGCCCGGTTACGATCTGCTGTCCGGTTCTGGGCCACGGGCAGGTGAGGCTCTCCAGGTACGACACCCACATATTGGGATCGATACGGTGGTAGACCACCCAGGACCCGTCGAACTTCTCGGGGTAGAGAACAGCGTCCTTGTTGGCCAGACCTGGAAACCCGAGACCGTGGCGTTCCCACTCCTCGAAGCGTCGCTCGATGAAGGCCTGCACCGGGATAGACGCCATCGCGATCTGCGCGATTTTCTTATCCCAGGCAGTGTAGAGCATATAGATGCGGTCACCAATCACGGTGACACGTGGGTCCTCACATCCGGCGGCCTCCGTGGCGTCAACGGGTTCGAAAATCGGGCGATCGCAACGTCCGTCGATGTGGACACCGTCATGGCTCCACGCGAGACCGATGCGCGACACTTCATCTTCACCGAAGGCGCGGTAGAGGATGTAAACGGTGTCGCCGAGCCGTAGAGCGGCGGGGTTGAGCACGTAACGGGACTCCCACGCGTGTTCGGGAACCGGCTCGAGCAGCGGCCCTTTCCCCATGCGTGTAAGCGCGCCCGAGGCCGGTGGCATGCTGCTCGGCGCCTGCGCGACCACGAGCTGATCGGGGTCGACCCGCACGTCCAGGAGGTGGTCGCGAAGGTTCTCCGATTCACGTCCCTCGCCCATGAGTTCCATGATTTTCTGGTCGATCGTGTTCTCGGCTCCCAGTCCCGCTCTTTCCATATAGAGGGTAAGAAACTCGCGCGTGCTCCAGTCCCGTTCGACGAGTGACGACAGCGGCGTGGGCGGCCCCATCCCTCCACGCGCGCTGAAACTGGCCCACGTCCACGCGGACAGCGGCACGAACGTGGCATCGGGCAGTGTAATCGACAGGTGATAGACTTCCATGGCCGCTCTTAGAAAACGCGCCGCTTCCGTTTTTTGGGAATGAGATTCTTCGTCGAGGCCGGCGGCGAAGCGTTTGATCCGATCGACGAGAATGCGCTGGTGCCGGTTCTCGAACGCATTGTGTGCGCTCAAAACGTGCCGCCCCCAGTGCCCGCGGATGGACGAGACGACACGGGTCCGGAAATCCTTCTCGGCGGCGAAGCTCTCCCAGACTTCGGAGAACAACTCGACGCCGATGATACTCTGAATGAGTTTGAGGAAAAACCATAGCTTCGGGAACTCGCCCCCGAGCCCGGGCTGGAGATTCACGACCGCCATGCGTCCGGCCAGACGCGCCAGACCCGCCGTGCCGCTGAGCTCCGTTGCATAACCGAGATACTCGAGGCCGACAACAACCGACCTCATCGGCGCCCGGTGGAACCATGTCGCGTCACCTTCCTTGGCGAAATAGTCCATGACACGCTGCAGATAATTCTGCTGGTCTGTCCAGGCCGCCGTGGCGAGCGCGTCGTTGGGATCGAACTGATCGAGCAGGGAACGGACGTTGTCGCAATGGGTGCGCATGAGGAGATTGTTCGGGGGTATCTGCGTAAGCAGATTCTCGGCGGCTTCCGGTGTCAGCTGAAAACTCTTTCCATCCCCCCGGCTCCCGCTGACAAATCGCCGGCAGATGTCTTCGGTTATCTGCCGTGTTCCGTCCACCGTTGTCAGGTTCTGAGGAAAGATGTCGCTGTCCAGCGCGCGGTCCAGCCCGTGCATGAACTGGTGCACCCGCTGCAGAATTTCGGAAGAAGCCGCCGCCTCGACAACGCCGAGATGTTCAGAAATAAACCCGGTGAATTGATTGCGGTAGCGGTCGATGAGTTCCTGGTAGATCTGGCTGGCCCACACCGAGCCGCCGTCCTTCTTGGTAAGCTCCTGCGGCACGATAACGCCGACGTTCGGGACGAATTCCCATGCACCGATCCGCGGCAAATAGGAAGCGGCGGAGCTCTTGCGCTCCAACCACGCCTGCCGAAACTGCGGCCACTGGTCCACAAAACGGTCTGTCTGTTTCTCGATGACGTATTCGGTTTCCCGTCTTACCACGGCATCGGCCGCGGTGGCCCGCAAGAGCTTGCCGGCGTGGAAGGTTTTCTCGAACGCCGTAACCTCGTCGATGGATCGGGCCAGCCGGGCAAGGAAAAAAGCGAACAGGCCGTCGACGATATCGTCCGGATGGAACTCACTCTCGAAACCGTAGGCGAGCACGAATTCACGCACGATCTCGATCCATTCTTCATCGTCAAGGGCAAGGTGGACCGCCCCCTGGTCGGCGAGCCGCTCCATTCTTTTCAGGAGATCGCCGGGCACAATCTTGGGAAAGAGCGTGTGGTCGTAATGATTGAACTCGAGTTTGAAACGCCGCCGCAAGGTGTCCGGCGTAAAGTGCAGCTTGTGCGGCGCGACGTCCAGCATGGGGCCAAAGACTTGTGGCCTGGCCACCGGCGCGGGTCGATCGATCCATGACCGGTCGTGCAAGACAACCTGGTGTAAGAGCGCCTGCGCCACCTGGTGAAAGACTAATTTGAGCTTGCCCACTTCGTGACGGAAAGAGGGAACTCCGAGGGGCACCTCGCAGATCGTCAGACCCTCCGCGAGCGCGCGGCAAATGGGCCATGGATCGAACCCGTACGTACCTGTTTCCTCCGACCATGTGTCGGCGTCGGGAAGGCAGCCGCGAACGAGCTTGTGCGACATCGCGAAGACACCGGGCGTCGGTTGCCTCAGGTGGAGGCCAAATACGCCGGTCAGCATCGGGAAGGCAAGGAGGGACTCCACGGGATGGGCGAGCGGGTTGAGACTGAACCGGGCGAGTGCCAGGTCCTGTCCGTGTTCGCAGACTGGTTCCAGGAGTTGGGTGACCCACAGTGGTGAGAAGCCGCGCCCGGGCTTCTCGACTTTGCCCGCCTGCGGGACGAGGTTGGGTGCAAGTAACAGCAGAGGCGCTGCGAAGCGCGAGGCGGCCTCCATGACGGCGTTGATTGCCCATCCGCGGCCTTCGAGATGGCGGGCGTGCAGAAAAAAACGCGTCGGGACCTCCGGGCGTCCCCGCTTGCCTCGAAGCGCGGAGCGGAGCGTTGTCGCATGCCCTTCCGGTCCTACGCAGAGTACCAGCGCACGCTCGGACAGCCCGGCCCGCTCGAGCCCCCGTATCGCCGTCGTCACCACGCCGCGCAGCGTGTCGGCTTCCCCGTGAAACGGTATGCCGACCACGATGTCGATCCCGTCCAGATCTGCCAACGACTCCAGACCGCGGGTCACATCGGTCTTGAACCGGTCCCGACGTTTTTCCTCTGAGTGGCTTGCCTGTTTTTGCGTCCGCAACGGTCCACCTCATACAAGGCCACGGCGGCGTAATATACCGTGCCGCCTCGCTGTCGGGGATAGAATGCAGCAACAATGAGAGGGTTTCAAGACGAACCGCTTCCTAGGTCTTATGGGCCGTCCAAAAAATGCGGGGAGCATCCGCATAGAGAAGAAAATAGGCTCGTAGAACCTCGCGGATGGCCCGCCACGACAGGCGGCTCGCCGCGTGAAGGAGCCGTATCAGCGGCTCCAGGAGAAGTGTGCCCGCCATCAGCCCGCCGGCCTGCCAGCGGTCGAAGTGCTTATAGCCGTACAAAATGCGACTTCGCAGGGCATAGAACATGCGCCTTGCTTTCACCTGCTGCGACGTACCGCCACTCCTGTGATACGCCTTCGCCGATGCCAGATAATAACTGCTCCATCCCGCCTGATGCGCCCGGTACGAGAAATCCAGGTCCTCGAGATAGACAAAAAACCGCTCGTCGAACCCCCCCAGTTGTGCAAAGAGCGATCCACGGACGAGGTAGAACGCGCCCATGACGTGGTCGACGGTCCTGTCTTCATCATGATCCCAGTCCGTTACAAAATGAGTCCTGAAAAGCCTGGGGCCCAGCTTGTCCAGACCCGCCATCTTGTTAAAGAACAGGGCCGGGGTGGGAAAGCGCGCGCAGGTCTTGCTTATTTGCTTGTCATCATCGACCAGCTGAATCCCGCAAATACCCACGCGACTGTTATTCTCTTGTTCCATGAAGCCGATCGGCTTGTCAAGCGACGCCTCGAACAGGCGCATGTCCGGATTGAGAAAGAGAACGTAATCTGCCTCGCTATGTCCCGCGCCCTGGTTACAGGCGGCTCCGAACCCCACGTTTTCAGGATTGCGTATGGTTGTCAGGGGCAGGGCGCTTTTGTCCAGCGCGTCCATGGAGCCATCGGTCGACGCGTTATCGACGATGATAACCTGGCGTAGGGTGAAGTTGTGGCGCGTTGCGTCGCGAATCGATTGCATGCACTCCCGCAACAGATCGCCGGCATTCCAGTTGACGATAACGATATTCATAGTCGGCAAGATCGCACGTCCAAATTGCTAATGTTGCGGGCCCACCGGAGCATCGCAAACCGTCATGACTTCGTTCATGAAGATGTTTCTCAGGTGGTCCTCCGAGTAAACGTCCGGCGTGTGCGCCTCGTACTCGCCCGTCGTACACGCCTCGAGGAAACGCTTGACCACGGCGATCGATTCCGCCGGCGTCCGATAATCCGCGAGGAACATTTGTGGAACATCGTCAGCCACGCGCCATACCGCACCCGCCTTCTGTGTCACGGCCAAAATGGGTTTCTTCGCATGAATATATTCAAATAGTTTAAGGGGAATCACCCCTCGCAGTACGGAAAGCAGCAGCAGTCCATCTGCCTGCCGCAGGATCTCGAGCGTTTGTTTTCGTGTTACCGCCGGTTCACATTGCAGCGCCCAACCGGTGCGTCGAAGCGGAGTCTTCCAGCGATCCACATCCCGCAGGTCGTCGCGGTTCAAATCTCCCAGCAGCGTAATGGTCCCTCCGCTCTTGTATTGTTCCGTTGCGCTGGATAGCAGGCCGAGCAGGTGACGTGGTGCGCGTGCGTTACTGGAGCTGGTGAAACGACCGGCGTGAACCAGGTGTATCGCGCGGGTTTCATCGGGATCGAGCGGATCCGGGTTTTCCGCAGTGACCGCGACGCCGGATCGTCCACGGTGTCTCGCGGTCGCAGCGTCATCCTTCACGGCATCACGCGGATTTACACCGCTCGTATCGCTCCCGGCGAGCGGATACGCATTCGTTACAACAACAGTCTTGTCGCGTGTGAAAGGCAGCCGGGTGCCAAGCAATTCGTTCCACACCGGTGACGTGACGACGATCTTGTCCGCCTGCGCGAAGACTCGCCTCTCCAGCCGGCCTTCGCGCCACCTCTGTAGTCTGTATTTTTGCAGCAGGGGCTTGTGCGGCTCGTCGAGCCAGCCGTCCCTGAGGTCGATACAAAGCCTCGTGCCCAGCCGTTCGGCGATCCGGCTCGAGGCGAGGTGAATCGATTCCGGCGGGCTGGAGGAGAGCACGCAGGCGGCACCCCGTCCATACTCTTCGACCAGCGGGTGTGTAACCACGCGCCGCACCCATGCAATTGTCGGGTCCGGATTGAACATCAGGTATGCCAACAGTCTCCGGTACCTGTTGGGTTTCCTTCTGGTATTGGTTGTCGTCTGCGCGTCCGTATCGCGATAGAGGCCCAGGGGATCGCGGATCGTTAATTCATGACCGAGACTTGTCGTCTCCACAGCGTCGGTCGAGCCTGCCCTGACGATAACGACGTTATACCCCGCCTGCGACAGCCAACGCGCATACCTGTCGACCCGGTAATGGCCCACGTGGCCGGCGTGGCGCCAGTATGGTGCGATAATGAGGATCGTATTCTGGGTCGGTCGCATGGGTCTGTTTGCCATCCGGGGGACGCACCGCTTTGCAAGACTCGTCGTACGGCGCAGATTCTACAGCATTTTCCAGAGTCTGGGCACTCAAAGAAGTAGGTGCCGATCGCCGCAGTTGTCGTTCGTGGACGGGGCAGCGTGCAACCCGCGACCGTCACCCGGTTAGTGGGTAACCGACCCGTACCGTCGCTTGCCCGCGCTTGACAACGCACTCTATTTCGTGTTTATACTCGCATTTACGGCATTCCGTCGGGGCGTAGCGCAGTCCGGTTAGCGCACCTGCTTTGGGAGCAGGAGTTTTGTTAGTGTAACGTCCAATTTATGAATGAGTTACAGCCTGTTGTAACGCTTGCGAACATTGTTACGAACCGCGGAATGCAGGGGTGATTGAGGGTATTAACGGGGCCTCATAGCTTGCGCGGACAGTCACGAAATTTATGTTGTGCGGAGTGCCTCGGAACTGTGCGCTTCAAGCTCGTTCCGAGTATATTCCCGCTTGGAAGGTCATCTGCGCCATGGAGTCTTTTCCCCGATTGACAAGAATTCACGAATTGGTACAATATTATTAGCAGCAATGCAGTCATCACCGGTTTGACTCTCGCTGCATCGCGTGCCGGTGGAGGGCTATCATCCCTCAACTGGAGACCCGGAAAACGGTCAACCCTCTTCAGGGTTGCCTTACCGCCTACCGGGCAACCCACACTGCCACGCCACTACACGTGGCAAGGCAGGGCAAGGAACCGGTGTTGGAGCCGTCTGTTCAGACGGCTCCGCTTTTTTTTGGGGGACAGGATTAGGAGGGCGAATAATCTATTCTTACATCTGCTGTTGGCGGCGGGAATCGAACCCTGTCGTAGTGCAAACCTTAACCTAATGGTGGCGTGCGATTTCGGTCACTACCGCTTCAGGAAACTGGAGTTACTCCGCCGCCACTTGTCCTCCACAGTCCTCCCGAATCCACTGCCGTCCACCCCAGTCATGGAGATATATTGGAGACGCTGCCGGAGCAGCCGATCCGTGGCGAAGTGTTTGTCATCGGTCACATAATCTTCTGGCGCTCAGCCGCGCTCTATCACTTCGCCTCGCCGCCGCCCAGTGCGTTCAACCGCTGCTGTGCATCCGCCACTTTTTTGTAGCAGTCAGTCTTTGGGGTGTTTGGGGGAGCGCTCCGGGTGTGCTGGAGATTCGCGGGGATCTAGATTCCCTACTAGACGACATCCCCCCTGCTGTTATCGACGGACTGCGAAACTGGCACAAGCTGCCCGAGAATATTCGGAGAGCCGTGGAGGCACTGCTCGGGGAAGGCGAAGACCTGACCGAATCCAAGCCGACGAAGGGATCACACGCTAGGCAGAAAAGGAGGTAGGCACAGAGGAATCGAACCGCCGACACACGGATTTTCAGATGAGTTGGTCGCCCAGCGGGAAGACTACCCATTAACGAATCGGTCTGCAGCTGGATTCGGACTCACAGGGTTAGTTCGGCTGAGAGTTCGAGACCACTTTGGGGAGCTACGGCCGCCTTGCCACACCCTTGGCCGACTGGCCTACAAATTGCACATTCCCCGATGACTCCTGCCAGGGGAATGTGCTATGAAGAAGTCTTTGATATTGCTTGTCTTGCCGCTCTTACTCGCCGGAGGCTGCGGAGACGACAATCGCCCCGTCGACGCGCAGCCGTTGCTTGATGACCTCGTCATAGCCAATTGCTACGCGCTTCGAGACTCTGTTGAGGCATACGCCACCCAGAACGGCGAGTATCCAGATTTTACCCCTTGGAGGCCCTGGTTCAATAACCCTTTCACCGGCAACCTGACCCAACCCGTACAAACGTTTGCTCTCAATCCCGGTGAAACCGGTTATGTTCCGTACTACGTGGGACAGAAGTATGAGGGATACCTGATTACGGGTTTCGGGGAAACCAATCAGATAATCAGTCTGAAGAGGAACTATCCCG